>NZ_CP076854.1:1200000-1516555 GCF_018987265.1 Rhizobium sp. WYJ-E13 | reverse complement strand
GAACCAGATGATGGCGATGAGCGTGCTTGGATCGCTCCCACTTCTGGTCCTGTATCTGATTGCGCAACGCTACTTTCTCGCGGGAATGGCCGCCGGATCGGTGAAGAGCTGAAAACGAACCATTCTCCGGCCTGGTCCAAGGCTCAGTCGAGAGACTGATGAACTGTGAGCTAAGGTGATGTCACGTCGTCTTTATCCCTTCGATCGTTAAGCCGCAGACGACGTGACACCACCCAGCAAGCCACCGGCCTTGATCCTCATTCGTCGCCTGGGATGCCATAGGACGGCGCTGCCGAAGGGGCCAGCGCGCGGGTGACACAGGCGCTCGCCTGTGGCTGACAGCTTTCCCAAGCGCGTCCAACAGCAGCCACCGGGCAGCCATCGTCCAGCCAGTCGACCCGCAGTTCCGCATAGGGCCAGCTTTGGCTGTCGACCACAACCAGGCCGCCGGGATTGAGACACATGTCTCGCCGGATCTGCATCTCATTTCGTTTCTACTGGAATGAGTAATCAGCGGGCACCATCTGCGTTTCTATGGCGAAGGTGACGACGTCACCAAGTTCGGGTATTGCGAAATCCATTCCCCATTGGCTGCGGCGGATCCTGCCGGTCGCCGAGAAACCGATCTTCGGGACGCCCATCATCGGGTGCTCGGCCATTGAACCGTTGAACGTGACGTCGAGCGTTGCCGGGTGCGTCTCACCGCGGAAGGAGAGGAGGCCTTCGACGGTGCCGGTCTTCTCGCCCGTCACGTGGATCGTCTTGGAGACGAAGGTGATCGGCTTGGCTGCCAGGAAGGCCTCCCCGCTGCCGATTTCCGCATCGAAGTCGACCTTTTTCGGCCAGGGATAGTCGGTGCGGACCGAGAGCGGATCGATTGTAACGGAGAGCGTGGAGGTTTCCGGCTTTTCCGGCTTCCAGTCGAGCCGCGCATCGACTTTGGTGAAGCGCGCGGTGTAGCGCGACAGGCCGGAGTGGTTGAACGACCAGCTGAAGCTCGAATGCGAGGGGTCGGTCTTATAGGCCCCGCCCGGCGCCGGATCGGTGGCAAGGGCGGGGATCGTGCTCAAGGCAAGAGCAAGGGCGAATACAGTTATGCGAAGCATGGAGTTTCCTCAGGCGTGGAATGTTGCGGGGTATCGGCTCAGGCCGCCTTGTCGCGGCTGATGGCCTGGAGGCGCTCCCAGACGCGGTCGGGTTGTGGAATGTCGAGGGCGAATACGGTCTCGAACGTGTCGCAGAGATGGTCGGCGCTCGTGATGCGCTGCTCGCTGAGGCTGTTTGCCGTTACCCGGCGCAGGCGGTCGTTCTGAAGGGCGACATAGCCGTCCGCCGTGTGCCGCAGGACCGCGAGCGCATTTGTGAACGGCGAGCCGGGATCCTGCATCAGCCAGCCATGCGCTGCGGCCATCGCGGCTTCATCGCTATATTCGGGCTGAAAGTCGAAGCTTTTCGCGATGCCGCGCACGTGATTGTTGAAGCGCAGCCAGCGACCGTCCGCCGGCATGATCGAGAAGTCGAAACCGCGCTGGCTGATCGGCCCGGCGGCGATCGGCACCGGCTCGACGATGGCGTCCGCCACGCCGACTTCGGCGAGATAGGGACGGTCGAGGTCGACACGCAGCGTCAGATGATTGCCGATGGCGATGTCGCCAAGCTTTTCCCGGTCGACGCCGCCGCAAAGACGGGTCACACGGAAGCCGAGTGCTGCAAGCGCGGCGCCGAAGAGGCCGTTCATCTCGTAGCACCAGCCGCCGCGCCGCCCCTCGACCATCTTGGTGAAGGCCGCAGCCGGGGTGATCGCGGAGGGCCATCCCATGAAGGCGTCCAGCGTCTCCCATGTAAAGCTCATGAGATGGGCGCGGTGCAGCTGCGACAGGCTGCCGATGTCGAGACGCGACGGGCGCTCGATCCCGATCCGGGCCAGATAGGCATCGAGCTGCGTTGCTGTCAGGGTCATTCCGTTTTCATTCGAAGGGACATGTGTCATCCTTCGGTCTCCTTTCGATGGACCGTTGTTCAGGTTCTGGTGATGCGACGTAGAAATCCGTGCCGCGCTCCGGTATGCGGGCGGTGCGCCGATGTCTTTCGCCTGATGGCACGAGGCCGCTGACGACGGGCAGATGATGATTTTGAGGCCGTCCAGCCGGTGCGGCGCTTCTATAGCGCACCGCGAAAACCGCCGTTCCTAAATGAATGTGCAAGCCGTGCCGAATATCCTAAAAGTTTGCTAAGAAGACCAGGGATAGGCAACAGGGGACGGCTATGAAGGTCGACGACAGGCTGCTCGATTTTTTCAATCGGCCGCTGATGTGCATCATCGCCGTGGCTGACGAGACCGGCCGTCCTTCGGCAGGACGCGGCGTCGGCTTCCATCTGCTGGAAGACCGCGAGACAATCGACGTCATCTTTTCTGCCTGGAAGTGGCCACGGCTCGAATCCTGTATCCGGCAGACCGGGCGGATCGCGGCCACCTTCGTCAGCCCGTCGGATTACGTCAGTTTTCAGCTGAAAGGGTCCGCCGAGATGCGAGAAACGGAAACACCCGACCTCGATCGTGCCGATCGTTTTATGACCGCGGCGACGGACGAGCTCGAATCCCTCGGCGTGCCGCGACGCCTTATCGCGCCTTGGCTGACGGCGCGCCAAGCGCGGGTCGCCCGGCTGGTGATCAGTGAAATCTACGTCCAGACGCCCGGCCCGCTCGCCGGCATGCTGGCAGGCACGCAGGCTGGCGCGAGGTCTCAATGAACCTGCGGCTTTCCGATCTTTCCGCCTGCTTCGAGGGTGTCATTCCCTCCATCATCGCCACGGCCTCGGCCGATGGCATGCCGAACATATCCTATCTCTCCCATGTGGTGCGGGTCGATGAGGAGCATGTCGCGCTCTCCAACCAGTTTTTCGCCAAGACGGCGGCGAATGTGCGCGCCAATCCCAAGGTCACGCTGATCGTCGTCGACGGGTTCACTGGAGATCAGTTCCTGCTCGATATCGGTTTTGTGCGTTCCGTCGATGCCGGCGCACTGTTCGACAAGATCGCCCGCCAGCTCAAGGCGAGCAGCGCGCAGGTCGGCATGTCGGATGTCATGCGGCTCAGGAGCGCCGATATTTTCCGGGTGCACGGGATCGAAAAGATTCCCTCGCCGGTGGAAACGGCTCCGCCCATGACCGGCCGCGCGCCTGTCAGCCTTCCCGCCCTTTCCGAGGCGATCAAGGCCATCGAGGGAAAGGCGGAGGCCGATGAGATCATCGAAAGCCTGCTGTGCGGCGTCCAGCACGTTCTCGGATACGATAATGCGCTCGTGCTGATCCATGACAACCATCGCGGCTGCCTCACCACGACCGGCAGCATCGGCTACGAGCGCTCGGGCCTCGGATCGGAAATCGCCGGCAGCGAGGGATTGATCGGCGCTGCGGCAACGAGTGGCCAGACGATCAAGGTCAGCGATATGAGCCGCGTGCGTCGATTCGGCGAAGCGATCGGTCTGGAGGCGGACGGGGCTGAAAATGTCACGCGCATCGTCGCTTTCCCACAATTGCCGACGGCTATGAGCCAGATTGCCGTTCCCATGACCGTCCGCGGCACGGTGACGGGCGTACTCTTCGTCGAGAGCACGGAGCGGCTCGCCTTCCGCGAAGAGGACGAGGCTGCTCTCGAAATTCTGGTGGGACAGGCCGCCCGCGCCCTCAGGGACAGCGAACGGGAGGCGGCAGCCGCCGAATTGAAACCGGTGGTGAGTTTGTCCAAACCTGCTGCCGCTGGGCGAGAAGTCCGCGTCGTTCATCACCGCTTCGACGACAGCGTTTTCGTCGACGGTGCCTACATAGTGAAGGGCGTTGCCGGCACCCTGCTGCGGCTGATGCTCGATTGGCATCTGAGCGACGGCAGAAGCGAATTCACGAACCGGGAAATGCGGCTCGCGGCGGGTGCCCGCATGCCGGAGATCAAGGACAATCTCGAAACCCGGCTCCTGCTGTTGCGTCGCCGCCTCGAAGAGAAGCAGGCGCCCATACGCCTCGTTCGCGTCGGAAGAGGTCGGGTAAAGCTGGAGGCAGAAGGACCTCTCACGCTCGACGCGACCGCAGGCGATTATCCATGAACTGACAAATCAGGCAGGCAATTCTCTCTCGTGCTGAAGCTGGTGTCAGAAACCACAATCGGGATAAAATCGACATCGCCCATCAGCCTAAGCTGAGACGTTGAGCCGCTATTGAGGCGAGAACCGACAAGAGAGTTGACAGTAAAAGAATGCAGGATGTTGCAATTAGAGAACCTGTCGCGCCTGGTTCTTCCACAATTCCAGCAACATGACTGATGAGGGAGGCAAATGCTGCTGCCATCGCGACTACGGTTGCCGCACTGAGGAAGATAACGACGGCTACCAAGCCGTCCAGCACAACTTCAATAAAGGGGTTTCCATCGTTCACGATTGAACCTCCACGCTCGCTGCGCCATAGGTCGCCACCCATCTTCCGCGAAAAGTTTACAAGCTGCAACCCTGAATCGTTAGGCTGATGTGGTACGGCCGATGCCTCATCAAAGGTGATTCGGCGCGTCTCCAAATTTCGCGCATCGCAGCAATGGCTTCAGTATCTGAAGTATGGTGCGCCCTCCTATCGCCGTCGACGGCCGTCGTCGACCGCGAAGTTCCTTCAGCTTCTCGTGATGATCCTCGGCCGCTCGGCGAGCCTCAGGCGGAGTCAGCCCAGCCTTGCTGCTGCAGGTCAGCCACGCTGCTGGACGTGTAGCATGCGCTCGCGTGTCGCGAACCATTCCTCGGCGTAATCGTCGTTCCTGTATTCGTCGAAATAGGGTCCGCCATCTGTGAAATGCACGATCTTGGCGTCATCGCGTTTGTCATATTCGTTGACGAGATAGTTCCAGATAATGGGTAGCTCGCCGATCAAATCGTCGCCGTCGAGCCACTTGAACTGGTGCAACTGCAGCCCGGTCGCGGTGTTGACATAATCAGGCGTCAGCGCCCTGCATTTCGCGTTATTGAAGAGGATCAGGCTCGACCAATTCTTCTTTTCGTATTTCGTCTGTACCTGGCCGAGAAATTTCGTTTCGACCTTCGGCTGGTAATCGTGTTTTACGCACATGACGGAATAGCGCTCATCGCGCAGCACCCAGAGCTCGGCAATATCCGCGCGCGCAAGCATGTCGCAATCCATGAACAAGCTCCATCCCTCATACCGACTGAGATAGGGCGTCAGGAAGCGTGAGAAGGAGAACTCCGTCGACTGCAGGGCGTTGCGCTCACGCGTGAATATGCTTGCGATATTGTGCAGGTAGATCGGCGTGATCCTCACCGGCACGCTCGATTTTTCCAGAATGCTCTGTGATAGCACGTGATGGGCGACAACTTCCTTTGAATCAAAACCAACATAGATGTTGACGATATCGGTCATATCAATTTCTCCGTGGGACGAATTCTGTGTTGCCTTCAGGAAGCTTGCTTCTTTTGGCGGTCGAGTGCGCGCTGCTTGCGGGTCTTTGGCCGCGCCTTGCGGAAGGCCTGATCGAGCGCCCGCTGCCATTTGGTTAGCGACATCAGGCCGTCGATGAGGGTCAGCGCGTGATCGAGACGCGTCGAAAGTGCGTCGTTGATCGCCCTCTGGATCTCCTCGCTTTCCGCATCCGGAAATTGCCGGGTCAGAAGATCGAAGCGTGACGGCCCGGCATGTTCGGCGCTGGTGATGATACCTCTTCGCGCCAGAATCCCGAAATAGATCCGCTCGAATGTCCAGTCATGAACGTCGAAGACCTTCCAGCGCGCACTCCGTTTCCCGGAAAATCCGGCGAGCACGATCTTTGGTGTCACCTCAAGCTCGCGCATCCACACAACCAGCGCAAAGCCGCTCGTCGGAATCTTGTCCGGCGGATAGTGCCCCGACATCAGCATCTCGAGATCACTGTACATGACTGTCGCACCCTTGAATGCGCCGACCGGGCTGAAGCGTTCCTCGGGTGCCGTACGGATATTCAGAACGCCGAGGAACTTGTCAGACGTGAAGAATTTCAGGACCTCGTCCACCTCTCGCCGATGGACGATATTGGCGCCCATCATTCCGCTGCGCGCCACAAGAATGGCATGCCCGGGAAAACTGTCGTCGAGAACCTTGTAGACCTTGTTGAAGAAGACGAACAACGTATCTCCGGGAAACTCCGTCCGCATCGACTGCGGATCGAGCGCCTCGCTATTGGCGACCAGAACGATGTGCGAGTAGCGATTGAAGAATGCGCGCCACGCATCGGCGCCCTGCGTGTGAAAGACGGGGCTTCCGGAATTTTCGGATCCGGGGCTCCTGTCAGCACTAGGGACCTCACTCGCGCCAAAATGTGCTTTCAGTTGTCGTGCGCGGTTCATCGCGCCGGCGCGCTTGCCGAGCGCCAGGAGATGGTCGGCTGCCTTTCGGAAGCCACTGCGCTGGCTAACAAATCCCGACCACGGCGTTTTCGAAAGCATGTTCTTATAAATATCGGCATAGTCCGACTGTCCAGCCTGCACCGAAAGATGCCACGGCTTGCGACGTCCGGTGAAATGCAGGAGCACAGCATTGTGGATATACGGCATGATACCGGTCTGGACATTCCAGCGGTTGTCCAGCCTTTGCCACATCCCACGAAAGGCAATATTGAGAATATCCTGGTCGTTGGAGGCAAAGGATCGCCCTGATCTGAGCAGGGAACGCGCCATCTCGAAAAAGCCGCCGGCCCGGATGGCGGCGCAATCCATGAGAAGGACGCCGGCATTGAAATATCCCGCCCCCGGGTCGAGGCCAAGCTCCCGCTCCAGCTGTCTGATCTTGTCGGGGAAGGCAATGCGGTAGTCGTCAACCGCGCCGATCGCCTTGCCATTGAGATCGACATCGAAGAGTGGATCGACATTGGCGACGGCCAATATATCCGCGTCAAGGTAAAGAACGCGCTCGAGTTCCTCGCCCATCAGCTTGTCGAGATAGAGGCGCGCAAGCGTCGACTTGTGCCAGCGGCCTGCCGTCTCGGGCGTATCGGTGGGAAAGGTGAAATCGACGACGTCGATATCGATGCCGTTGACGGCGTTGAAGGTCGCAATCCGAGCTTTCTGGTCCTCAGGCAAATCGATGCCGACAATGACCGGCTTGATATCGTTCCTTTGACTGTTGCGTCCGACAGACAGAAGCGCGCAGCAGGCTGCCGGAAGCATTCGCGCATCCGTAAACAGGTATATGGCCTTGCTGCGTATAGGAACCGACATCCCACCTCCTGAGATATGCAGTATTCAACGACAAAAGGAGCCTTATTCGAGATTGGATATTCAATGAAAATTCGGAAAAGTCATTTCAACTTAACCACCTCAAGGCCCAAACATTGTGCGCAAGAGAGTTTTGTCAATGCCATCAGAGGGTTTTACCTCTTTTGGTATTCGCGGCAGCCTCGCCGACAACCGGCACGGTGTGGAGCCTACGGCCTCCGTGATCGCAGGCGTCAAGAGCAAGATCGGCATCGACAATCTGCGCGGTGAGAAGATCATCTCATTCTCACGTTTTGACGCTGACTTGGAGCGCCTCGGCAGCCTCGCTAACCGAAAGCATCGACGGTTCCTGGTGGAGCGATGCTGTGGAGCCTTCAGCCTATTGTCAGGATTCGATGTTAACGTTTTGTGACGCAATGGGCCGGGGAAAGACGCGCCCGATTTCCATTCATTGAACACCGGAGCGGATATGACCGAACAGTCTAACCGTCTAATATTGCATACCAATTCGCGAGACGAAGTTTTCGCCGAAGAACACGATTCCGTTGCCGACTTTTCGTTCAATTCGACCGTCGCGAATGTCTTTGACGATATGGTCAGCCGATCGGTTCCTTTTTATGGCGAGATGCAACGGATGGTCTGCGAGCTTGCCAGGGATTTCGCGCAGCCCCAGTCGAAGCTCTATGATATCGGCTGCTCCACGGCCACGACCCTTCTGGCGCTGGACCGTGAAGTTGACAATCACATCGATTTCGTCGGAATCGACAATGCTCCGGAGATGCTGAAGAAAGCTGCAGAAAAGATCGCGGAGTCCGGAACCAACCGCTCCATCGATCTTCACACGGTCGACCTCCATCGCGGATTCTCGATTGAGAAGGCAAGCGTCGTAACGATGGTGCTGACGCTGCAGTTTGTTCGGCCTCTCTACCGCGAGCGGGTCATGCGGACAATTTACGACGGGCTCAACGAGCAGGGGTGCCTGCTCCTGGTTGAAAAGCTAACCAGCGAAGACACGACATTCAACCGCCTGTTCATAGAGCATTATTATGATTTCAAGCGACGGAACGGCTACTCCACAATCGAAATTTCGAAGAAGCGGGAGGCGCTGGAAAATGTCCTTATTCCTTACCGGTTGGACGAAAACATCCAGCTTCTTCGTGAGGCTGGCTTCAAAAGCACCGAGGTCTTTTTCCGCTGGTACAATTTCTGCGGGATCGTCGCAATCAAGTGAGCATCATGAAATACTTTATGCTGAGGATCGGCACGTTCTTCTTCAAATATCGCAATCAGGCTTTCCCACTGATCATTATCGCACTCTTTGCCGCTGTGCCGCCCTCGACCGCGCCATTGGGAAATCCTGCTCTCGAACTGCCGAAGGACATGGTGGCCCTGCTCATCGTGCTCAGTGGGCTGATTTTGAGGGCGAGCGTCATTGGCTATGCCTACATCAGGCGGGGCGGCTTGAACAAACGTGTCTATGCCGATGACCTTGTCACCGAGGGCATGTTCGGCGTCTGCAGAAATCCGCTTTACGTGGGCAACATGCTGATCTACGTCGGACTGTTTGTCTTCCACGGCAATCCGTTCGTGATCGCGGTCGGATGCACTCTCTTTGCCTTTATCTATCAGTGCATTGTCTACGCCGAAGAAGCGTTCCTGCACGATAAGTTCGGCGCCGCTTACAAAGCCTACTGCCGAGATGTCCCGCGATGGGGATTGAAGCTCGACGCCTTCGACGAATCGACGAGAGGGATGGCGTTCAATCTGAAACGGGTCGTGGCAAAAGACTATTCCACGGTGTCGTCAACCTTTATCGCGCTGTTGGCAACCGAGTTTTATAGGGTCGCACTCGGCTCGATTACGGAACAGGAACGAGCCTTTGCAATCGTGCTGGGATTGCTTTTTGGGGCGGTTCTCGCCCTCACGGGATTAGTCAGTGCCTTCAAAAAGCGTGGTGTATTTGAAGAAATCAAGACTGAAGGTATTCAATGAGACCCGACTTGCGCCTTTCCACCTCGCTTCTGGCAGGCCTTGCGTTTTCCGCTCTTGTATCGATTGCCGGCACGGCTTCCGCCGAAGATCTGGAATTTTCCATTTACGGCGGTTACCAGACGGCACCGCACAGCCACGTCGACGTTTCCGACGGCACATCCTTCAGCGCCGGCTGGGAAGGCAAGTCCTTCGGCAGCCCGCCCTATTACGGCGGCCGTGTCACCTGGTGGCTCGGCGACTTCAACCTGCCGAACTGGGGCGTGTCGCTCGACTACACCCATGACAAGGTCTATGCCGACGACGAAACCATGGCGCGTTCGCCGGGCTGGACGCATTTCGAATTCACCGACGGCCTGAACCTTGTGACGGTCAACGGCCTTTACCGCTTCAAGGACCCGGCGCGGCCCTGGACACCCTATCTCGGTGCCGGTGTCGGCGTGAACATTCCGCATGTCGAAGTCACCCGTCCCCAGGGCACGACCTTCGACTACGAATTCGGCGGCATGACCTTCCAGGCGCAGGCCGGCGTCGACTACCGCATCACCGACAACTGGTCGACCTTCGTCGAATACAAGGGCACCTATTCGCGCGTCGACGTTCCGATCGACAGCGGCGACCGCCTGAAGACGAACATCGTCACCAACGCGGTCAACGTCGGTATCTCGTACCACTGGTAGTCTATATGGCGCGGACAGCCGTGACCTCCGCACGTTGGTCGCTCTTGGCGATATCTGACGGCGGCTTAAGTTCTTGTAAGGCGTTGGCTCCATGCTGTCTGTCGCGTTGCAGACCAACATAAGGTTTGCGCGAGCTTGTCCGGAGGCGCTCGCGGGTCCAAAGCCGGTCCATCGACACAGGCACCGTGCGCGCTCTACATTGAACTAAGGGGGTGGATCGTGCGCATACTCTTGGTCGAAGACGACGACCTCATCGGCGAGGCCGTCCGAGACCACACCAACACGGCCGGCTATGCGACGGACTGGGTCCGCACGATCGTCGATGCCGAGGCCGCGAGCAAATCTGTCGAGTACGGCCTCGTCCTCCTCGATCTGCAGCTTCCCGACGGCGACGGGCTCGTTCTCCTGGAGCACTTCCGGGCGCGGGGAGGCGATGCACCGGTAATCGTCCTGACTGCGCGCGATCAGATTTCCGACCGCATCGCCGGTCTTAACGCAGGCGCTGATGACTATCTGATCAAGCCGTTCAACCTCGATGAGCTCGAGGCACGGATCCTTGCCGTCCGTCGTCGCTACGAGGGACGTCCGCAAAACATCGTTCAAGTTGCTGACATCGTGATTGAACGAGCAACCCATTCGATAACAGTCAGCGGACAGGACGTTCAGTTGACCCCACGCGAATGGGCGTTGCTCGATCTGCTTGTCCAGAGGCCGGGAAAGTTAGTGACGCAGAAGCGGATCGAGGAAGCCCTCTATGCGTTCGGCGAGGAAGTCGAGAGCAATACGGTGCAGGTCTACATCAGCAGGCTGCGCAAGAAGATCGGGATGGAGAAGATCAGGACAGCGCGCGGCATCGGCTATATGCTGGTGGTTGAATGACGAAAAACCGCAGCATCATCTGGCCGCTCATGACCGCGCTTTCGGGCGTCATGGTCGCTTTCTGGCTTGGGGCCATCGGACTTGGCATCCATGTGATGCGCTCGGAGTTTGACGAGGTCTTCGATAATGCGCTCGAGGAAACTGCCGAACGACTGTTGGCGATCGTCGAGGAGGGGCGGATTCCGGATATTCAGGACAGCGATCAGCAAGAGCGGGCGCCGGCGACCCCTCCCGCCCGAGAATATCTAGTCTATCACGTGCGCGCAGCAGATGGGCACATTCTCTTCCGCTCGAAAGACGCTCCCGCGGAGCCCTTCGACGTGCCGCTGACGGTCGGCTTTCATGATTCCGAAAAGTACCGTTTCTACACGGCTGCCAGTACAAATGGTGCGATATTCCTGCAGGCCGCCGACAAGTTCAGCAATCGGCGCGAAGCAGTCCGCGAAAGTGCGGTGACTATGCTCATCCCCCTTGCCGTCTTGCTGCCGCTCAGCTTGCTCTTGATGGCGTGGATTACAGGAAGAGCGGTGGTCCCTATCAATAAGCTGCGCGAAGCGATCTCGGAAAAGAACGGGGGAAACCTGTCGCCGCTCGAGACTGAGACGACGCCTCGAGAACTGAAACCGATCGCCCAGTCGGTCAACCTTTTGCTTCAGCGAGTGCGTGCCACGATCGATGCCGAAAGGGAGTTTGCCACCCACAGCGCGCACGAACTGCGTACGCCTGTGGCTGGAGCCTTGGCGCAGACGCAAAGGCTTCTGGCGGAGCTGCCGGACGGGGCCTTGAAGGCGCGGGCGCGCAATATAGAGCGAGCACTCACCAAGCTTGGACACACGTCCGAAAAGCTCTTGCAGCTCGCACGGGCGGAGGCCGGCCTTGGGCAGACCGCGGTCATGACCGACATCCGGCATGTGCTCGATCTGATCATAGGCGACTACAGGCACGATTCAGCAACGACGCAGCGGCTCGTTTACGCAAGTTCGACCAAACCACTGATGCGTGCTGTCGATGTTGACGCGCTTGGCATTGTCGTAAGCAATCTCATCGAAAACGCAGTTGTTCATGGAGAGCCGGGTGGCCGGATCAGGATTTCCGTCGACGATGAAGGTATCATTGGCATCGCCAACGACGGTCCGGCGCTCTCTCCGACCGATCTCAAAGGCTTGAAATTGCGGTTTCGTCGCGGTGCGACCTCCGCCAAGGGTTCGGGGCTTGGCCTCGCGATCGCCGACACGATCGTCCGGCAGATGGGCGGGGTACTCGAGCTTCAATCGCCTGCAAGCGGTCGGGTGGATGGATTCGAGGCCCGAATCCTCCTTCCGTGATGACGGTTGGCGTCGTGGCGTCCGGCGGGAACGAGATTGCTCCTCGACGAAGGAGGTGACCTTGTCGCTCCCGCGCCAGAGATTCATTTATAACTGGCGAAGTCGAAATCGGCTCCGCTCTTCAGTGTGGCTTGATGTCGGAGGAGGTAATCCACACCCGTCCATCATATGCCAGTTCGCCGTCTGAGAACTTGCGATCGGCGATATCCTCATAAACATGAAGATACTGAAGGAGCCCTTGCATAACGTCGCCTTCACCGGCAGGCATTGCATCGTCGGTGATGCATACTGCCTGGTGCAGGTTTCCTTCCGTCATGATCAGGATAGCGTGACCGCCATAGAGGCGAATTTTACCGGGCACGGTTACGAGCGACATGGCACCCTCCTCGAAAATAGCCGGACAATATTGTTCACTTTCCGGACGCTAAGGAGCCATGGTTAATGAAAGGTTAACGCTTAGCAATTCTGCAATCAGGAGAGGCTGCCACACTAAAAGGTCGTAACATATTCTCCGGTAGCGACCAACCAAACGCGCGCAGCTCTAGGGGGAGCGTTGGCAGTTTCGCCCGCGTTCAGAATGGGTTGGTGAGTTCGATCTGGCGATCAGCCACAGTGAACACCGCGCGGACCACGCAAGAGGGACCAAAACCGTGGCTAGTCCCGCAACTGTAGTCCGATTGCTTGTCATCTGAGTAGTGGTTGTCTGCCGATCATGGCCGAAGACCCAAAGGACACGCCACTGCACCGCCACTCACCCTTGATGCCTCAGCTGAGACTATTGGGGCACGCTACTCATCTTCCAGGAATTTCCTGAGCGGCACGCCACGCCGACAAAACGTGTCATTCCATCAAGAGTTTGCTGACTGGTGACGAAGCTGCGGCATCCCTGCCCACCATCGCTGCTAGCATCGATCTGATCAATGACGCCGGCGCTGCCCGTCGAAGGATTCGCCCAAGCGAGAGGACTTGAGCCAACTGTCCCCTGGCCAACCGCGTCCGCAATTACCGCTTGGTCGGTTTGCGGAACGGCCTTCGAGACGACCGGTGACGTGATCGCTGTTTCGAGAGGCTCGGAGTGAGAACAAGCATTGAGCGCTGGGATCACGATCAGACAGACGAGCGCTACTCGGTAAATATTGGCAGGCATATATGTTGCAACTCTCTTTTGATTTTCACCTGCCATCCAATTGTGGCAAGGTCCGGACGAAGATGGAAATCCATGTCGGCCCGGCCACGGATCTCGCCGCAACTTCCTGACATTCATCGTGCACCGGTGAACTCTTGACTTTGGCAAGAAAGAGAAATTGCGTTAAAAGGCAGCAGCAGTGCCCTTCCGAAAAGGGATTGTCGCTGACGCTTGAAGCGCGGAGTAGGGCGTATATGGTCTCGTCGGGCAGGGCATCATTTCGCGTGGCGGCGGTATCGTTGCCGCTGATATTTATGGGTTTTCACCCTGCCTCGAGCCAGGATGCGAAATCCTCCAAAAGCCAGTGGATCATAACACTTGGAGGTTCCATCGAGTACGGTCCCTCTTTCGAAGGATCGAAGCACCTTTCCTTCAGCGGGATGCCGTCTTTCGATTTCAGGCGCCTCGGCGAAGCGCCTGAGTACAGCGCGCCGGACGATAATATCGACTACGGGCTGTTCAAAATCGGCGGCGTGGAAATCGGCCCCGTCGTCGGCCTGAGAGGCGGACGGTCGGCATTCGACGATTCTGAACTGCAGGGTTTACATCCGGTCCAGTGGAATCTGGACGCCGGGGTCTTTGCGCAATACTGGCCGATAGAGGATCGCCTGCGTGTGCGGGCGGAAACACGTCAGGCGCTGTGGGGCGGCGACGGTCTGCTTGCAGATCTTTATCTCGATTGGTTCCAGCCGGTCGGCGATCGCTGGCTGCTGTCTGCCGGTCCGCGCCTGTCTCTGGCAAACGGCACCTATATACGCAACAATTTCGCGGTTTCCGCCGAGGAAGCCGCCAATAGTGGTCGCGTCGAGGCGTTCGACGCGAATGGCGGTCTCAAATCCATCGGTTTCACAGTGGCCGCCACCTACACGCTCTCACCGGCCTGGAGCGTGCAGATCTACGACAAATATAGCCGCCTGGTGGGCGATGCTGCCGACAGTCCGATCACCTCTAGACTTGGCTCAGCTGATCAGAACGTCATCGGTATCACGCTCAACCGCTCCTTCCAGATCGGCTTTTGAGCTCTGCGCTGTCGCTTTCTCATGCTGGCCGATATAGTCCCGCGTCACGGGAATGACATCGTTGGGCTTGCTTAACTGGATCTGGAAAACCACCAGATCTTCGTAGTGGAACGCGGCTTCGGCGTTTGCAAGGTAGAATTCCCACATGCGGCAGAAGCGTTCGTCGTAATGTGCGGAAGCCTCTTGCCGGCGCGCCAGGAAGCGCTTTCCGTCGGATCCGTCGCTGAAGGAAAGCTACGGCTCATTGGATGTGGTGTCGTTGAGGCAACCGCGGGTGACGATGCGTGAGTGCACGCTCCAGGACCCAATTGCTGAACACCGACGCAGCCGCCTTACCATGGCGGAGAATGAGATTTTGCGTTGGCCGCATCACCCATCCTTGTCGGCGTTTGCATGCGGCAGGATCGGTTCAACATCATTGTCACTGACGGAGCCCGTTTTTTCCGATGCGCCGGCGATCAGCCAGACACCGGCGAGGATCAGACCGCTGCCGACGATCTGAAGGCCGACGATCGGTTCACCGAAAGCGAACCAACCGGCGGCAATGATCAGCACGTAGCTGATGCCGGAAAGCGGAAAGGCCTTGCTGAGGTCGAGTTCGGCGAGCACCGTCATCCAGATGAAGAAGCAGACGATCTCGACGACAACGGCTGCCAGGATCCAGTGCGAGGTCAGCGCATCCTCTAGCCAGGTCGCTCCCTCGGTATTGCCGAGTTGCGTCACGCCAAGCTTGGTGAAAATCTGGAACAGCGTGTTGAGCACAGGCACGGCGAGCCATATCAGTCGCATCGACGTCATCACTTGGCCTCCTCCTGCGAAAAGAGCGGGGAGACCAGCCGTAACAGCGCCTGCAGCAGCCGATTGCGGTGGCGGAAGAACATGGTGTTTGCCGTGAGCCGGCTGCCGAGCCGCACCTTGTTTTCATAATAGGCCTGCCCGCTCTGGTAGCGGCGAAGGCCATGATCGAGGCAATAGCGCAGATTGGTGAACCAGCTGAGGAAATAGAGGTTGTAGAGCCGCCCTTTCTCGCCATCCATGCAGAAGAACTTGTCGATCGCAAGCCGCTCGTCATGAACGATCAGGTTGGCTGCGAGCAGCTCGTCGCCGACGAAATAAAGGGCGCAGAACGAGCGGCCCGCCATATGGGTGAGAATCCCCTCAAAATAGGCCAGGGTCAGCTCCTCGAACTGCCATTCGCTGCGATTGCGCGTGTCATGATAGAGCGTCATGACACGGGGCAGCAGATCGCCGATATCGGTCCTGATTTCGACCCTGACGGCATCAAAGGATTTCAGTTTTCGCCGCATGTCCTTTCGGGTGCCGGCCGACAGCCGGCCCATGTAGTCGTCGATGGTCCTGAAATCGATATCGAGCCAGGCGGACGGCAGGCCGCCGATGGCAGCATAACGGCGTTTTGAAAATAGCGCGCCGAATTCGGCGGCAACCGGTGCCGGAATATCCTTGATCCCCATCAGCGCGCAGCCTTCTTCGGCCGCAAGGGCCTCGAAGGCGGTGAGCAATTCGCCAAAAAGCGCCTGGCGGCGCTCCTCCGGCACGTCGGCGTGAAAGCCGATCGCGCCGGTTTCGGTGCAAGGCGAGCCAAGGCAGGCAAGCCGCAGAACGAGAAAACCCGATGCATGCTGCCGCACGCGACGTATGAGCCGGCGCGGCATGCCTTCTTCCAGCGTGGTATCCAGCGGGTAAGGGCATAGGAACGCCGGCATGGCGGCGCTTATTTTTCCGTCTTCCACGACGGTCAGGTAACGCCACTCGAAGTCGCCGATGCCGGCGCCTTCTATTGCCAGAAGGCAATCATAATCCTCGACATGACCGCGGAAGCAGGCGTTCCACGCCTCGCGGCCGATGGCGCGGATCGTGTCGTAGACCTGTGTGACCGGCTCGGCGCTCCCGGGAAAGGGACGTTTATGCGCGAATTGCAGCATGGCTTGCCTCGAAAAAATCCGCCGTAAACGCTGCGACCTGCCGATGCTGGCGATCGAGATGGATCATGTGGTAGCTATCCTTGATCCACCTGAGCTCGTGCGGCCCGCCAATATGCTCGCAAATGTAGCGGGCGTGCCTCGGATTGCTGAGATCGTCTTCTTCCGCATGCAGGATCAGCGTCGGTGTCTGGATCTGCGGCAGGGTTCCGCGAAGCGCCTTGCCCAGCCGGTACATTTCGACGATGCCGCGTCCGGGGAACTTCTCGAGCATGCCTTCGCCTGCCATGCCTTCGACCATGCGCCGCATCCGCTCGTCCTTGATGCCGAGCGAGCCATTCTCCCTGAAATTGAGACGGTCGAGGAAAGGAATGCGCGACAACCATCCGATATGCGGTGATAGCAGCGTATAGTGTCTGGGAACATCCCAGCCGTCATAGCGGAAGCAGGGCGAATAGATAGCGACCGCCTTGATCAGGTCCGGCCGCTGTTCGGCGGCAAGCAGTGACAGTTTGCCGCCGACGCAGATGCCGGCCGCAAATGTCTCCTGCGTTCTCTGAGCCAGGAATTCGGAGGCCTGTATCACACTTGTGAGCCAGTCTTCCCAATGCGTCCGGCGCAATGTCGTGATATCCTCACCATGACCGGCCAGCAGCGGCGCATGGACGCTGTAGCCACGACGATTGAGCTGGCGGGCGACAAGCTTCATTTCGGCCGGCGCTCCGGTCAGGCCGTGGATCAGCAGCACACCTTTGCCATTCGTGCCTTCCAGGAAGAAACTCAATTCCTCAGACCTCATGGCGAAGCTCCGGCTCGCGGTTTTCCGGGGCCATGAAGCCGAATGCATGGCAGGTGCTGATCACGTGGGTGCCGGCCCTTTCCTGCTCGTCCTTGATCTGCTCGTGCAGGGCCGAGAGCTTCGTCCAGTGGATGCGTGGCCGGTAATGATGTTCGGCATGATAGCCATTGCCGAACCACAGCCAGTTGTAGAAGGGCTTGTGGCTGCTCACACCCCAGGCAATCGGTTCGTCCGGATCACCGTGAAGATGCTCATAATAGCCGTTGAGCGACGAGAGGCAGTTGCCGGCGTAATAGAAGGGTATGAAGAACAGTACGGCCTTCCAGTCGTAGGTCAGCGCAATCGCCGCCAGGCCGAGAAAGGCCAAAAGCTCGAAACGTCCCCATGCGGCATCGAAGGGACGCCGCTTGGCGATGGCCTTGTGGATATCGCCGAGACTGTCGCGGAAGAAGCTCTTCAGCGTATAGGACCAGACGTTTTCCGGCTCGCCGTTCCGGCCGTGGCGATAGATCGACAGAAGATCGATCGTCTCGCCCTTCTCGTCCGGCCGGTCACTGTTGCCGGAATGATGGCGCATATGCACCCAGTGGTAATAGGTCTGGGAAAAGCCGATCGCCACCGACTCCATCAGGCTGAAGGCGTAGTTCATCCAGCGCGGCTTGAAATAGGGGGTATGGATGAAATTATGCGAGATGCTGTTGATGTTCCAGGATATCGACACGGCATAGAGGCAGCCCAGGATCAATGAGGCCCAGAGCGGCCGGCTCTGGAAGCCGGCGATCAGGTAGACGTCGAAAACGAGATGCGCCACGGCGGCAAGCACGGGGGCAGCATCCCACCTGGTATGAGCAAAGATCTTCATAGTCCGGTTGCTCCGACACAGGCCACGCCGGCGGTAACGAGAAACACGCCCGTCGCGTGACGAAGGTTGATATTTTCCCTGAAGATGACGGCGCCGGCGACGACAGTCGCCACATAGCTCAGCGCCATCAGCGGAAAGGCGATGGTGAGCGGCACGCTGGCAAGCACCGCCGTCCAGGCAAGCAGTTCGATGGCCCAGAAGACGATGCCGAGCCAGGTCAGCGGCTTGGTGAGCGTCGCCAGTACGGGGCTGTCGCTGGCAGCCTGCTTGAAGCAGACCTCGCGCACCGTTTCCGCCAGCACGCAGAAGAGGATCAGGCCGAGCATCGGCAGTGTAAGGCTGCTGGTCATCCCATCGATTCCGCCAGGATTTCCAGCAATGCGTGATTTGCAGCGCTATTGATATTTCGCACCGCATCGGCCGCTTGCCGCAGACGCGGTTGATCGATGAAGATTTCGGCCTGCTTGAGCAGGCGGGTGGTGAAGCCGCCGGCATAGCTCGGCACCGAATAATCGCCGATGACATCGGCGCCGATGATGCGATGGCGGCTGCCGATCTCGCTGATCAGCGCCATCAGATAGGGCAACCGCATGCGCCCCTGATCCCAGTTGGTTACGGCGTCATCGGCAGCGAGCACGTCCTTGTCGATTGTGACATAGACTGCTTCGGTACCTATGCGGCTGAGGATCCGGTCGATGAAATTGTCCTCGCCGATCTCGGAGATGGAATTCCAGTGCAGAGCGCCATTGTCCTGGCGGTAGCTCGCGCCGCTGCCAAAGTCGGCCTTCACGCGGCTCGGCGGATGCTCGTAAGGGTAAAGCTCCAGCTTGCCTTGCCTCAGCCAGCCGAGATTGGCTCCCTTGCGCTCGGGATTGCGCAGATCGCGGCTGCAAACCCCAACGGTAACGACCCTTTCGATATTGGGGTTTGAAAGTGCGCTGTTGACCCATGAGCCGCAATGCATGCCGCCCTCGAAGTTCACCCAGTCGGGGTGATTATCGAAATGAACGAGCGTGGTCGAAACCGGTCGCCGTTCGAGAGCGGCATCGAGCAGCAGGGCGGTCACATGGTGGAAATCGCCCGAGCCCATGAAGGCAAGCTGCGGCCCTCTGGCGCGCGGCGGCAGCGATCTGGCTATGTCCCGGCCGAGTTCGGCAAGCATCTTCTGCCTGCCCCACAGTCTGATCGCCTTGCCGCTCAACTTGTCGACATGGTGGCACGCGCCCGCAAGCGTGCAGGCGCGCACGAAGTCCGGCTGCAACTCCAAAGCATCGTCGAGATGAAGGAGGAGGAGCTGCACCATTCTACCTCCGGACCGCGCGCGTGAAGAGTTGGTCGAGCAGCGTCAGCGCCAGGTCGATCTCCTCGCGGGTAATCAGCAGGTTCGGAGCCAGCGTAATGACGTTTTTGTGGTAGCCGCCGACGTCGAGAACGAGGCCATAGGTTTTGTTGCCAACCCTGAGATCGCCCTTCATTCCCTCGTCGCACAGCCAGTCCATCGTCGCCTTGTCCGGCGTGAAGCTGTCTTCCTTGCAGATCTCGCATCTGAGCGCCAATCCAAGCCCGTCGACGTCGCCGATGATCGCATGGCGTTTCTGGAGCTGTTTCAAGCCATCGAGGAAATACGCCCCCTTGGCCATGATCGTTGCGCCGAAATCCTCCTCTTCCAGCATCTTCATGGTTTCGAGCGCTACGGCCGTGCCCATCGGGTTGCTGGCGAAGGTGGAATGCGTGGAACCGGGCGGGAAGATCGTCGGATTGATCATTTCTTCCCGGGCCCAGACGCCCGACAGCGGATTGAGCCCGTTGGTGATCGCCTTGCCGAAGACGAGAACGTCGGGTGAGACACCGAAATGTTCGATCGACCAGAGTTTACCAGTCCGGTAGACCCCCATCTGGATCTCGTCGACGACGAGCAGGATGCCGTGCTGGTCGAGAACCTTCTTGAGTTCGGCGAAGAAATTCATCGGCGGGATGACATAACCGCCGGTGCCCTGGATCGGTTCGATATAGAAGGCCGCGTATTCGGCGCTGCCGACTTTCGGATCCCAGACGCCGTTATATTCGCTTTCGAAGAGACGGGCGAACTTGCGCACGCATTGCTCGCCATATTCCTCCTTCGTCATGCCTTTCGGGCCGCGGAAATGGTAGGGAAACTCGACGAACTGCGCCCGTTCGCCGAAATGGCCGAAGCGGCGGCGATAGCGATAGCTGGAGGTGATCGCCGAGGCGCCGAGTGTGCGGCCGTGATAGCCGCCTTCGAAGGCAAACATCAGGCTTTTGCCGCCGGTATAGTTGCGCACCAGCTTCAGCGAATCCTCGATCGCCTGCGATCCGCCGACATTGAAATGAACGCGTCCCCTGTGGCCGAATTTGCGTTCGGCGTCCTGCGCGATCATGGCGGCCAGTTCGACCTTCTCGCGATGCAAATATTGCGAAGCGACCTGCGGCAGCCGGTCGAGTTGGCGATGAACGGCGGCATTCAGTCTTTCGTTGCGATAGCCGAAATTAACGGCGGAATACCACATCTGCAGATCGAGAAACGGCGTTCCCTTGGCGTCGTAGACGTAGGAGCCTTCGCATTCTTCGAAGAATTTCGGTTCCGCCATATAGTGGACCGTATCGCCGTGCGAGCAATAGGTCTCCTCCAGCAAGCGCAACTCGGCTTCCGATCGCTCGGACAGCAGCCTCTTTTCGTTGAAGGTTTCGACGTTCACAATGTTCATAAGGTGGGCCTCTTGCTCTTCTGGTTCAGGCGATTTTGGATTGCAGCACCGCGCGGTGCTGACGCGCGATTCCTGGAATGACGGCTTTCATCTTGGAAAGCAGGTCGGTGAAATCATCGAAGCCGATGAAGGGGATGTTCTTGTCGCCGCAGTAGTCGGCGAGCCTGTCCTTGGCGAAGACAAGGTCAGCTCTGCCAGCGACGCAGAAATCGCTCCGTCCGTCGCCAATGTAGACCTGCGGCTCCATGCCGGCGACGACCCGGCATTTGCACACGCCCGAGCCGGATGAACAGCCGGCCGCGTTCGGGGCGGGGGCGAGGGTGTAAGTCTCAAGGCCGCCGACGACGCTACTGTGAAGCAGATTGGCGACGACGGGCAGATCGGTGATGCCGTTGCGCCTGAGCACATGGCGGATGAAATAATCGACGCCGTCGCTGACGATCGTCAGGGCCATGTCGTTGAGGCGGCAGTAGTTGCGGAATGCAGGGAAGCCGGGATCGATGGCCACGGTGTCGAGGATCGCATCGAGTTCGCGGCGGCTTGCCCGGATGAGGGCGACCTGGCGGCGCATGCACTCTGCCGATCCGATCAGACCGTCTTTCCAATGCCGCTCGATGTCTTCCCATTCGGGCTCGGCAAAACAGGACAGCACGACATCCGTCACGTCCTGAATGGAAATCGTGCCGTCAAAATCAGAAAATACCTGCATCAAATAGTCCTTCGATCTGCCTTGCGGTCGTGTTTACCGACGGCCGATGAGGCAGACCTGAGAGGAAAATGATGCGAAAATGAAAAATGACGGAGCCGTTGCCGCTGGCTGGGATCGCGGCTGTCCGTGCCACGTCAGTTCTTGGGTAGTCGCAGCTCGACCCGCAGGCCGCTACCTCGGGACGGTGTGGAAAGCTGTACGGAAGCGGCAAGCCGGTCCGCCGTATCGGCAACGATTGCAAGCCCGAGGCCTGCCCCTTCGGCATTCAGCGTGTCGAGGCGATAGAAGCGGTTGAAAACGGCCTCCCGCTCCTCAGGCGGTATGCCCGGTCCGCTATCGCTGATCGATATCAGCCAGAACTCGCCCTCGGAGGCGAGGATGACCTCGATCCTGCCGCCGACCGGCGTATATTTGATGGCGTTGTCCAAAAGGTTGCTGATCATCATCTGCAGCAGCGATTCATCCGTCCTGATCTCCGCCGATTCGGGGCCTTCCAGCGAGACGTCGAGGTTGCGGCTATTGATGATATTGCCGAAGTCCGCCAGGGTCGTCGCGATCATGTGATAGAGCGGAACCGGCATCGGGTTGAGCGGATGGTGGCTGACCCTGGCAAGGCGCAGCAATTGCTCGATGAGATGAGTGGCTCTGTTGTTGCTGGTCACCAGATCCGAGATGATCGCCTTCTGCTCCTGCTGGTCATCGGTGCTCGCCAGCATCTGCAGCAGCAGCTTGACGCTTGCCTGCGGCGTGCGCAGCTGATGGGCGGCCAGATCGGAAAAGCGCCGCTCCAGGGTCAGGGATCGGCCGAGCTTTTCGAGAAGCTGGTTGATCGACCGGCCGAGAGGCAGGAGGTCCTTCGGTAGATCCCCAACAGCAATGGCAGAAAGATCGTCCGGCGAACGGGTGCGGATCTGGCGCACAAGTCCGTGGATGGTCCGCAGACCGTTATGAATTCCGAGCCAGATCAAAAGGCCGATCACGGGGACCAGCACGAGCAGCGGAAAGAACAGGTTCAGAAGGATGTTGGAGACCAGCGTCTGGCGCAGGGAAATCTTTTCGCCGACTTCCATGACAATGCCGGAAGCCGGGATCGGCAGCGAATAGACGCGCCAGTCCTCGCCGCGATAGGCAAGGTCTGTGAAGCCCGCCTTCTGATACGGCACATCGGAGAGAAAGGCCGTGCTGCTATAGAACATGATTTTGCCGTTCACCCAGGCACGGAACATATGCGCATCGGCGTAGTCGTCTGCGTCCTCGTTGAAGGCGAGTTGATTGTCCATGCTGAAGTCGATGTCGTCGACCTGTTGCGGCGTGTGCTCCGGCGAATGCCGCAGCCGGTTATGCAACAGTCCCCACAACACGTTCGCATCGTTGATGAGTTGCGCGTCGTAGATGTTGTCGATCTCGCGTGTGGCGCTGTTGAAGGCGAAAGCGGCGATGACCATGATCGTCACCACGACGACAGGGGCGATCCTTAGGAAGAGCTTGCGCGTGAGGGTTGATGGGCTCATCGGTCGATCATGTAGCCGATGCCGCGGATCGATTTGATGAATTCGGTGCCGAGCTTCTTGCGCAGATTGTAGATCGTCACTTCGATGGCATTGCTTTCGACGCTGCTATAGGCATCGTAAAGTGCGTATTCTATGTCGTTCTTTGTCACGTAGCGACCGCTGCGCTCCATCAGCAGCTTGAGCAGATGGAATTCCTTTGCCGTCGTATGCACCTGTATATTGCCTTTGCGCGCCACCATTGCCGATGGATCCACCTCGACATCGCCGCATCGCAGCAGGCTTTCTGTCCGGCCGTCGCGGCGTCGGATGAGCGCGCGCAGGCGGGCAAGCAATTCATCGAGGTCGAAAGGTTTGACCAGATAATCGTCCGCGCCCTCGTCGAGACCTTCGACCTTGCTCCTGATCGCGTCGAGCGCCGTCAGCAGTAGGACGGGAACGGTGTTGCCCTTCCGTCGCATGCCTTTCAGGACCTCTATGCCGCCAAGCAGCGGCAGGTTTATGTCGAGTATAACGGCTGCAAAATCCGAATGCTCCGCCGCTTCGAGGCCTGACTGGCCCTCGCGCATCCAGTCGACGCCATAGGCGTGCTTCTCCAGTGCCTTCTTCAGGGATGAGCCGAGAATGCTGTCGTCTTCAACAAGCAGAATGCGCACTTTCGCTCCATTCCTGACGCAGGCAGATCCGGCTGATGTGAATTGCGATTTGAAGCATTGTTGTGGCAAGCCGCGATGGAAACGATCGCATGGATCACAATAGGCTGAACAATGACGGGCATCTTCCGCCAACCTGCGCCCAGCCTTGGTGAGGATCCGGCAGCTTGAGGCAGCGTGGCTAGGAAAGGCTGGCAGCTCCGGAAGAGCCTGGTCCGGTCATCCAACCGGCCAGAGCGCAATCACAAACGTCATCGAACCTGATCAATGAAGGTCGAGAAGCGCGTAAGGGTGGGGACCGACTGAAGAAGGCCTGTACTCACATCGTCGGCGAAAGCAAGGCTCTCTATGCCGCAATCGACAATAGCCTGCCGCGCGGCCGCCATCGAGGTGGGAGTCCACGATCCTGCCCACATTGAAGCCGAGCCTAAGGAAACGCTCATGCTCGGCGGAGTCCGATCGATACTCAATGAAGGCCCTGCAGCCGATTTCGCCGCTCACTCAACAATTCACGTTGAACCAGCTCTCTCGCTTCGTTCGAAAGGCCATTCGGCCCGGATAGTCCGAGCTCGACCAACCTCGCCTCGATTGTTCGGGGAACACTTTCTGCTTCGTGCTGGCAGAGCCGCACCAGCCACTTCCATTCATCGTTCGTCATGTCCCGTCGCACGACCATCAACTGCCTCCCCAAGGACGATCTTATTTTTTAGAGTATCACAATTCTCGGGGAAGGGCAGCAATGTCAACCGCCTCACAAAACGGGCGTCCGGGCTCCTCTGGAAGCCCGAGGCGAATTCATGCCACGCGCTTCAGCGCATCGCCGATCTTGGAGACAATCGTTTCGATCTCGCTCTTCTCGACGATCAGCGGCGGGGATAGGGCGATGATGTCGCCGGTGACGCGGATCAGCAGTCCCTTGCTGAAGCAGTCGACGAAGACGTCATAGGCACGCGTGCCCGGCGCTCCTGATCGAGGTGCGAGTTCGACTGCACCGACAAGGCCGAGGTTGCGGATGTCGGTGACATGGGGATGGTCCTTCAGCGCATGCAGGGCTTCCTGCCAGTGGTCGGACAGATCCGCGGCACGCGTGAGCAGCCCTTCTTCCTCGTAGACGTCGAGCGTGGCGATGCCCGCAGCGCAAGCGACCGGGTGGCCGGAATAGGTATACCCATGGAAGAGCTCGATCGCGTTTTCCGGACCCACCATCAGACCGTCATGGACCTTCCGGCTGGCAAACACCGCGCCCATCGGGATCGTGCCGTTCGTCAGGCCCTTCGCCGTCGTGACCAGATCCGGAGCAACGCCGAAATAGTCCGTTGCAAATGGTGTTCCAAGCCGACCGAAGCCGGTAATGACCTCATCGAAGATCAGGAGAATGCCGTATTTGTCGGCCGTGGCGCGCAATTTTTCCAGGTATCCTTTCGGAGGCAGGATGACGCCCGCCGAACCGGACATCGGCTCGACGATAACGGCGGCGATCGTCTCGGCCCCGTGCAACTGAACGAGACGTTCGAGATCGTCTGCAAGTTCGACGCCGTGGTCCGGCAGGCCTTTGGTGAAGGCATTGCGTTCCACGTCGAGCGTGTGGCGCATGTGGTCTGCGGGAATCTGCGGGAACATCCGGCGATTGTTGACGAGGCCTCCAACCGAGATCCCGCCGAAACCGACGCCATGATAGCCCTTCTCCCGGCCGATGATGCGGGTGCGTGTGCCCTGGCCGATTGCCCGCTGATAGGCGATTGCGATCTTCAGCGCAGTGTCGACCGATTCTGAGCCGGAACCGGTGAAGAAGATCCTGTCGAGCTTCGCATCGGCGCCGCCGGGTGCAATTTTCGCCAGTCTGGCGGCGAAGTCGAAGGCGATCGGATGTCCCATCTGGAAGGTCGGGGCAAAATCCATCGTCGATAGCTGACGCTCGACGGCCTGAGAGATTTTCTTGCGGCCGTGGCCGGCGTTGCAGCACCAAAGGCCCGCCGTTCCATCGAGAACGCGGTTGCCGTCGAGATCGGTGTAGTACATGCCCTCGGCGGACGCGAGCATACGGGGTGCCGCCTTGAACTGGCGGTTTGCCGTGAACGGCATCCAGAAATTGTCGAGCACCGGAGCGTTCGTCTTGCTGATCTGATCCATCTTGTCCTCCATTGGCTGCAGCAAACGTCCGCTAATTTCCTTGATCGAACAAGTCTTTTTCATTGGGTGCATAAGCTATTGATTTTACGAACTTGTGTTCGTAAAGTTTTCGGTATTTTGAACAACGCAAACGGTGCATGCATGTCGTTTGATATAGGCAATCGTCTTCGCTATGTCCGAACCGCCCACAAGCTTTCGCAGCGTGAACTGGCAAAGAAGACAGGGGTGCGAAATTCGACGATCTCGCTCATCGAATCGAACGCTTCGAATCCCTCGGTCGGCGCGTTGAAGCGCATCCTGGATGGCATTCCGATCGGGCTTGCGGAATTCTTCGCACTGGAGCCGGAGAGGCCCAAAAAGGCCTTTTACGCTGCCGAGGAACTGGTGGAGATCGGCAAGGGCGGCATCTCATACAGGCAGGTCGGCGAGAGTATGTTCGGCAGGCACCTGCAAATACTGAAGGAATGCTATCAGCCGGGTACCGACACGGGAAAGGTGCCCCTCGTCCATGAAGGCGAAGAGGGCGGTATCGTCCTCTCGGGGCGGCTCGAAGTCACCGTCGACAATGAACGGCGGATCCTCGGGCCGGGTGATGCCTATTATTTCGAGAGCCGTCGTCCGCATCGCTTCCGATGTGTCGGCCCCGTTGTCTGCGAGGTCGTCAGCGCCTGCACGCCCCCGACCTTCTAGGGACGGCCCACAATGCGGGCAGGAACCCGGTCAAGCGCCGTGGAGCTTCCGACGACGCCGATATTGCGATCGTCATGGCTTGCTCCGGGAGCGAGGACTGTCACACAGCGTCAGCTTTCAGTCTCGTAAATGCCGCGCCCGAAAGCTTGTCGAATACGTGGACACGATGCTGCTCGACGACAAGCTCGAGAATTGATCCGTCTGTGATCGCCACATGATCGGGAAGATGGATAACCGCAGAGGTTTCGCAGGATTCGACCGTGCCATAGACATAGGTTTCCGTTCCGATGCTTTCGGCATAGTCAACATGATAGCGAACGCGAAGACCGTCGCGGGTTTGATCCCGCGCCAATCCGAAATGACTGGGACGGACGCCAAGCGTGACCGCCTGGCCGATCTGGGCATCGGGGGCCTCCAGCGGCACGTTGAGCGCACCGAATCCAGGCACCTGCAGGGCTATCCCCCCGGGGCCAAAGGAAAGCAGTTCGCCTTCGAAAAAATTCATCTGGGGGGATCCGATAAACCCTGCGACGAACCGGTTCGCCGGCGTCTCGAAAAGCTCCAGGGGCGTGCCGATCTGTTCGACACGGCCGGCATTGAGCACGACGATGCGGTCCGCCATCGTCATCGCCTCGATCTGATCGTGCGTGACATAAATCATCGTTGCGCCCAGGCGCTTGTGGAGCCGGCTGATCTCGCCTCTCGTCTGTACGCGAAGTGCTGCGTCAAGATTGGACAGCGGCTCGTCGAAAAGGAACAGCTTGGGGTTTCGAACGATGGCTCGTCCGATCGCCACACGTTGCCTCTGTCCTCCCGACAGCTGTTTTGGACGCCGCTCAAGAAGTGGTTCAATCGCCAGCATCCTGGCCGCTTCCATGACACGGGCATCAATTTCGGCTCGCGTCATTTTGAGGTTTTCGAGGCCGAATGACAGGTTTTTCGCGACGGTCATGTGCGGGTAAAGTGCATAGGACTGAAACACCATCGCAATTTCTCGTTCGCCAGGGGCGGCCTGCGTAACGTCCTTGTCGCCGATCAGGACGCGTCCTCCCGTGACGTTCTCAAGTCCGGCGATCAATCGCAGAAGGGTCGATTTCCCGCAGCCGGATGGGCCGACCAAGACAACGAATTCACCCTCGTTCACATCAAGATCGATGCCGTGCAGAATACCGTGGTGGCCAAAGCTTTTTCTGACATCGTTCAATCTCAAACCGGCCATGTCCACTGTTCTCCCAGTAAGCTATGTCAAGCGAAGGTCGCTGATCGAGGCATAATTCAGCCGGCACTTTGCGGGGAACGAATTAGTTCGTCAAGATGACGAACATGAATTTTGCGCTTGCAGATGTTTCCATCCAGAGCGCGCCTGTCCGGATTCGCTTTCAAATGAGATGGGCGGGCGCGCCGCTCCTGGCTGCGGATCGTCCTCAGACCGGCGGGGGGAGGCGCCGTTGCTCGGGAAGGGCCTGCGGAGAAAAGAGAAGGTTGTGCAGGTGGTTGAGGCCGATGGCGAGCGCTCCAATCAATGTGGCGCGGCTGCCGAGGGCGCTTGCTTCGACGGTTATCCTGCGCCGGCTGGCCTTGGCGATGCCTTCGCGAATGCGCTGGACCATCAGCGGATGGCGGCCGATGCTGCCCCCAATAATGATGATGGTAGGATCAACGATGGCGTTCACGGACACGATCAATAGCGCCGCAATGTCTCCGACTTTCCGGATAACCTTGGCTGCAATCGGATCCTCCTCTTCGGCAAGCCTTAGGATATCTCGAACGGACGTGTCCTTTGCGCCACCTGAACGCTGGTAGAAGTCGCTGATTCCTTGCGCTGCAATGGCGCATTCCAACGCCCCGCGTTCCAGGCTGTCCTCGGCATAGGGATCGGCTCCGAACGGCAGGTAGGAAATCTCGCCTGCTGCGCCGCTCGCGCCACGCATCAGTTTGCCGTCCTGAAGCACGCCAAGGCCGATACCGGTACCAAGCGAAATGAATGCCACCGTATCAACCGCGACGGCGTGGCCCTGCCAAGACTCGCCTATGGCGGCTGCGTTGACGTCATTCTCCAAGACCACTGGACATGCAAGCCGATCTGCGAGCGTCCTGGCAATATTGATGCTGTCGAGGTCGACAAGGTTCGGGGCCATCGACAATGCGCCGGTCGTGGGTTCAACGACGCCAGGGGTTGCGATAGCGGCCACGAGGACATGCTCGCGCGCCACTCCGCTCTCGGCGAGAATTCGAGCAAGGGCTGACTCAACCTGTTCCAGCTGATGATAGCCACCACGACGGTCGGAAGGATATTCTATCTCTCCAACGATGTGGCCCACGATGTTGCCGAGCACGACCCGCGTTGTCGTTGCGCCCATATCGACGCCGACGGCATAGCCGGCGGTGCCGTTCACCTCGTAGGTAATGGCGCTGCGGCCGATGCGGCCGGTCGTAACGCCTTTTTCGCGAACCCAGCCGGCTTCTTCCAGAGTTCTGATGACCTCGGACATTGTCTGCTTGGAGAGCCCGGTGATCTTCGACAGGTCCGCCCGGGATGTTGGGCCGGTATGCAGCAATACGTCCATGACGGCGCGAACCGAAATCTGTCGCAGCACAGGAGGTGCGTTCTCAGTCAATGCCATGAGCCAAATATTCCGGTCGATATACGATTCCGCTTTTCGTCTGCATCTGCTTTTTCCACGAATGCCCGCCAATTTCAAACTGGTTGTTGACAGACCAAAGGCTCACCAATAATAAATTCGTCAACCTGCCGAACAAATATATAAAGAGAGCTGCGTTTGTCAAATATCTCAACTATCGCGCCAGATCTGCGGCCGGCGGTTGGCAATCGCCGCACGAAAGCTCCGGGTCTCGTCGCCGGTGTTGATCTCGGTGGCACGAAAGTGCTCGCGGGCCTATCTGACCTTGACGGCGACCTGCTGGCGACGATGGAAGAGCCGACGGCGCACGGCGAAGGCGCTCCTGTTCTCAAGCAAATTGTGCGCATGATCCTGACTCTTGCGGAGAGGCACCGCGATCGTGGTCCCTTGCTCAAGGCGGTCGTTGGCGTGCCGAGCGCCGTTTCGCCCTCCACTGGCCTTGCCTCCTTGTCGCCGAATCTCGCAATCCCGGCGGACAAGCCGCTTGCTCGCCTGCTTGAGGCCGGGTTGCCCTGTGGCGTGGTTGTCGAGAATGACGTCAATCTGGCAGCGTTTGCCGAGGCGACCCTCGGAAAGGCGCGAGATTGCACTTCTGTGGCCTTCATCGCCTTCGGAACGGGGGTTGGTATGGGGCTTGTTATCGACGGCAGGCTTTTTCGCGGTCACCACGGCCGCGCCGGGGAGCTTGGTCTTCTACCGCTCGGCACAAATCCGCACGATGCCGCACCGAAAGCAAGGGCTGGCCTCTTTGAGGACCAAGTCGATTCGCCGGCCGTTCGTGCTCTCTACCGAGATGGAACCGTGCCGGTGAGCGAGATCTTCCTCAGAGCGGGTTCAGGGGACGGGGAGGCGGCCGCTGCCATCGCAACGCTCGCAAAGTCCGCATCGGTCGGCCTCGCGTCCATTCAGGCGGTCTTCGATCCAGCATTGATGGTACTCGGAGGCGGCATCGGCTCGCGTCCGGAATTCGTCGAGCTCGTCTCGCAGCATATGTCGTCCCTGCTGCCGTTTGCGGTGCAGATTGAACCGACTTCTCTCGGTCCAGAGGCCGGAATGCGCGGTGCCCTGATGCTTGGTTTGCACGAACTTTCCAGCCAGGCTGCCGCATAAGAACAGGAGTTCGCCCATGACGAAGCCACGTCCAAAACCGCGTGTCCTTAACCCGCTTGCCGATGGGCAACTCGTATCGGAAAAGCCGGTCCAACTGCCGTTCATGGCACCGCGCCTGCAGGGTGATTGCTGGCCGGACGGCAAGATCGAAATTTCTGTCTGGGGTTGTGGAAAGATCGCGAACCTGACCTTCAGCGGTTGGCGTGGGCCTTTCATCTATGCGCCGAACCGCGTCGAAACCAGCGGCGGCGGCCTTTATGTGGCCCAGTCGGCACCGGTCGTGTTTTTGAAGGGGGCGAAACTGCGAACACTCATACCCTCGCGTCGTTGCGCTTGGTGGGGAAGCACCACGAAACGCGAACCGGTCGAGCGGCTGGGTGAACGGCGGATTGCCAGAACGGGATGGGGTGTCGCAATCGCCGAGCAGCGACCGGCCGGCATATTTCTCAGTGCAGGCGCATCGATCGAAGAAGCCACCAGGGCTCTCGACCTCGCTCAGGAGGACGTGATTGCGGAGGCCAACGCCTATGTAGCGCGTTGTGATGAGATGCCCGAGGCTTCTCCACTGATGCGCAGCATGGTTTCGCAGAGCCTTCATGCCGCACTTTCAAGCATTCGTCAGGACGAGCATGGGGATTTTGGCGGCCTTGCTGCCGGCCAGGCCTACAGCGCGCCGGCACGAACCTATTATCGCGACGGGTACTGGACGCTTCAGGCCCTGCTGGCGCGTGCACCCGATGCCGTACGCTCGCAGATCGAGCTACTGGCGCGCGGCATACAGCCTGACGGGGAGGCGCCGAGCGGCGTCATCCTGACCGGGCCGGCACAGGCCGAGGAATGGGAGAAGGTTCGCAGATCGCATCCACAGATCAAAGAGGAGCACCTGCGTCCAGGAGATTGGTGGAGCGACCACTTCGACAGTCCGTTGTTCTTCATTCTGACGATCGGCGACTATATCCGTTCGACGGGTGACAATTCTCCGCTGTCTGCTCATTGGGACAAGGTCGTTGCCATCCTTGATCGCTACTGCGCCTTGGATGAGGCCGGAAACGGCCTGCCGGTCAAGCCTGCCCACGATCGCGATTGGGCCGACAACGTCTACCGCCACGGCTACGTGTCATATGATATCGGCCTGTGGGTCGGTGCTCTCGACGTGATCGCCGCTTACGGCGAGGCAATTGACGAAAATATTGCCGCCAAGGCAGCCGCCATCGCCAAAAGAGCTCGCGCATCGATTGACGACGTCCTTCTTCAGGAAGGCGGAACCTATGCCGACTATGGGACGAAACAGGACTTCGTCGAGGATCATATGACGCTCGACAGTCTCACGCTGCTTCGGTACCGAGCCGTTTCGGCAGAAAGCGCAACAAGGGTTCTGGCCAAGGTGGCGTCGACCCTGGAAAGCCGCAGCAACAGCGATCAGCCCTACGGTGACTGGGGCGTCATGTGTGCCTTCCCACCCTTCAAGAGGCCTAAAGACACCCGCTCAAAATCGGCCTTTGCATATCGCTACCACAATGGATCGGACTGGCCCTACCTGTCGGGTCTTTATGCCGAACAGCGCCTGGTACACGGCCTTGCGGATGCGGAGTATCCGCTGCTGCGCTGGTGGGAAACCTGCCTGGAAGAAGGGTGGATGGGCGCCGTCGAATATTTTGCGCCGCCATGGGGGCGCGGCTCGCTGCTCCAGGGATGGAGCAGCATGCCGGCGATGGCTGCCCTTGCGCACAAAGACAAGCTGCGTTTGCGATGAGCTGAGACGTCGGCTCCGCAGAACATCGTCACGACCTTGTGGGGGGCAAACAATGCAAAAAAGCCGCCCGGAGGCGGCTTTTTCATTTGCTCGGGACCGGCTTTGGCTACTCTTTGGTCGCTCCGGCCATCAGCCCGCTCATCAGCATCCGCTGAAGGGCGGCGAACATGACGAGCACTGGCAAGACCGAGAGTACCGACATCGACAGCAGTCGCGGCCAATTGATGCCAAATCGTCCAACCGTATTGGCGAGCGCGACCTGGACGGTCCATTTGTCCTGATCGGTGATGATCAGGAACGGCCATAGGTAGTCGTTCCAGCGCCAGACGAGGTTGAACGCGAGAAGCGTACCAATTGCTGGGATCGAGAGCGGCACGATGATGCGCAAGAGGATACGCCACTCGGGCGTTCCGTCGATCCTGGCGGCCTCCAGAAGACTGTCGGGAATGTTCGTAATGTATTGCCGCATCAGGAACACCCCGGTCGGCGTCGCAGCGGGGGCGATGATGATGCCGGCGAGCGTATCGAGAAGATGAAGATCGCGCAGGACAAGAAATACCGGGATCATGACGATCTGCAGCGGCACCATCAGCGATGACATGATCAGCAGGAAAAACAGGGTATCGCCTTTGAACCTGAATTTCGCAAGCGCATAACCCGCCATGACGCTGATGGTGACGGACAGCAGTGCCGAGAGCACGGAGACGATCGCCGAATTGCGAAAGAAGATGAGGAATTTGGCTCGCGACACCGTTTCGATGAAATTCTGCAGCGTTACATGGGCTGGAAAAATGGTTGGCGGCCACTGGAATATTTCCTGTTGCGATTTCAGCGACGACAAGAACAGCCACACCGGCGGCATCAGGAAGACGAAGAGCGTCAGGGCCACGAAGGCGAGCCGCCAGGGCGAATAGATCCGTGTCATGTCTGGCTCCTCGACAGGCGCAACTGGACGATCGTCAGCAGCAGAAGAATTGCAAAGAGAACCATCGACTGGGCAGCGGCAACGCCGGCCTGCATCGGCTTTTGAAACGCCGTATCGTAGATCGTCTGGATCAGATAGACCGTCGCCTTTCCTGGCCCGCCCCCCGTCAGAGATACGACGAGCTCATAGACCTTGAAGGCCTCGATCGAGGACAGCACCAGAACCACCGCCATTGTCGGCCTGAGGAGCGGCAACGTTATATGTGTGAACTGGCGCCATTTGCTGGTGCCATCAATTGATGCGGCTTCATAGTAATCCGCCGAGATTGCGGTGAGGCCGGCGATGAAGATCATCATGTTGAAACCGGCCTGAGCCCATACCCAGGCGATGATCATCGCAATCTGAGCCATGGTATCTTGTTCGAGCCATGGAACGGGAGCAATTCCCGCAAGCGATAGCAGATAGTTGACGAGACCGTTGTTCAGGCCGAAAAGCCAGCGCCACGAGACGCCGATGATCAGCAGGCTGATCATCGAGGGAAAAAAGACGATCGTCCGGACAACTGCAAAGAACCTCGTCTGAGGCGACAGAAGCAGCGCCAGTGCCAGGGAGGCGACGATGTTCAGCGGTACCGCGATAACAACGAAGACGACCGTCTTGACGAGCGAGGTCTGAAAGTCGGCATCGCTCAAAAGCCCAAGGAAATTATCAAAGCCCACATATTGCGGAAGAGTGCTCGGCACCTGCGGGACGACCACCACGCCTCGCTTGAAGAATGCCATCATGAGGCCCTGGACAAGCGGATAGAGAGTAAAAGTAACGAGCAATGCGATCGTCGGCAGCATCAGCAGATACGGCCAACCGAGATTGAAAAGGCTGTTGCGCCGGCCTTTCGGCACCGGGTGGAAACCCAGTGCCGAACTGCCTTGTTGCGGGATCGCCGCCGTCACTTGCTCGCCTCAAGCGAACCGTCGGCGGCTTTCTTGATCTGCGCGATCGCCTCGGCCGAGGAAATCTGACCGGCGACAGCCTGAGTGACGGCGGTCTTGACCGTACCCCAGACGGCCTGCATTTGCGGCCAGGCCTGATCTGTCGCCGCGTAGACGGGGCTCGCGTTCAGTTCGTTCTGCATCGTGGTGATCGCCGCCGTCGCAGCCGGATTGTCATACTTGACCGGGGGTGCCTTGAGGTTGGCGGGGATCATGCCGAACGTCTTGGCGTATTGCGCCTGGATCTCGGGCGAGGTGACCCACTTTATGAATTCGATGGCTTCCGGCAGGTGTTGGCTGGTGTTGAAGGCGACGATGTAGTCACCCCCATAGATCGATGAAGCAACCGTTCCACGCGGCGTCGGTCCGGCCTGCCAGGCGAATTGCGCATTGGTAGCCAGGCCGGCGATCTGCCAGCTGCCGGACATATAGGCTGCCGCCTGACCTGCCGTGAAAAGTTCCTTTGGATTGTCCGAGCTCGCGCCGCTCCACAGGCCGGGCGGCATGGCAGCCTTGGTGATGTCGATGAATTTATCGAGCGTGCTCGTCCAGGCCGCCTCGTCCATCACGACCTTGACGGGTTCCTTCTCGGTGTAGATGTGGTTGCCATATTGATATTCGTGAACGATCCAACGGCTCGCCGAAACATCCCAGACCAGCGGATAGCGAGTGCCGGATTTCTCTGCGACCTCCTTGATCTTCGGAATGAACTCTTCCCATGTCCAACCGGTCGCCTGGTCCGGGATGGCAACGCCTGCCTTTTTGAAGGCGTCAGCGTTCAAGAAGATGCCAGTCGAAGTGACGCGCAGGGGTGCGGCAATCACCTTGTCGCCAAGCTTGGCTCCATCGGCCCAACCCTTGACGAAGTCGTTGATCCATTCCGGTCCAATCTCCTTGCTGAGGTCTGCCAGGAAGGGCCTGATGACCGGCTCCATGGAGGATGTCAGCGACAGATCCGGCATGATCCCCGATGCAGCATATTGCTGGAATTTCTGAATCATCCCGTCATAGGGTGTAATTTCAAGGTCGAAGGTCGTTTCGGGATGCAGCTTCGTGTACTGATCGAGGAGCGCGCGCGTATCCGCTTCCTCTTGATCGTTTTCGACATACCATACGAGCTTGAGCTCAGAGGCCGCGGCGAAGGACATTGTCATCGCCAGGGCGCTGGCGGTCATTAGAATTGTCTTTAGCGTTTTCATAGTTCTCCCTCTCTGGCTTGTCATTCTGACATCCGAAATGAACGGCCTGCAACTGAACTCCCTCAGGCCTTTGTTCGTAACCATGACGAATTAAATACGAGTTTTCCGGACTGTCAACACAACACATTCGGTTCAATGTGATTTAGTTCGTCCTGTTGACGAATAAATGCCGCATGCTATGAAAAGCCCAGAACAGGCGGAGGCCAGAATAGGCGGAGGTATGTGATGGAGATATTCGTCGAAGCGGTGGACGGCGGTATTCAGATGGCGCTCGATACGATCGCGGCAGCGGGAGGCGGAACGGTCTTCCTTCGGCCGGGCCGTCACTCCACAGGCGCGCTCCGATTGAGAAGCGATGTTACCTTGCATATCGAGGAAGGCGCTGTCCTCGCATTCGTGGCCGATTATGAGCTTTATTCCGAAAATGCCGTCAGCGTGCGCGCTGAGTCCTCAAACCGCGCCTATATCGTCGCGCAGGAGGCAATGAATATTGCCATCGTCGGCAAAGGCTCGATCGATGGACGCGGCGATGCCTTCCACACTGGCTTCGACGAGGGGGTGGGCACCTTCACTCCGGTAGCCGAACGTCCACGCGTGATCGTTTTTGAGGATTGCACCAACATTCGTTTGGAAGACGTCCACATTACGGATTCGCCTATGTGGACGATCCATCTCGTGCGCTGCCGGGATATCGGCGCTCGTGGGCTTCGCGTCTCCAATAACCGCCAGCTCCCCAATACGGACGGGATCGTTATCGACAGTTGCAGCGACGTCACGATTTCTGAAGCCGTCATTCGCACCGCCGATGACGGTGTGTGCCTGAAGACGAGCTTGAGCGACAAAGGAATTGGACGCTGCGAGCGGATCGAGATCTGCGATAGTGTGATTGAGAGCAAGAGTTGTGCTCTCAAAATCGGCACGGAGAGCTTCGGCGATGTATCTCAGGTCCGATTCCTGCGCTGCCGGATCGAGAATTCGAACCGTGGTCTTGGCATCTTTTCGCGCGATGGCGGCAAGATTGAAGACGTCGTTTTCCGCGATATAGAGCTCGATTGCAGCGAGACGCCTGATGGGTTCTGGGGCTCCGGAGAACCGTTCACGATAACCAAGCTCACACGCCGCCCGGAACGCCCCGCAGGAGCAGTCCGGATGGTGCTGGTCGAAAACGTCTCGGGGCGAAGCCACGGTGCCGTCAATCTCTTTGCGGAGGAGCCGGGCGGTATCGATGGGATCGTTCTGCGCGGGATCGATATCAAAATGGACGAAGGGCCGCTTGGCGCCGCAAAGCGGTACGACTTGCGACCGACAAATGCCGATCTGGCGCCGCCGAAGGGCGCGCAGGGGCGCGGCAACGCCTGGGTGCGAGGACAGGACGGGCAAATCGTCGGGCTTTTCGACTATCCAGGGGGATTGCCGGGCGTTTTTGCGCAAAATGTGACAGGGCTCGAGTTGGAAGACATAACGATCCGCCGGCCAGAACCGCTGCCTGCAGGATGGAACCCGGCAACCACAGTGCTGATCTCCTGAGACCGGCATGGCCTCTTTTCGACACTGAATGCTCAGACAAGGAGAAAATCATCAGAAAATTTGTGATATTGTGATTTATACTTGTTCCACTTTTGTGAGTGTGCGATCCTTCTAGACTGAAGCCAACGATTTCGACGTGCTTCACGTGAGGGGGTGTTCAATGGCGCGCATTACGCTCAGGCAGTTGCTGGATCACGCGGCGGAGGAGGGCTACGGCGTTCCCGCCTTCAACATCAACAACATGGAACAGGCGCTCGCCATCATGGAGGCCGCAGATGCGGCCCGCGCCCCCGTCATCATGCAGGCATCACGCGGCGCGCGCGCCTATGCGCATGACATCATGCTCAAGCACATGATGGACGCGGTCGTCGAAATCTACCCGCATATCCCGGTTTGTGTGCATCTCGACCACGGTAACGACCCGGCCAGCTGCATGACAGCCATTCAGGCGGGCTTTACCTCTGTGATGATGGATGGCTCGCTGAAGGCGGATGCGAAGACACCCGCCGACTGGGACTATAATGTCGGGGCGACAAAGCGGGTGACCGAGATGGCCCATCTCGGCGGCATTTCCGTTGAAGGCGAGCTCGGCGTGCTTGGCTCTCTGGAGACCGGGATGGGAGAGGCCGAGGATGGACACGGCGCGGAAGGCAAACTGTCTCACGACCAGCTGCTGACCAACCCGGACGAGGCGGTGAAGTTCGTGCGTGAAACACGGGTCGATGCACTGGCAATCGCCATGGGGACCTCGCACGGCGCCTACAAATTCACGCGCAAGCCTGATGGTTCGGTGCTGGCGATGAATGTCATCGAAGAGATCCACCGCAAGCTGCCGAACACGCACCTCGTCATGCACGGGTCGTCGTCGGTGCCGGTCGAGCTGCAGGAGATCATCAACAAATACGGCGGCCAGATGAAACCCACCTGGGGCGTACCGGTCGAAGAGATCCAGCGCGGCATCAAGAACGGCGTGCGCAAGGTCAACATCGACACCGATGGCCGTATGGCCATGACCGGGCAGATCCGCCGGGTCCTTCAGGAAGATCCGAGCGAATTCGATCCCCGCAAATATCTGAAGCCGGCAATGGCTGCACTCACCAAGCTATGCAAGGAGCGCTTCGAACAGTTCGGCACCGCCGGCATGGCGGATCGGATTACGCCCCTTCCGGTTTCGGCGATGGCAAAGCGCTATGCATCCGGCGCGCTCGATCCGGTGTTTTCCTAGATCTCATCGACTGACGGGCCGGACGCTTTTTCCCGGTTCGATATCCGGTGTCCCGGCTGACAGCGTCTGGCCGTGAAACGCCTTGAGCAGGGAGACGACATCATCGGTCTCACGCTCAACACGCGGAGCATCCCAGCCGAGTGCTTTTGCGGCGATGCCGGCAATATCCGTCAACCCTTCGTAGCTCAGCTGGCCCTCGATTGCGATCGTCGTGCGCCGGAGCACGATATCGGAGAGGTGAACCACAAGCTCATTGCGTGCGATCCAGTCGATCTCCCGGAAACTATAGTGTTCGGCAGCCGATACGCGCCGCTCGTCGGAATGATCGGAGGGGGAGATCACCATCGCCTCGGCCGTCGTCCCGTAGCGGTTCAGAAGTTGTTCTGCGCGTGCGGCGGTGATGCCTGCAGCCTTCGCGATCCTGTCGACGAAGACCCGCCTCGCCTGCGCGTCGGCCGGAAATGCCTTTCCGCCGCCAATCGGAAGGTAACGGGTCGACTGCTTGCGCGAACGCTCCAGCCGGGAAAGAACGGTGTCGGCAACCTCCTCGGCAAAACCGCGAAACGTCGTCCATTTGCCGCCGACGAGCGACATGATGGCAAATGGCCTCTGGTCGTCCGGTTCGATGACCGGGGCTGAATGGTCGCGGCTGATCAGGCCAGGGGCAGTTCCGTCGGAGGCCGGAAGCGGCCGGATGCCGCTATAGGTGTAGACGATCTGGTCGCGATCGAAGCGCAATGTCGGAAGCAGCGATTGCAAGCTCTGCAGGAAATAATCGATTTCTGGATCCTCGCAGCGCACAGTGTCGGGATCCCGGCTTGGAATATCCGTCGAGCCGACGAGCGCCAGTCCGAGATAGCCGTAGACCAGGCAGATGCGGCCATCATCGGCCTCGAAATAGATCATATGGCCGTTCAGGCTGCGAACCAGTTCTGGATGATCGATCAGGATATGGGAGCCCTTCGTGCCGCCGATCAGGCGAGAGGGCGCACCGAGTGCTTCGTTGACATGATCGATCCACGGCCCGGCCGCGTTCACGACGAGCCTCGGCCGGACCGAGAATTCAGTTCCATCCTCTTTTCGGAAAGACAGGCGGCCTTCGGATCTGGCCGTCAGGGTGGCAAAATTTGCCGCGGCACAATGTGGGTTCGCCTCAAGCCCGTCCTTGACGAGTTCGTAGACGAGGCGCTCCGGCCGGCTGATCTTTGCGTCGTAATAGATCCCGCCGGCAACGATGTCCGGCGTGACATGCGGCATTTCCTGCCTGGCCTTCCTTTTCAGGATCAGACGGTGGCGCGGCATTACACGATCGCGCGAACCGAAGAAGTCGTAAAGGGAAAGACCGATCTTGATGAGCACGGCTCCGCGGCTGCGGGGCGCGGTCTTAGAACCGGCCAATGTCCTGAGTGCCGCCCAGATGCCGCGTGTCCAGGAAAAGACCGGAATGAATGTCGGCAGCGCCTCGACGCAATGCGGCGCGTTCTTCAAGAGCAGATTGCGCTCCAGAGTGGATTGGGCGACCAGGCCGAATTCCCCGGTTTCCAGGTATTTCAATCCACCATGTATGAGGCGGGAGGGTGCTGCACTCGTTCCGGAACCGAAGTCCGACTTATCGACGATCATGCAGCTGACGCCCTGCAGCGCCAGGTCGCGAAACAGGCCGGCGCCATTGATGCCTGCTCCGAGGATGACGACGTCAATGTCGTTCTCGCTTGTATCCGGGCTGCGCTCGAGAGGGGTGAGGGTCATGGCACTGTCGTCCTAAACTGCGGCGTCTGCCGCGCTTTCCTGCGCAAGGCCAGCGATCTTTGGCCAGAGCGGCTTCATTGTTTCGGCGATCTCCAGGAACAGCCGGTAGCGCTTGTCATAGTCGGCGCTGCGGATGGGATTTGGCATGCAGTTTTCGCCCTGTTTTTTCGTCGTCGACGCGCTTTGCGGATCTGCGTAGATACCGGCGCCTGCGCCGGCGCAAAGTGCGGCTCCCCAGGCGGCGGCCTCGTCGGTGCCAGTCACCGTCACGGGCATTGCAAGAATGTCGGCAAACATCTGTACGACGGCGGGGTTGCGCGATACGCCGCCGGCAAGCCGCGCCTCCGTGAAGGCAAAGCCGTCGCGCAGCGCATCGACATGGATGCGGTGGTTGAATGCGATCCCCTCCAGCACGGCGCGCAGCATGTCACCGCGGTCATGCCAGCCGCCGAGTCCGAAGAAAGCCGCGCTTGCCGAAGCGCCATAAGGCGATCCGTAGAGATAGGGATGGAAAAGTACGGGAGAGGGGCGCTCGAAAGCCGCGTCGATTTCGGATGCGAGCAGAGCGTGGATGGATGTGCCGTCGGCGTCGCAACGTGCCCGATCGCCGGCGCATAGTTTTTCGATGAACCATTCGTAATTCGCGCTCGATGCAGGCGAAATCGACATGCTGTTCCAGACGCCCGGTGCAATTCCGTTGCGGCAGAACCAGCGTCGATCGACGCGCGGTTCAGAAGACAGCGTCTCATTGATCGAATAGGTTCCAGCAATGACGGCAACGACGCCATCGGCATAACCACCCGCGCCAAGGGCGGATGCGGTGACATCATGCAAGCCGGCAGCCACAGGCGTGCCCTCGACAAGGCCGGTCAGACGCGCCGCATCGGCTGTGATCCGTCCAACGATCTCGTCCGAGCGTGCGGCAGGCGGCAGAGTGCCAACAAGCGCCTGCAAGCCGAACAGACGCAGGGCGTCCTCGCTATAGTCTTGTGTCCTTACATTGGTGAATGAGGTGCTGGCTTCGGTCCGATCTGTGCCGACAGTGCCGGTCAGGCAAAAGCGCAGCCAGTCCTTGCAGCTCATGATGTGGCCGATACGCTTGAACCGTTCCGGCTCATGGTCGCGCATCCAGGCCAGTAGCGCCGACGGCGCCGAGACATGCGGGACTTGACCTGTCAGCTCGATCGCCTCTTCGGCGACCTTATTTTTCATCCACTGATCGACGATATCACCTGCGCGGCTGTCCAGCGATACGATGCCGTTGCCAAGCGGCATCTCCGACTGATCCAGCACATAGATTCCGTCGCCATGCGCCGTTGCCGCGACGGCCTGGATATCGTTTGCCGGGCGGCCGCTGAGAGCAATGGCCTCGCGGATCGCTTCGGCCGTTGCGGTCCACAATTCGTGCATGTCCCGTTCCACGAACCGCGGCCTCGGGATGAGCTGGGTCACGCGCCGCCGCGCGACGGCGATGGGTGTGCCGTCTATATCGAAAATGACGGCCTTCGTGACAGTCAGGCCACTATCGATCCCGAGAAGGCTCGGCATGCGTATTCACCTTTCTATCGTGACCGGGCAGCCCGGTCACATGCGCCCGCCACTGGTCCTGGCAATGACGACATTGATATCCTTGGACCGCATCCGATCAATGTGGACGGGCGGCGTCTTGTCGTCGACGATGACGACGTCGAATTCATCAAGCGCCGCGAAGCTGTGAAGCGCGCGCCGCTCGAACTTTGTATGGTCGGCAAGCAGGATGCGTTTGACGGAACAGTCGAACATGGCACGCTTCGTATCGACGGTTTCGGGCGATTGATGCAGCACGATCCCGTCGCTGATGGCGGACATCGAGATGAAGGCGATATCCGCCCGCAGACCCTTGATCTCACTGATCGTCATGCGCCCCATGAAAGCATTGCACCAGTTGTAATACTGGCCGCCGAGCGCCAGCAGGGTGACATCGTGCATGCCGGTCAGCGCATTCATCAACGTCAGCGAGTTGGTGATGGCGGTGATCGGCACTTTTGCGGAAAGATGCGATGCCATCTGCAATACGGTCGTCGAGTCGTCGAAGAAGATCGCCTGTCCGGGCTCCACGAATTGCATCGCCGCCTCTGCAATCACTTTCTTTTCCGCCGACTGTCGGCTTGAGCGGTAGACATCGCTGGACTCGATCAGATTGGTGGCCGCCGCAGTGACGATCCCGCGCGTTTTCCTGAAGATCCCGCGGCTGACGAGTTCATCCACATCGCGATGCGCCGTCATCAGGCTGATGCCGAAGCGGTCGGTCAGATCTTCGATGCGCATCGAACCCTCACTCATGACGGCCTCCGCGATCATCCGCCGGCGGGCGACCTGGCGCGTCTGGCGGCTGTCGCTGGTCAGTTGGTCCAACAGCTCATCGCCCTGATTGGTCTTCTGTGTCACGGGTCACCCTTGTCGCTGAATTCCATACCCCAGCTTCGTATAGTGATTGCCGTGCCAAGGCAAAGAAGGCGAAAGCGGCTTGACGTGGTTGAAAGGTCAAGGAGGGCGCCCGGTCGGGCGCCCTCCATCGCATTATTGGGCCAGAACGAACGGGCCGGTATACTTGTCGATATTGTCCTTGGTGATCAGCAGGCAATCGAACAGCTGCTTTTCGCTCTTGGCGCCGGTGCTGCCCGTCTTGATGACGTTATCAGCTTGCTTGACGGCCTCTTCGGAGAAGACGGCAACGGGCTGTAGGACGGTGTATTGCAACTCGCCTGCCTTGATCGCGGCGACCGCATCCGGTGAGCCATCGAAGCCGCCGACCTTGACGTTGGCGAGCTTGCCGGCTTCTTTCAGCGCTGAGATCGCGCCGAGTGCCATTTCGTCATTGCCGGAGATCACGCCGATGATGTCGGGATTGGCCTGCAACATGGACTGCATCTTGTTGTGACCCTGGGTGCGGTCCCAGTTAGCGACTTCCTGGGCGACCTTCTGAAGGTCGGGATACTGTGTCAGGACGGTCTCGTAGCCGTTGGAGCGCGTGGCGGCGTTGTTGTCAGATGGTGCGCCCAAGAGTTCGGCATACTTGCCCTTGTCGCCGACCGCTTCGACCCACTGCTGCGCGCCGATCGCCGCCCCCTGGGCGTTGTTCGAAACGAGCTGCGCCTTGGCGAGGCCTTCCTGGTTGATCTCGGCATTGACGAGAATGACCGGGATACCGGCGGCCACTGCCTTCTTGACCGCGCCGATCGAACCGTCGGCGTTTGCCGGATCGAGGATGATGGCGACCGACTTGTTGGTGATAGCCGTGTCGATCAGGTTGCTTTCGGTGTTGGTGTCGCCCTTATGCGCACTGACCGAGGCGGTGTAGCCGAGCTTTTCGGCTGTCGCCTTGGCGACGTTGCCTTCTGTCAGCCAATAGGGATTGGATGGATCATTGACGATGATCGTCATCTGGCCCGCCGCCCAGGCGGAGCTGACGAGGATCGGGGCAACAGCTGCGGCTGCCAGAAGAATGCGCATGCCTTTCTTAAACATAGTCTCTCTCCCTTTGTGAGTTCAGGTGCTGCCGGAAACCGGCGGTGCTTTCCGCGATCGGCCTTTTGGAAATCCAGGTACCGTCGTGGATAAGTTCTGCTGCTGACGTCAGGACGATTTTGTCCGGCGTCCGTATTGGATACTGTTCATGAGGACCGCGAGGACGATGACCGCGCCGGTAAAGACGGTCTGCCAGTAGGCCGACACACCGATGATGACGAGACCGTCCGACAGGAAGCCGATCACGAACGCGCCGAGCATCGTGCCGCGCACTGTGCCGCGCCCGCCGGTCAGCGCCGCGCCGCCGATGACGACAGCCGCAATCGCCGTCAATTCGTAGGTCGTGCCCGCCGTCGGACCGGCAGAGGTCAGCTGCGATGACAGGACCAGGCCGGCAATTGCCGCGCAGACGCCCGAAAGCACGTAGACGATGACCTTGACGCGCTTGACCGGCACGCCCGAGAGATCGGCCGCGCGCTCGTTGCCGCCAGAGGCGTAAAGCCAGCGGCCGAAAGCCGTGCGGCTCAAGACGATGCCGCAGATGATCGCAAGTACGGCGAGCACGATGACGCCGATCGGAATGCCGGCGAGGCGGTTGAAGCCGAGCCAGTCGAAACCGGTATTGCCGAGTTCCGGACGACCGCCGAGATTGTTGTAGGTCAGGCCGTTGGTCATAAGCAGCGCAATGCCGCGGGCGACATAGAGCACGCCGAGCGAGGCGACGAAGGCCGGAACCTTCAGATAGGCAACCAGCACGCCATTGACTGCGCCGACGACAGCGCCAAGAGCGCAGGTAATAACCACAACTGCCCAAACGGGCGGATAGAGAATGACGCCGAAAGCGCTAAGGGTGACGCCCTGCATGAGGAAGCCGGCAATGCAACCCGCAAGCCCGAGCGTCGAGCCGACCGACAGGTCGATGCCGCCATTCAAGATCACCAGAAGCATGCCGATCGCCAGAATGCCGAAGATCGCGACATGCGAGGCCATGGTCAGGAAGTTACCGAGGGTGAAGTAATAGGGCGACAGGAAGGAGAAGACCGCGATGATGACGATCAGCGCGAAGAAGGCGCGGCCTTCCAGGATCAGGCGCACGAGGTTGGTATTGCGCTTATGCCCATGCGATACTGATTTCTGTTCGGTAATGTTCGTGACTGACATAATCAGTGCTCCATAATTCCGGGCTAGTGCGCGACCACGGCTTCGCCTGACGCGGCCATGATCTTTTCCTTGGTGACGTCAGCACCGAATTCCGCTGAGATCCGGCCACGATGCATGACGATGATGCGGTGCGCGATGCTCAGGCACTCGTTGACCTCGGACGTCGAGTAGATGACGGCGAGACCCTGGCGGGCGCGTTCGGCAAGCAGCTTGAAGACTTCCGCCTTGGCGCCGATGTCGATGCCGCGGCTCGGCTCGTCGAGAAGAATGACTTTCGGGTCGGTCGCCAGCATCTTGCCGATAACCACCTTCTGCTGATTGCCGCCCGACAGCGAGCCGATGGCCGCCTCTCCTCCATCGGTCTTGACGTGGACTTTGCGAATGGAGGCATCGACGAGCTCACGCTCGCGACGGACGGATGTGAACAACACATTGGTAAAGGCACCGATGCTGGCGAGCGACAGGTTGGAGCCGACCGTCATCGTCTGGACGAGGCCGTCGCGCTGGCGATCCTCTGGCACCAGCACGAGGCCGCTTGCGATACGTCCGGCGATGCTCAACTGCCCGACGTCCTGGCCTTCAAGACGAATGGTGCCGCCACTGGCGCGCAACCGCCCGGCCACGCATTCCAGAAGCTCGGTGCGACCGGCGCCCATCAGGCCGTAAATGCAGACCACCTCTCCGGCCCGCACGTCCAGCGACAGGCGATCGACGGAGTTGAAGGCTGATCCCGAGGGGCCGGGAACGGTGAGATTATCGATCGAAAGCGCAGGCTTACCGAACGCATAACCTTCAGGCGGGTTGCCGAGATCGAAGTTGTCGCCCACCATGTTTCGCACGATCCATTCGAGATCGATGTCCCTGCGTTGCGCATAGGCAGTCATGGTGCCATCGCGCAGCACGACCGCATGGTTGGTGATCTGCAGCGCTTCCTCAAGATGATGCGAGATATAGACGATCGATACACCGCGATCGGTCAGGTCGTGGATGACTTTGAAAAGCATCTCGACTTCGGTGGCGCTGAGTGCTGAAGTCGGCTCATCCATGATCAGGATACGAGAATTGACCGACAGCGCCCGGGCGATTTCGACGATCTGCTGCTGGCCGAGACGCAGATCTTCCACCTTGGTCAGCGGATCGATCTCCTCTTCCAGTTCTTCCATCAAAATGCGCGTCTGGCGCTCTTCCTCCGCGAAGTCGACCACGCCGCCCTTGACGATCTCGCGGCCCATGAAGATGTTGTCGCGAACGCTGAGGTTGGGCGCGAGGCTGAGTTCCTGGTGAATAATCGAGATGCCGCATTCGCGTGCATGAGTGGAAGAGTTGAAGCTGATCGGCGTGCCGTCGAGAATGATCTCGCCTGACGTCGGCTGGACGACGCCTGAAAGGATCTTCATCAGGGTCGACTTGCCTGCGCCGTTCTCGCCGAAGAGGGTCGTCACCTGTCCACGACGAATATCGAAATTGACGCCTTTGAGAGCATGCACATTGCCATAAGATTTGGCTATGTTGCGGGCAGCCAGGACGACCTCGCCAAGGGTCTCGGATATGGGCATCGGCTCGCTCATTTGACTGTGACCTTGACCGGAGTGACGAGCCAGTTCTTGGGGTTGATCAGTTTGAACACGCCGACGACGGTCGCCGTCTTGCCATCGAGCTGGTCCGGATCGAGGCCGGCAAATACGGCCTTCTTCATCTCGTTATTGATCGCCGAACCGGCATCCTGATACTGGATCTGGTTGGTGAACTGGCCGAACTCGATCGCCCCCGTGGCATCGCGGAGGTCCGTGCCATTGACCGCAGGGCCGGTCTGGACACGGACCACCGTCTCGGGGGGGAGGCCGTCGATCTTCATCTCGTTTGTATTGGATTTGCGCGCGCCGAAAGTGCCGCTCAGCGTCACCGGGATGACCGGGCCGGTACTCGTGGCAACCCCGTATTTCTCACCGGCCGCCTTCTTGTCTGCAGCGATCGCCGCTGCGAGGTCGGACGCGGCAACGGCTCTCTTCTCGACATCCGCCTGGATCTTCGGAAACTGCTCGGCGCCGAAGGATTCCGGAGAAAAGGCCTGCTGCCGCACATCGCTCTCCGAGCCGATCTTGATGACGGTTGTATCGAGCGCAATTGCGCCGACGACCATGATTGCCACAACGGCACTGACGATGAACTTGAAGTTGCCTTTGCCTGGCGCGGATGTTGCGTGAGCGGGCTGAGTATTCATTGCTGGCGATCTTTGCGGCTGGTCGGATCTATGTCGAAAGAGGAGGAAACGGGTGAAGCCTCGCGGCTACTTCATCGAAGACGGCGCGTGTCGAAATCCGCATCGGCGCACAAAAACCTGCCGAGCTGAAAGGCGCGATGATCAGCGGAAACAATGTGCATCCGAACCTCCTCCATGCAGAACCAGCGCTTGTCTCCTCCAACCGCCAGGACCGTGGTTTTCTATCAGCGTCGATGGCCGCATGATAGGTAAGTGGTATTTATGTCAAAAATCATGTTATCAAATTTTGCGCCTGTCAACAGGTCTTTTGGCTCTCCGGGTCCTATGGCGTGAGATGCGCAGCTTCTGCGCGCAGCGATTAAAGAAGCTCTTTCGCGCACTTCGCTGTCGCTCAGGCAGCCAGAGCCTTTGCGTAACGTGGATTTATCTATTTGATTATAAGATATAAAATAAGCCTAATCCAGCACTCCGCAAATTCGATCGCCGGCGGAATGGTTCGAGAGCGTGGCCGTACCTCGCCCCTATCATGAATAGTATTTTACATGGAAAAAATTTCACAGTCAGAAAAATCTTACTGGAACAATGATATCTTTGTGTTATATTTTTGATGAGGCCTTGGGAGGTTTCGAAGAGCGCCAAGTCTGCAAGCCGCCAAAGGTGGACTGCCGGCTTTGCTCCGAGATTCGAAGTGTGGTCGTGTACGCTATTGCAGCCTGTGGCGACCAGGAGGATATGAGACATGACATCGACGCGCGCTTTGCCCCTCGCGATGTTCGACCTGGCAGGCGAATAATTTCAGATGACCACCAGCCGCGAGCTCATCATCGGTATCGATGCCGGTACGTCGGTCATAAAGGCCGTCGCCTTCGACCTTTCCGGCCGCCAGATCGCGACCGCATCTGTTCGCAACAAATATGCGAGCGGTAGCGACGGCTCGGCCACGCAGCCGCTTGCCCAGACCTGGAAGGATTGTGTGGCAGCCCTTCGTAGCCTTGGCGAGAAGGTCGAGGATCTTGCTTCGCGCGCGGCCGCCATCGCGGTGACGGGGCAGGGTGACGGAACATGGCTGGTCGGTTCGGGAAACCGACCGGTCGCCGATGCTTGGCTCTGGCTCGATGCTCGCGCTGCACCGACAGTGATTTCGCTTGCGGGCGAAGTGTCGAACCGGGCTCGTTTTGAACAGACAGGCACCGGGCTGAACACGTGCCAGCAGGGTGCGCAGCTTGCTCACATGGACCGGGTAATGCCGGAACTCCTGGATCAGGCAGAGACCGCGCTGCATTGCAAGGATTGGCTCTATCTCAATTTTACCGGCGTGCGGGCGACCGACCCCTCAGAGGCAAGCTTTACCTTCGGTGATTTTAGGATACGGCGTTATTCGCCTGTTGCCATCGAGGCGCTCGGACTGACGCATCGCCGCGCGCTCTTGCCCGATATCCTTGACGGGACGGAATTTATCCATCCGCTGACGGAGGACGCTGCACATGCCTGCGGGCTTCTCGCCGGCACACCGGTCAGTCTCGGCTACGTCGACATGGTGATGACCGCGCTCGGTGCCGGCGTTCGCAGCGGCGGACGCAACGCGGCCTGCTCGACGATCGGGTCCACTGGCGTGCATCTGCGGGCAAAGCCGGTGGCCGATGTTCATCTCAATCAGGAAGGCACCGGCTATGTCATTGCCTTGCCGATCCCAGGCACCGTCACGCAGGTGCAGACCAATATGGGCTCGACGATCAATATCGACTGGCTGCTGGATATGGCCACCTATCTGATGGCGGAGGCCGGAAAGCCTGCCACCCATGCCGAACTCGTCGGACGGATCGACCGCTGGTTTTCCGAAAGCCGGCCAGGTTCGGTCGTCTATCATCCCTATATTTCCGAGGCCGGAGAGCGCGGCCCCTTCGTCAATGCGCAGGCCCGCGCGGGATTTTCCGGCTTGTCGGTTCGCCACGGATTTCCGGATCTTGTTCGTGCGGTGGTCGAAGGTTTGGCGTTGGCGACGCGCGATTGCTACGCCGCCATGGGCGACATGCCCGAAGAATTGCGCATTACTGGCGGTGCCGTGCGCTCAAGTGCGCTTCGCCGTTCGCTCAGCGCGTCCATCAACGCGCCGATCCGTCTGTCTCGTCGCGAGGAGACAGGGGCGGCCGGTGCAGCGATGATGGCAGCTGTCGCGATCGGTGCCTACAAGACAATGGATGACTGCATCGCCGACTGGGTGACGCCGCTTCTCGGCGAAGCCGAAGAGCCGGTTGCGGAGGAAGCCCGGCGCTTCGATCTCTTGTTTTCCGCCTATGGCGATATTCGAAAGGCCATGCCCGCCGCCTGGGAAACACTGGCCAGAGCCGCGGCGATGCCGTCCATCAAATAGATCGTTGATGCAACAGGCATCCAAGGGAGCATGACATGACCGAACCTGAAATCCTGGATCTTTTCGTCATCGGCGGCGGCATCAACGGTGTGGGAATTGCCCGCGATGCGGCGGGGCGTGGCTTGAAAGTCGCCTTGTGCGAGAAGGACGATTTGGCACAGGGGACATCGTCCCGCTCGGGCAAGCTCGTGCATGGGGGGCTCCGCTATCTGGAATATTACGAGTTCCGCCTCGTACGGGAGGCGTTGATCGAACGCGAGGTGCTGCTCAATGCCGCACCGCACATCATCTGGCCGATGCGTTTCGTGCTGCCGCACAGTCCCGAGGATCGGCCCGCCTGGCTCGTCCGGCTCGGCCTCTTCCTCTACGATCATCTCGGCGGCCGCAAGAAATTGCCAGGCACCCGCACTCTCAATCTGCTGCGCGATCCCGAAGGCACGCCCATTCTCGATCAATATACCCGCGGCTTCGAATATTCGGATTGCTGGGTGGACGATGCCCGCCTCGTCACCCTGAATGCGGTGAGCGCGGCTGAGAAGGGCGCCCTGGTGCTCACACGGTCGCCGGCAGTGTCGGCGCGCCGGGAAAACGGCCAATGGACGATCAGCACGAAAAGCAGCACGAGCGGCGAAACGCGGACCTTCCGTGCCAAATGTCTCGTCAATTGCGCCGGCCCGTGGGTCACCGACATCATCAACCGCGTCGCCGGCTCCAATTCCAGCCGCAATGTGCGTCTCGTCAAGGGCAGCCACATCATCGTGCCGAAGTTCTGGTCCGGCTCCAACGCCTATCTGGTCCAGAACCATGACAAGCGTGTCATCTTCATCAATCCCTACGAGGGCGACAAGGCGCTGATCGGAACGACCGACATCGCCTATGAGGGCCGGGCCGAGGACGTGGCGGCCGACGAGACGGAAATCGACTATCTGCTGAAGGCGGTGAACCGCTATTTCAAGGAGAAGCTGCGCCGGCAGGATGTGCTGCACAGCTTCTCCGGCGTGCGTCCGCTGTTTGACGATGGCAAGGGCAATCCATCGGCGGTGACCCGCGACTACGTGTTCGATCTCGACGAGACGGGGGGAGCGCCGCTTCTCAATGTCTTCGGCGGCAAGATCACGACATTCAGAGAGCTTGCCGAACGTGGCATGCAGCGCCTCAGACATGTCTTTCCCAACATGGGCGGCGACTGGACGGAAAAGGCGCCGCTGCCGGGCGGTGAAATGCCCAATGCCGACTATGAGACTTTCGCCAACAGCCTGCGCGACACCTATCCCTGGATGCCGCGCAAGCTCGTCCATCACTACGGCCGTCTCTATGGCACACGCACGAGGAACCTGATTGCCGGGGCAACGGATCTGCAAGGTCTCGGCCGCCACTTCGGCGGGCAGCTTTATGAGGCGGAAGCCCGTTATCTCGCTACCGCCGAATGGGCGGAGACGGCCGAGGACATCCTCTATCGTCGAACCAAGCATTACCTGCATTTGAGCGAGGCAGAGCGAGCAGCCTTTGCCGACTGGTTTGCTTCATCCCATCTTGCCGCCGCCTGAGGAGGCCTTGATGCCGCTTTCGCTTTCGCTGAATACCAATCCGCTGGTCAACCGTTTTGCCGACCCGGACGACCTGATCGAAACGGTGGCGCGAGATCTGCGCATCCGCGATCTCCAACTGACGCATGAATTCATCAATCCGAGCTGGCAGGCCGCGGTCATCCGCCGCCTGACCCGCCAGATGAAGGCGGCGTTGGCGCGCACCGGTGTTCGCGTCACCTCGGGCATGACCGGACCTTATGGACGGTTGAACCATTTCGGGCACCCGGATACCGAGGTGCGCCGCTATTATGTGGATTGGTTCAAGACCTTCGCCGACATCACCGCTGATCTCGGCGGACATTCCGTCGGCACGCAGTTTGCGATCTTCACCTACAAGGACTTCGATGACGCAAGCCGGCGCGAGGAGCTGATAAAGATCGCTATCGACTGCTGGTGCGAAGTCGCGGAGCACGCCAGGGCTGCCGGCCTTTCCTACATCTTCTGGGAGCCGATGAGCATCGGCCGGGAATTCGGCGAGACGATCGAATCCTGCCTTTTGCTGCAGGCACGATTGACTGCTGCCGACATGGCGGTGCCGATGTGGATGATGGCCGATATCGACCATGGCGACGTCACCTCCGCCAATCCCGACGACTACGATCCCTATGCCTGGGCGCGGGTCGTGCCGAAGCTGTCGCCGATCATCCACATCAAGCAGAGCCTCATGGATAAGGGCGGCCACCGGCCGTTCACGGCGGAATTCAATGCCAAGGGGCGGATTCAACCTGCGCCACTATTGGACGCTTTTGCGGCAGGTGGCGCCAGTGACAACGAGATCTGCCTCGAACTTTCCTTCAAGGAACGCGAACCGAACGATCGCGAGGTCATCGCGCAGATCGCCGAAAGCGTCGCCTTCTGGGCGCCGCATATCGACACTGGCGCCGCAGACTTGAAGATATGATCCGGCCATCTACAAAGGCTGGTTGTTATCGGGCGAGATCGCCGTCGGAGAAATGGGAAGGATGCGTTGATGACGGATGCCGATGATACGCTTGCCGTGCGGGCCGCCTGGCTTCATTACGCGGGCGGACTGACGCAGTCCGACGTCGCCCGGCGCCTGGGCATCCCCTCGGTCAAGGCGCATCGGCTGATCGCACGTGCCGTGGCCGATGGTGTCGTCAAGGTCACGATCGACGGTGATATCGTCGAATGCGTCGAACTGGAGACGCGGCTCGCCGAGCGCTTCGGATTGCAATATTGCGAGGTCGCGCCCGATCTTGGCGAAGAGGGTCTGCCGCTTCGCGCGCTTGGTCATGCGGGGGCTGGCTATCTGAAGCGCGAGATCGAACATGGGGATCACTCGGTCATTGGTCTTGGCCATGGCCGCACGCTTTCGGCCGCCGTTCAATATATGCCGCGGACGAACGCCAAGCATATGCGTTTCGTTTCCCTGCTTGGGGGCCTCACGCGAAACTACGGCGCCAATCCCTATGATGTCATGCACCGCATCGCGGAAAAGACCGGCACGCACGCTTACGTCATGCCGGTCCCCTTTTTCGCCAACACTGCAGAGGACCGGGAGGTTCTCAGGGCACAACGCGGTGTCAAGGAAGTGTTCGATCTCGCCAATGCCGCCGACCTGAAGCTCGTCGGCCTGGGAACGGTGGACGCCGAGGCCCAGCTGGTGCTCTCCGGCCTAGTCGAGCCAGGCGAGATCGAGGACATCGCGGCCGCGGGCGGCATCGGCGAAATCCTCGGTCATTTTTTCAATGCGGATGGCCAGATCCTCGATACCGCTCTGACTGCACGCACGCTTTCGGCTTCCTTTCCGACAACGAAGAAGGAACGCCTCGTGGCACTGGCAGGCGGACAGGCGAAGGTGGCCGCCATACGGGCCATCCTGCGAAGCCGCCGCCTTCACGGGCTCATCACCGACGAACGGACCGCGCAAGCTCTTCTGGTCTGACGATCTGTTGTTAGCCAGTCGACCGCATAATCACATTTCATTTTGTTGATTTTCACATTTTTGATGTTATATTGTTGCTAATTAGGATTGGAGACCGATGAAACGGGAAGAACGCCAGCAGCTGATCGTCAATCTGCTCGTCGAGGACAAGACCGTCGACGTGGACGATCTTGCCGAGCGCTTTTCCGTATCCAAGATGACGATCCACCGCGATCTCGACGACCTGGAACAGGCAGGTGTCCTGCGTAAGGTGCGCGGTGGCGCGACGATCGATGCCGGTACACAGTTCGAGAGTGATTTTCGCATTCGCGAGCGTCAGGATGGCGAGGCCAAGGTTGCCATGGCGCAAGAAGCGCTGGCCATCATCGAACCTGGCATGACGATCATGGTCAATGACGGTTCGATGGCCGCGGTTCTCGGCGAGATGTTGTTGCGTAAGCGACCGCTGACGGTGATAACCAACAACGCGGCAATCATGGAGCGGTTGAAGGGCGAAAACGGCATAACCCTGATTGCACTCGGGGGCATTTATTCTGCTAAATTCAACGCCTATTTCGGCGTCGTGACCGAAGAGGCGCTGTCGCGCCTCAGGGCCGACATCGCTTTCATCTCGACGCCGGCGGTCAGCGGCAGGCTTGCCTATCACATGGACGACAATGTCGTTCGCGCCAAGCGGGCAATGATCTCTTCCTCGACAAAAAGCTGCCTTCTGGTGAACCACCAGCGCATCGGCCACACGGCGCTGCACGTCATGGCGGATCTGGCCGATTTCGACACTGTCATCACCGACAGCGCGCCAGCGGCCGCTGTCCTCGACGAATTCGATCGGGCGGGCATCAAGCTCACGATCGCTCCGGCACAGGATCAGGCATGACCGATAAACCGAAATTCTGGATTGGCACCAGCTGGAAGATGAACAAGACGCTTGCGGAGGCCGAGCATTTCGCGCGCAGCCTCGGGGCGGCCGATGCCGCGCGCGATCCGCTCATCCAGCGTTTCGTGATCCCGCCCTTTACGTCCGTGCGGGAGGTCAAGCGCATGCTTGCGAAGACCTCCGTCAAGGTCGGTGCGCAAAACATGCATTGGGCCGACCAGGGCGCCTGGACGGGGGAGATTTCTCCGCTGATGCTGAAGGATTGCGATCTCGACATCGTCGAACTCGGGCATTCCGAACGCCGCGAGTTTTTCGGAGAGACGGATGAGACAGTCGGGCTGAAGACGGAAGCTGCCGTTCGACATGGCCTGATTCCGCTCATCTGCATCGGTGAGACCCTTGCTGACCGGGAAGGTGGAAAAGCTGCGGAGATACTGGCGGCGCAGGTGCGCGGGGCGCTGTCGAAGCTCTCCGACGAGCAGAAATCCGCCGAAATCCTGCTTGCCTATGAGCCCGTCTGGGCGATCGGCGAAAAAGGCATTCCGGCGACGGCGGACTATGCCGATGCGCGCCAGGCCGAGATCATCGCGGTCGCCGAAGCGGCGCTCGGGCGGAAAATCCCCTGCCTCTACGGCGGGTCGGTCAATCCGCAAAATTGCGAGGAACTGATTTCGAGCCCGCATATCGACGGGCTCTTCATCGGCCGTTCCGCCTGGAACGTCGAGGGTTATCTCGACATTCTCGCGAAATGCGCCGCCAAACTCCAAGGAGAAAAACGATGAAGCTTGCAATTGCGGGAGATAGCGCCGGCGAAGGTCTCGCCAAGGTGCTCGCCGAACACCTCAAGGACCGTTTCGACGTTCATGAGGTGTCGCGCATCGACGATGGGCTCGACCCGTTCTATGCCAACCTATCGGATCGTGTCGCCTCGGGCGTGGTCGATGGCACCTATGACAAGGCAATCCTGGTCTGCGGCACCGGCATCGGCGTCTGCATCTCGGCCAACAAAGTGCCTGGCATCCGCGCGGCCCTGACGCACGACACCTATTCGGCCGAGCGTGCCGCTCTTTCCAACAACGCGCAGATCATCACGATGGGCGCGCGCGTCATTGGACCTGAGCTCGCGAAGTCGATCGCCGACGCATTTCTCGCCCAGACATTCGACCAGAACGGCCGTTCGGCCGGCAATGTCTTTGCGATCGATGAGCTTGATGCAAAATACAATGCGCGTTGAGAGCGGGACAAAAGTGGCCGGCCATCCGCCGGCCGCTCGTTTTCGCCGTAGGAATAATGAACGCAGTGATCATCATACCCTGGTTGACATCCGGTCGATCCGCTCGATAATTCTCAATCCTCCTCGTCCGGAGCGATCCGGTATCTATGCATCGATCAATCGTTGAGCGGTAAACTTATCGGTTATCAGCGTGCCGATGACACCGACACGCAAGGCGCCGGCGATTGCGGCTGTTTTCTTTGCGCCGCCGGCGAGCGCTATCACGCGGTCCACCCGGGTAAGGTCTTCAAGGGGCAGGCCGATGACGCGGTCGTCGAGAGGCGTCTTCACCGGTTTGCCGTCCTTGTCGAAGAAACGCAGAGAAATGTCTCCGACGGCGCCGGCCTCTGCGAGATCGGCGAGTTCGCGCGACGAAAAGATGTTGCCGGAGCGGGCAAGCAGTTCGGACGGCTCCACCGCGCCGATGCCGACGATGGCGAGCGTGATGCTCCCGAACAGATCCATAGTCTCACGAACGAAGGGATCTGCCTGCATCAGCAACTTGGCTTCCCTCGATGTCGTTACGCCTTGTACGGGAAGCAATTTCGGTTCGGCCCCCGTCAACCGCGCCAGGCGGGTGGTGAGCTGTGTGGCATGTGTCTGCACGGAGGGGTCGCCCATGCCGCCGAGGGTCTGGACGACATATTTCACCTGGGCGCTTTTCTGGGGATGGATGTTTTCGACCATCTTGAAGATCGTCTGACTCCAGCTTGACACGCCGATGATCTCGCCGGGTGAAAGCGTGACCTCGAGCAGGTGGGCAGCCGCTTCGCCGATACGGGCCATGATGGCGCCGTCCCGGTCCTCGGTACATTCGACGACGATTGCTTCCGGCAACTTGAATTTGTCGCGGAGCCCGCCTTCAAGTTCGCTATAGGTTCCGACAGGGGGGATCACGCTCGTGCGGACGATATCTTCCGCCTCGGCCCGTTTCAACATTCGCGATACCGTCGCCTGGGAAAGGCGCAGATGCTCGGCGATCTCCGCCTGCCGTCGCCCTTCGATGTGATACATCTGGGCCACTCTTGAAATCAGGCGGAGTTCATTGAGACGGGACATGAGCGATACCGGCTTGAATTTTTATTCACACTTAGCCGGTGTCGGTCGCGACGTCGAGCGGGCCAGCGCATCATTCCACGTATTCAGGAGACCGGTCCGATCGATCTCTTCGGGCCGGAGGACGTGCGTGCTTCTGGGTAACGCCTCGATCGTTTCGAGATCTTTCCACAGACCAAGCGAAAGCCCGGCAAGATAGGCGGCTCCGAGGGCGGAGGCTTCGGGAGCCTCGCACTGGATCACGGCATGCTCGATCAGGTTCGACACACATTGCATGAGGAAGCGGTTCTGGCTCGGGCCGCCATCGACGTAGAGGGCGCCGAGTTGGCCGCCGCTCTGGGCGCGCATGGCGGCGATCACGTCATGGACCTGGAAGGCGATTGAATCCGTTACCGACCGGGCCATCTGCGCGCGCGTCGTGGAAAAGTTGATCTGGGAGAAGAGGGCGCGGGCGCCGGAGCTCCAGTAGGGTGCGCCCAGACCAACGAAAGCCGGCACGAAGCCTGGTCCGCCCGGCTCGGCGGTCGCCGCGAGATCAACGAGGGCCGCCACATCGGCAAGGCCGAGAATGTCTGCCATCCAGGGAAGGCTTGCGGCTGAAACGAGGATGTTACCCTCGAAGGCGAAGGTCGGCACGCCGGCGATGCGCCATGCAATCGTCGTGGTTATGCCGTTTTGCGGCGCAATGAAGCGCGGCAGCGTCGTCATGACGGAAGAGCCGGTGCCGAACGTCACCTTGCCATCGCCCGGCTTGAAGGCGCCATGACCGAAAAGCGCCGCATGGCTGTCGCCGATGGCGGATCGGATCGGCGTGCCGTCCGGGATGCCGGGAAGGCCACGTATCGTGCCGAAATCGGCAGAACTGTCGAGCACTTCGGGCAACAGGGCGATATCGACGCCGAAGATCTGGCCGAGTTCCTCGCTCCACACCTGGCTTTGCAGGTCGAACAATTGGCTGCGGGCGGCATTGGAGGCATCGCAGACGTGGCGGCTGCCGCCCGTCAGGCAATGAATGAGCCAGCTGTCGATCGTGCCGAGACGCACGCGGCGACCTGCCGGAACGCGATCGAGCAGCCAGCGAAATTTCGATCCGGGAAACATCGGGTCGAGGGGAAGGCCGGTCAGCGCCTCCACACGGTCCAGATGCCCTTCGGCGATGAGGCGCTCGCAGTCCGGCGCGGTGCGGCGGCACTGCCAGCTGAGCACTGGTCCGAGCGCTTCGCCGGTTTCGGCATCCCAGACGGTTACGGACTCGCGCTGGTTGGACACCGCTATTGCCTCCACGGTGACGCCGGAAGCGTTTTTCAGGCATGCCTCGATCGCTTCGCAGACAGAGGCAAAGATGCGGCGGGGATCCTGCTCGACCCAGCCCGGCTGCGGATAGGAGATGCCGACGGCGGCCGATCCTCTCGCGACGACGTCGCCCGTCTCGGAAACCAGAACGGCCTTCGAATTGGTGGTGCCCTGGTCGATCGCCAGAATTGCCCGCATCATCTTCTCCTCAAACGAATGGCCGGGGCGGATGCCCGCCCCGGCTCAAAAGACCTGCTATCAGATTATTTACGCTTGATGAGCGCGGCGGCGGCATCGGCGATCGCTGCAGGTGCCATGCCGAATTCGTCGAGCAGGAATTCGGCAGAACCCGTCGGAGCGTAAACGCCGGGCACGCCGAGACGTTTCATCGGCACGGGGGCATTGTCGACGACCACTTCGGCGATGGCCGATCCCAGTCCACCGAAGATCGAATGCTCTTCCGCCGTCACGATCGCACCGGTCTCGCTGGCAGCGGCGATAATGGCCGTCTCGTCGATCGGGCGAACGGTTGCCATATTCAGAACGCGCGCCGAAATACCCCGCTCGGCCAGAATATCGGCAGCCTTGATCATGCGATGGGTCAACGTGCCGTTGGCAATCAGCGTCACGTCGGAGCCTTCGCGGAGAAGGTTCGCCTTGCCGAGCTCGAACCTATGCCCTTCAGCCAGAAGGTCGGGCACGCCGACGCGCGACAGGCGCAGGAAGCACGGACCATTGTAGCTTGCGGCCCATTCGACGGCGGCGGCAGTCTCGATCCGGTCGCAGGGGGCAATGACGGGCAGGTTCGGCAGAACGCGTGTCCAGGCGAAATCCTCGATCGAATGATGGGTCGGGCCGAGTTCGCCGTAAGCCATGCCCGAGGAAATGCCGACGAGCTTGACGTTGGCATTGGAGTAGGAAATGTCGGCCTTGATCTGCTCGAGCGACCGGCCGGTCAGAAACGGCGAGGCGGCGCAGACATAGGGCAGGCGTCCGCCATTGGCGAGGCCGGCACCAACGCCGACCATGTTCTGCTCGGCAATGCCGACATTGACGAGGCGATCAGGAAATTTCGACTTGAAACCACCAAGTTTCGACGAGCCGACGGAGTCGTTGCAGACGGCGACGATCGTTTCGTTTCCGGCCGCCAGGCGCTCAAGCGTCGCGGCAAAGGCATCGCGGCAGTCATAGAACTTCGTTGGGTTTACGGGCGCGTTCATTAGAGTGCCTCCGACAGTTCTGCCAATGCGGTTTCATACTGTTCCTTGCTCGGAACCTTGTGGTGCCAGTCGACCCGGTCCTGCATGAACGAAATGCCATGGCCCTTGTTCGTATGCGCAACGATGCAATGGGGGCGGTCGCTGCGATGCTCGAGAGCGGGCACGATCGCGCGCATGTCATTGCCATTGATTTCGCTGACCTCCCAGCCGAAGGCCTCGAGCTTCGGGCGAAGCGGGGCGAGATCGTTGGTGTCCGCGAGGGATGCACCCTGCTGGAATCTGTTGTGGTCGATGATCAGCGTCAGATTGTCGAGGCGGAACTGATATGCCGCCATGATGGCCTCCCAGTTGGACCCTTCCTGCATCTCGCCGTCGCCGGTGATGACATAGGTATGGTATTTCGCGCCCGAGAGTTTTGCCGCTTTCGCCATGCCGACAGCGACCGGCAGCCCGTGTCCGAGCGGGCCGGTATTCGTTTCGACGCCCGGCACCTTGTTGCAGTTCGGATGGCCGTTCAGGCGGGAATGCGGTTTCAGGAAGGTCGAGATTTCCTCTTCCGGAATGAAGCCGCGCTTGGCGAGTGCAACATAGAGCGCGCAGGCCGTATGGCCCTTCGAAAGCACGAACCTGTCGCGATCGGGATGCTTTGGCTGGTCGGGCCAGACGCGCAGCACGCGGAAGTAGAGCGCGGTGAGGAGATCGATCACCGACATCTCGCCACCGATATGGCCGGCGCCCGCCTCGTATACGGCCTGGAGGTCGCGCAGACGGATCTGGCGAGCAACACGTTCAAGTTCGGAAGGCTGCATCGTTTCCTCTTGTGAATAAATATTCATGTATTTATATTTTTGCACAGGCGCCGACTTAGTCAAGCCCCCTGTTAATCATTCTGCGCTGGTCATCACCCCAAAAGCTGGTTGACAGCACTTAGGCAAGTTGTTAATGAATTTTCCAGCAGGCATGAATATTTATTCTAGCTTGATGAAATACTGGCCGCCGGCCTTAATCTTCAGGGAGGAATGATGGTGGCGATCGACGTGAATGAGCAGAGCCGTCCGTCCGGCACGTTCGTCAGCAAGCTCACGGGAGCAACAGGCCCGCTGATCGGACTGCTTCTGCTCTGCCTTTTCCTGAGCTTCAGCACTGACGCCTTTCTTTCCGTCCGCAATGGTCTGAACATTCTCGACCAGATCACCGTGCTTGGGATCATGGCGGTGGGCATGACCTTCGTGATCCTGATCGGCGGCATCGACCTTTCGGTCGGTTCGGTTCTCGCTCTCGCGATGATGGTGATGGGCTGGACGGCGAATATCGCCGGCCTGCCACTCGGCGTCGGGATTGTAGTGGCGCTCATTGCCTCGATGATCAGTGGCCTGATCGTCGGTATCATGGTTACCTGGTTCAGGGTGCCTGCCTTCATCGCGACGCTTGCGATGATGTCGGCTGCGCGCGGCGTGGCCAACATGATCACTGATGGCCAACAGATCGTCGGCTTCCCCGACTGGTTCATGATGCTGGCGATCGACCGCCATTTCGGCATCCTGACCGCAACCGTCTTCCTGATGCTGGTTGTCGTCGCCGCGGCCTGGGTTTTCCTGCACTTCCGCGCAGAAGGCCGCATGCTCTATGCAGTCGGCGGCAATCCCGAAGTTGCCCGTCTTGCCGGCATCAACGTCCAGCTTGTGACCATTCTTGTATATGTGGCGAGTGCCGCGCTTGCAGGTCTTGCCGGTATCGTTCTTGCTGCCCGTCTGGACTCGGTTCAGCCGTCCAGCGGTTTTGGCTACGAACTGGACACGATCGCGGCCGTCGTCATCGGCGGAACGTCTCTGTCGGGAGGCGCAGGCGGCATTGGCGGCACACTGATCGGCGTGCTGATCATCGGCGTGCTTCGCAACGGCCTCAATCTGCTCAACGTCTCGCCCTTCCTGCAGCAGGTCATCATCGGCGTCGTCATCGTTCTCGCGGTCGGTGCGGAAACGATCCGCAAGCGGCGGGCTGCCTGATCATTCGGCTCGCAGATGGTGCGGCCGCCAGAAATTCCTCTCCGAAAGGTTTGGAGCGGAGCTATCACCCGAGGGGGAGGATACCCGAGGGTTCACTAACAACGGAGGAACTGACATGAAATTTGCGCGCACTCTGCTCGCGTCTGCCGCCCTGCTTGGCCTCAGCCTCGGATCCGTCCAGGCGGCCGAAGTCAAGAAGCTCGGCCTTGCCGTCGCCAATCTGCAGGCAAACTTCTTCAACCAGATCAAGCAGTCCGTCGAAGCTGAAGCCAAGAAACGTGGCATCGAGGTCGTCACCGTCGACGCCAAGGGCGATGGCCCGACCCAGGTCAACCAGATCCAGGACCTGCTGACCCAGGATATCGACGCGCTGATCTACATCCCGGCAGGCGCTGCTGCAGCCAGTGTGCCGGTCAAGCTCGCAAAACAGGCCGGCATTCCGGTCGTCAACGTCGACCGCAATGCTGAAGGCGCTCCGGGCGATACCTTCCTGGCGACGGATTCCGTCGCCTCCGCCAAGGCGGTTTGCGACTACATCCTCAAGGAAGCCGGCGGCAAGGGCAAGATGGTCATCATCCATGGCCAGAAGGGCACCACGCCTGAACTGGACCGCACCAAGGGGTGCCAGGAATCCCTGAAAGCCTATCCGGACGTGAGCGTCGTCGCCGAGCAATATTCCAACATGTGGAGCCAGGACGAGGGCTTCCAGATCATGCAGAACATGCTCCAGTCGAATTCGGATGTCTCGATCGTCTTTGCCCAGGCAGACGGACTGGCGCTCGGCGCGGCCCAGGCGATCAAGGTCGCCAATCCATCGCAAAAGATCGTGGTCGGTGGTTTTGATGGCGACACCGCCGCACTCGAGGCCCTCAGCAAGGGTGTGTTCGATGTGACCGCGACACAACAGACGCAGAAGATGGGCCGCGATGCGGTGGAGAACGCGGTCAAGCTCGCTGCCAAGGAAAAGGTGCCGCCGGTCCAGCTGATGGATGCCACGCTGACGACCAAGGAAAACGTGGCAGGCTTCATCGCCAACCATCCCTAATCAGCCGAAATCTCGAGGAGGTGTGCTGTGACCGAGCCGGTTTTATCCCTGAGGGGCATATCCAAGCGCTACGGACCGCTCCAGGTTCTGAAGAATGTTGACCTGGACGTCTATCCCGGCGAGGTGGTGGCGCTGCTCGGTGAAAACGGCGCAGGCAAGTCGACGCTGTCGGGCATTATTGCCGGATCGCGCACACCATCCGAGGGCACGATGACATGGCTGGGGCAGCCTTATGCCCCGGCCGCTCCACGCGAGGCGATCGACAAGGGCGTGGTGCTGATCCATCAGGAACTGCAGCTTTTGCCGCATCTTTCCATCGCTGAAAATGTCTTCATCGGTCGGTGGCCGATGAAGAATGGCGTGGTCGATCGCGCCCAGATGGTTCGCCGCGCCCAGGAACAACTCGCACGGCTGAATCTCCACATTCCCGCGACCCGAAAGGTCGCCGGCCTCTCGACTGCCAACCAGCAGCTCATCGAAATCGCCAAGGCGCTGGCATTGAACGCAAAACTCCTGATCCTCGACGAGCCGACCGCAGCCCTTGGCGGGGCGGAGACGGAAGCCCTGTTTGAGCAGGTGCGCAAGCTCCGCGCCGAGGGCGTCGGCATCATCTACATCTCCCACCGCATGGAGGAGATCAAGAAGATCACCGACCGGATCGTCGTGCTTCGCGATGGAGAGCGCGTCCATGAATTTGCCGACAGCTCGACGCCGGTGCGCACGATCGTCGAAAGCATGGTCGGCCGCTCGCTCGATCGCCTGTTTCCGACCCTTCCCGAGCCGACCAGCCGACCCGTACTTGAAGTGTCCGGCCTGACGTCGCCGGACGATTCCTTCCGCGATGTGAGCTTCGATGTTCATGCCGGCGAGATCCTCGGCATTGCCGGCCTCGTCGGCGCCGGCCGCACTGAACTCGTGCGGGCGATCTCTGGCGCCGATCCGATCAGCGCCGGCTCGGTCAGGCTGGAAAGCCAGCCGCTGAAGCTGCGCAGTCCCGCGGATGCGATTGCCAAAGGCATCGTGATGGTTCCGGAAGACCGCAAGGACCAGGGCCTCGTCGTTGCACACAGGATCAGCGAGAACATCATCTACGCCAATCTCGACAAGCTCGGCGGGCGCTGGATCACTGCCGGCATGAAGCGCGTCTTCGCCGAAAAGGCAGTGGCGAAATTCGGCGTCAAGGGGCGTGCGGAGCAATTCGCCTCCGATCTCTCAGGCGGCAACCAGCAGAAGGTCGTCATCGCCAAATGGCTGATGCGCGATCCCAAGGTCGTCGTGCTGGACGAGCCGACGCGGGGCATCGATGTCGGCGCCCGCGCCGGCATCTACGATATCATCGTCAACCTGGCCAAGCAGGGTGTCGCGGTGATCGTCGTGAGCTCCGATCTCGAGGAGGTTCTCGGCGTGTCGAACCGCATTCTGGTTCTGGCGCAGGGCAAGCAGGCAGGCATTCTGAAGCGTGACGAGGCGAACGACGTCTCGGTCATGGAACTGGCGACAATATAGGCAAAGACAGAAAGGAAGAGCGGTGTCCGACATCTCTCTCAACGCACCGAAACTATTTGATCTCAGCGGCCAGGTTGCCCTCGTGACGGGCGCCGGCAGCGGCATCGGGCAGAGGATCGCGATCGGTCTTGCCCAGTGCGGCGCCGACGTGGCGCTTCTGGATCGCCGCAGCGATGACGGTCTTGCCACAACTGCCAGCCATATCCGGGCTGCCGGCCGCCGTTCGATCGAAATCGCTGCCGACGTCACCAGCAAGACGTCTTTGGCCGACGCCGTCGCCCGCACTGAAGCCGATCTCGGGGCTCTCTCGCTTGCCGTCAATGCCGCAGGCATTGCCAATGCCAATCCCGCCGAGGAGATGGAAGAGGATCAGTACCAGACGCTGATGGACATCAACCTGAAGGGCGTCTTCCTGTCCTGCCAGGCCGAAGCGCGCGCCATGCTGAAGAACGGCCGCGGCTCCATCGTCAATATCGCCTCCATGTCGGGCGTCATCGTCAACCGCGGTCTCAGCCAGGCGCATTACAATGCCTCCAAGGCTGGCGTGATCCATATGTCAAAGTCGTTTGCCATGGAGTGGGTTGGGCGCGGCATCCGCGTCAACACGATTTCGCCGGGCTATACCGCAACGCCGATGAACACCCGCCCGGAGATGGTGCATCAGACCAAGCTCTTCGAAGAGCAGACTCCGATGCAGCGCATGGCTGGTGTCGACGAGATGGTCGGTCCGGCCGTCTTCCTGCTGTCGAATGCTGCAAGCTTCGTGACGGGCGTCGATCTGCTCGTCGACGGCGGCTTCTGCTGCTGGTGATGTCATGCGCAAGCTGATCGCAGGCAATTGGAAAATGAACGGTCTCATCTCCTCCCAAGCTGAGATCGAGGCGCTGAAGGGACTAACAGGCAGTGCGACGTGCGATATCGTCGTCTGCCCGCCCTTCACGCTGATTGATCGCGCCGTGGAGCGGGTCAAGGCTTCGAACCTGGTCATCGGCGCGCAGGATTGTCATGCGCAGCAGTCAGGCGCCCATACCGGCGAGGTCTCTGCCGAAATGCTTGCCGATATAGGCGCGCGTTATGTGATCCTCGGACATTCCGAGCGCCGCGTGTCTCATGGCGAAGATGATGAAATCGTCCTCGCAAAGGCGGTTGCTGCTCATCGGGCGGGCTTGATCGCGATCGTCTGTGTCGGCGAAACGCGACATGAGCGCGACGAAGGACGGGCGATCGAAGTGGTTGGCGGGCAGCTGAGAGAATCCGTTCCCGAGGGAGCGACGAGTGCAAATCTGGTCATCGCCTATGAGCCGGTATGGGCGATAGGAACCGGTCTGGTGCCGACCAATGAACAGATTGAGGAGGTCCATGCTGCGATCCGCCAGATGCTCGAAGGGCGCCTTGGGAGAGACGGTAGCTCGGTCAGGATCCTCTATGGCGGCTCGGTCAAGGCATCCAATGCTGCGGCTATATTCGGGCTTCGCAACGTGGACGGAGCGCTGGTCGGCGGCGCTTCGCTGAAGGCCTCGGAATTTGCCGGGATTATTTCCGCAGCCGTTTGAAATCTGGGTGACGAGGCAAGTGTCGTCGGTTTGCAGATCGGCGCGCTGACGTCCTCATCCCTGAAAGGAAAAGAGAATGCAACGCTTCGAAAACAAGACGGTGGTCATTACTGGAGCAAGCCGCGGCATCGGCGCGGCGATTGCCAAGCGCTTTGCACGCGAGGGCGCTAATCTCGTGGTCTCCGCCAATGAGGAAAGCGTGCATGCTGTTGCCGAGCAGATCAAGGCCGATGGCGGAAAGGCGATCTCCTTTGTTGGCGACGTCACTGACAAGGCAAGCGTCAAGGCGCTCTATGACGCAGCCGAAGAGGCCTTCGGCGCAGTCGATGTTTCCATCCAGAATGCCGGCGTCATCACCATCGCTCGCATCGAGGACATGACCGAAAACGAGTGGGACAAGGTCATGGCGGTCAACACCAAGGGCGTGTTCCTCTGCGCCCAGGAAGCGATCGCCCGTATGCGCAAGCATGGCCGCGGCGGACGCATCATCAACACGGCGTCCGGACAGGCACGCGACGGCTTCATCTATACGCCGCATTATGCCGCCTCGAAGATGGGCGTCGTCGGCATCACCCAGAGCCTTGCCAAGGAAGTCGCAACTGACGGCATCACCGTCAACGCTTTCTGCCCGGGAATCATCGAAACCGAAATGTGGGCCTATAACGACCAGGCATGGGGCAGGCTGCTCGGCAACTACGGTCCTGGCGAACTGATGAAAGAATGGGTGGAGGGCATCCCGATGAAGCGCGCCGGATCGGGCGAAGACGTCGCTGGTCTTGTCACCTTTCTTGCAAGTGACGACGCGGCCTATATCACCGGCCAGACCATCAACGTCGATGGCGGCCTGATCATGTCGTAGCGCCGTTCGACAATAGGAAACGGTGCTTTCATCACCGAGAGGCAATTCTCGCGAGATGATCTTTATTCAACCTCTTGCAGAACCAACCATTCGTCATTTACATAAGCAATGTTCTCAGGGCGGGGTGCAATTCCCCACCGGCGGTATCGAGGCAACTCGGAGCCCGCGAGCGCCTTCGTGAAAGCGAAGGGTCAGCAGATCCGGTGTGATGCCGGAGCCGACGGTCATAGTCCGGATGGAAGAGAGCAACGCAAAGGACGCCGCTCGGCACGCGGCGTTTCATATGCTTGTTCGCCCAAGGGAAAATGGTGGCTTTGATCGGCCATGAATGCCGCTCACGCGGCTAACCCTTGAAAGGCAGAGAAATGGCAATTTCCAAAATCGAAGATGCGATCGCCGCGATTGCGCGGGGCGAGATTGTGGTTGTCGTCGACGATCGCGATCGGGAAAACGAGGGTGATCTCGTCATTGCATCCGAAGCGATCACTCCGCAGGCGATCGCCTTCATGATGAATTATGCCCGCGGCCTCATCTGTGTGGCCATGGAAGGCGAGCGGCTGGACGAACTGCAGATCCCGCAGATGGTCCCCAACAATACCGAACTCCTGAAGACGGCGTTCACCGTCTCGGTTGACTATATCCCTGAAACGACGACCGGAATTTCGGCGGCTGACCGCGCCGCGACGGTTCGCGCGCTCATCGGGGAGAATTCCCGCCCCGAGGATTTTGCGCGGCCCGGCCATATCTTCCCGTTGCGTGCGCATCCGAATGGCGTGCTTTCTCGCCCCGGCCACACCGAGGCTGCTGTCGATCTCGCAAGGCTTGCCGGCCTGTCGCCATCGGGCGTCATCTGCGAAGTGGCCAATGATGATGGTACGATGGCGCGCCTGCCCGAGCTTGAGCAATTTGCCGAACGACACGGCCTCCATCTGATCACCATCGAGGATCTCATCGCCTATCGGGGCGTCAGTGCGCCCGGTAAGGCTGCCTAGCTGCCGGTTGTGCAGTAGGCGGAGCGCGCTCTGTCGGTTCAAAGAAGGCCCGATTATTCGGGCCTTCGATATTTTTCCAAGCCGTCAGACGACGAGTGCCAATGCCGGTCCCTGGTCGTCGCCCTTGCTCTCCGGCTCTTGGCCGACCGTGCTCTCCGGGGTGTCAGGGGCCAGCAGATTGAACTCCCTACGTTCTTTCTCCGACACGATCGCGAGGTCGATGACCTTCTGCAGGTTTGCAGCATGGCGGAAGGTAGGATCATCCTGTTTGCCGGTCCTGACCGCTTCGGCAAAGCGCTGATAATTGGTCAGCACCGGCGGCACTTCGATATCACGCCAGGTGGCGCTTTCAATGTCGTCGCCGAAGCAGCCGCGAAGATCCGAACCGTCCGGTCGATGGATGACCTCGAGGCTGCCTTTCTCGCCATAGATGCGCAGCTTCAGCTCGTTCAGATGACCGGTCGCCCAGCGGGTCGCATGAATGACGCCGAGCGCGCCATTGGCAAAATCGACCGACATGGTGAAGCTGTCGTTGGCGTCGAGCATATATTCGCCGATCTGGCCTCCCGGCGCCTTGTTGAAGGTTTTGAGCCGCGCAAAGACGTGGTCGATATCGGTCGCAGCGCCATAGGCGGCGAAATCGAGGATATGGATACCAACGTCTCCGAGCACGCCGTTCGAGCCATGACCGGTGGACAAGCGCCATAGCCAGCGCGACTCGGTGCGCCAGTCGCCCCAGGCGCGCGACACCAGCCAGCTCTGCAGGTAAGAGGCTTCCACATGCCTGATCGTCCCTAGCTCACCGGCGAGCACCATCTCGCGGGCGCGCTGTAGGGGCGCGACGTTGCGATAGGTGAGGTTGACCATGTTGATGACGCCGGCCGCCTCCGCGGCTTCCGTCATTTCCAGCGCCCTTGGATAATTTTCCGCCAGCGGTTTCTCACAAAGCACATGCTTGCCGGCCGCGATCAGCGCAAGGCTCGTCGCGTGGTGAACGCGGTCGGGCGTGACGTTTGTGGCAGCATCGAATCTCCCCCAGGCGATCGCCTCGTCGAGCGTGCTGAAGCGTTTTTCGATGTTGAAATGATCGGCGAATTCATTGAGGCGGATCCGATCCGTATCGACGGCGCCGACCACTTCGATACCATCGATCGCGAGGAAGCCGGCAACCTGGCTTTTGGCCATCATGCCCGTACCAAGAACGAGTAGACGCATTTCTATGCTCCTCAGCGGTAACCGGCTTCGCCGGCCTGGTGCAGTCTTGGGCCGCGTTCGACGATCGGCTCCAGTGCCTTTTCTACCGGTACATTCGGAGCATCGGTGATAGTCTTCAATGCACCCTCGGGGTTATAGGCCCACTTCACGCCGTTGATCAGCACCTTCTGCACATTCGCATCGTGATAGGTCGGGTAGGTTTCGTGGCCGGGGCGGAAATAGAAGATGTTGCCGGCACCACGCCGCCAGGTCAGGCCCGAACGGAAGACTTCGCCGCCCTGGAACCAGGAGATGAACACCGTTTCCAGTGGCTCCGGCACAGAGAACTGCTCGCCGTACATTTCCTCGTTTTCAAGCTCGAAATGCTCGCCGATGCCGGCAGCAATCGGATGGCGCTGATTGATCGTCCACAGGCGCTCGCGCTCACCGGCCTCGCGCCATTTGAGCGCACAGGGCGTGCCCATCAGACGCTTGAAGATCTTCGAGAAATGACCGGAATGCAGCACCAGCAGGCCCATGCCTTCCCACACCCGCTTGGCGACACGCTCGACGACGACGTCGGAAACCGCGCCATGATCCTTGTGACCCCACCAGGTCAGAACGTCAGTCTCGGCAAGCCGGGCTTCGCTCAACCCATGCTCGGGCTCCTGCAGGGTGGCGGTCGTCGCCGAAATCGCCGGATCGGTGTTCAGTGCCTTGGCGATCGTCGTGTGCATGCCCTCGGGATAGATGCCCCGGACGATCTCATTGGTTGTCTCGTGGATGTTCTCACCCCAGACGATGGTGCGAATAGACAAGTTTCTGCTCCTTCACAGCAAGTAGCGGACCGGAACCGATGGGAGGCGGCCAGATCCTGTTTGTTTGATGGGTTGTTCAGGCTGCGCCCTTGAAAGGAACCCTTTCGAGCGCGCGTCCGGATTGGTCGAAACGGTGAATGCGATCGCCGAGCGGCGACACGCCCAGTTGCTGGCCGGGCTGGTGGCTCGATACGCCGGTTTCTCGAACGGTAAGCGGTTCGCCCGAGCCGATGTCGAGATAGACGAAGCTGTCCGAGCCAAGGATTTCCGAGTGGATGACCGTACCTGTCCAGGCAGGATCCTGATCTCGAAACTCGATATGTTCGGCTCTGACGCCGATCGTGTGGGCATTGTAGGGAGCCGCGAACGGTCCGGAGAGGAAGTTCATCTTCGGCGAGCCGATGAAGCCGGCGACGAAAACCGAGTTTGGGGTCTCGTAGAGTTCGATCGGAGTTCCGACCTGTTCGACGACGCCGTCGCGAAGAACGCAAATGCGGTCGGCCAATGTCATGGCCTCGACCTGATCATGGGTGACATAGATCATCGTCGTGTCATGCATCCCGCGATGAAGCTTGGCGATCTCCAGCCTTGTGGCGACGCGCAATGCAGCATCGAGGTTCGACAATGGCTCATCGAACAGGAAGACCTTCGGGTCACGAACGATGGCGCGGCCGATGGCGACGCGCTGGCGCTGGCCGCCCGAAAGCTGGCGCGGCAGGCGCTCCAGATAGGGCGAGAGCTGCAGCATGCCGGCCGCTTGTTCAACGCGCGCCTTGCATTCTTCCCTGGTCCGGCCGGAAAGTTTCATGCCGAAGGCCATGTTTTCGTAGACCGTCATATGCGGATAGAGCGCGTAGGACTGGAAGACCATCGCGATGCCGCGCTTCGATGGGGAAAGACGATTGACCGGCTGACCATCGAAGGAAAGAGTGCCTGACGTGATGTCCTCCAGCCCCGAGATCAGTCGAAGCAAGGTGGATTTGCCGCAACCCGACGGGCCGACGAAGACCATGAACTCCCCCTTGCGGATGTCCATGCTGACGCCCTTGATGACTTCGAATGCGCCGAAGCTCTTGCGGATATTATCGAGTCTAATCTGTGCCATGTCACGCTTTCCTCAGCCTTTGACGCCGCCGGCCGTCAGCCCGGAAATGATCCGGCGTTGAAAAATAAGAACAAGGATGACGACGGGCACGGTGACGATGACCGATGCCGCCATGATATTGCCCCAGGGGATTTCGAACTGGCTGCCGCCGGAAAGCAGAGCGATCGCCACCGGCACCGTTCGTTGCGCGTCCGACGAGGTGAACGTCAGGGCGAACAGAAATTCATTCCAGGCCGTGATGAAGGCGAGCAAACCGGTGGTGACGAGGGCCGGCCACATCAGCGGCATGAACACCTGCGTGATGATGACCCAGGGGGAGGCGCCATCGACGATGGCCGCCTCCTCGATCTCGATCGGCAGATCGCGCATGAAAGTCGTCAGCACCCAGACCGTGAAGGGCAGGGTGAAGATCATATAGGAGAAGATCAGCGCGAATGGCGTATTGAAGATGCCGATCCAGCGTATGAGTTCGAAAAGCCCCGCCAGTACGGCGATCTGCGGAAACATCGACACCGACAGGATGGTCAGCATTAGGAGTGCCCGACCCCGGAAATGCACACGGGCAAGCGCGTAGGATGCGGTCACGGCAAGCAGCAGAGAGGCGGCGACCACGAGGCAGGCAATGAGCAGCGAATTGCTGAGGCTGCGGATGAAGCTGCCTGTCGTCAGCACGCCGGTATAATTCTCCAGCGAGATCGAGGTCGGCCAGTAGGTGACCTCGAAGAGGGCGGTGCCGACTTTGAAGCTCGTCAGGATCGCATAGTAGAACGGGAAAACCGCGATGACGACGATGACGGCGACCAGCAGATAGAAAAGCGTATTCTTGGTGGCTGTGAGCAGCATCAGTGTTCCCCACCCCCGAGTTTGACGCGGCCGAGCCATATGTAGAGCACGGTGACCGAGGCGATGATGAGAAAGAGAATGGTGGAGGCAGTTGCGCCATAGGCGAACTTGTCGAAATCGAAGAGGTTTTCGCGCGCCATGACCGACATGGTCTTTGTCTGGGCGTTGTTGGGCGTCAGCACGTAAATCAGGTCGAAGATGCGCATGGCATCGAGCATTCGGAAGATCACAGCGACCATGATTGCCGGGCGGATCAGCGGCAGGGTCAGACGCCAGAATACTTTGATGGGGTTGATGCCGTCGATCTTGGCAGCCTCGTAGATGTCGGCCGGAACCATTTGCAGGGCCGCGAGGATCAGCAACGCCATGAAGGGCGTCGTCTTCCAGACGTCGACGATCAGCACGGCAATCATCGCGGTATTTGGATCTGCCGTCCATGCGATCTTTTGGCTGATGAGCCCGAGGCCGAGAAACATGTCGTTCAGGATGCCGAACTGGTCGTTGAGCATCCAGGCCCACATCTTGGCCGAAACGATGGTCGGGATCGCCCAGGGAATAAGGATGGCGGCGCGCACGATGCCGCGGCCAACGAACTGCGCGTTCAGCACAAGAGCGACGATGAGGCCAAGCGCGGTTTCGATCGTCACCGAGAACAGCGTGAATTTTGCCGTGTTCCAGACCGCGCCCCACCAGGCGGGATCGGCCAGCAGCCCTCTATAGATCGTGCGACCGCTCTTCAGGGTGACCCAGGAAAGATAGTTGTCGAAGCCGACGAACTGGGCATCGCCGAGGTTCGTCAGCGACGCATTGGTGAAGCTGAAGTATATGGTGCGGAACAGCGGCCAGCCGGCAACGATGGCCAGGATCAGCAGGGTCGGAGCCAGGAAGATCCAGGCAGACCGGATGCGTTCCGAGCGCAGATCCGAAGAGATCGCTTTTGCGCGCGTGCCTGTGCTCAGATTTTGGGAGACTGCAACTTCACTCATGGAATATCCGCTTCATGAGACGATCGACGACGGCGCTATCGGAAGCGGCAGCGACGGGATATCCGACGCTGCCGCCCTGATCTGTTACCAGCCGCTGCCTTGCAGCGTCGTTAGATCGGCTTCGAGAAGCTCTAGGTTTTCTTCGGCTGTACCGCTGCCGGAGAGAGTATTGTGCACGGCGGTCCAGAACTTGGCGGAAACCTCGTTGTACTTGACCTTGGCAACAGCCGAAGGACGCGGCACAGCGTTTTCGAAGATCGGCTTCCAGTTCGGCATGAACGGTTGCGCGGCGGCAATGTCCTTGTCGTCATAAAGCGCCGACAGGGTCGGCAGGTTGGAAAGCTCGATGGCGCGCTGCTTCTGACTGTCTTTCGACGTCAGGAACTTGACGAGTTCGATCGCCGCATCCGGATTCTTTGAATATTTCGAGACGGCGAGATTCCAGCCGCCGAGCGTCGAGGAGGGCTTGTCTCCTTCTGCGGCAACGGGAAGCGTCGTCACGTCGAACTTGCCCTTGACCGGGCTGTCGGCGCCGTTGCCCAGTGCATAGGCGTAGGGCCAGTTACGCATGAAGACGGCGTTGCCGGTCTGCCAGACACCGCGGGATTCTTCCTCCTGATAGGCGAGCACGCCGCTCGGCGAAATCGTCCCGATCCAGCCCTTGGCGCGATTGAGTGCTGCCGCAGCCTTTTCGTTGTTGATTGAAATCGTGCCGTCGGTCTCGATGATCTGGCCGCCGCCTGATGATTTGACCCATTCAAGGGCATCGCAGGTCAGGCCCTCATAGGCATTGCCCTGGAAGACGTACCCCCAGAGATCCTTCTGACCGGCGGCGCGCTCCTTATCCTGGATTTCCTTGGCGGTTGCCTCCATCTCGTCCCAGGTCTTCGGCGGCTGCTTGCCATACTTCTCAAGCAGATCCTTGCGATAAAAGAGGGCTGGCGCATCCGTGTAAAGCGGCATTGCGACCAGGCGGCCGTTCACGGTTTGGGAGGCGACGATCGCCGGGAAGAAGTCGCCAATGACGTCCTTGGTGGCATCCTTCAGGTCGACGAACTGGTCTGCCAGCTGCGGAGCCCAGATGACATCCGTCTGGTAGACGTCGACATCCGTGTTGCCGGCTGCGAGCCAGAGCCGATACTGTGAGAACTGTTCCGTGGATGAAGACGGCATGGTGACGATCTTGACCGTATTGCCGGTGGCTTTCTCGAAGGCATCGAGCTGCTTGCGGAACAGATCGAGGTTCTTGCCGGTAGAGCTCGCTGAAATGCTGATCTCGGCGGCATAGGACGGTACTGACGCGCCAATAAGTGCAGCCGCGACGGCGGCCACCGTGAAACGAAACTTCATTTTCTCCTCCCAAAGACCAAATTGAAATCGATTTGGTTGAGGAAAACCTGTCAGAAGGGCGATATCCTGTCAAGGCGGATTCTCGACGGCTGCCGACGCTTGTTCAAAATCGAAGAATATTATTATAAATCAAACAGAAGGCTGGCAGCCGTGGTTCCGCGAGCCGTACAGATGGTCATCTCGGCGGCGAACAAAATTGAAATCGATTTGAGAGAATATAATTAACGGCATAGAATGTGGAATTCGCGAGGCCGATGGTATAGATGCCCGGCAGCGCAGGCGATGAAAGTCTTTTCGGTCAATGAAACTCAAAGAGTTCGCAAGACAACTTGGATTATCTCCGACGACGGTCAGCCGTGCGCTCAGTGGCTATCCCGAGGTAAGCGAGGTGACGCGCGCCCGCGTCGTTCAAGAGGCCGTGCGGCTGGGCTATAGACCGAATGTCAATGCGGTCAGGCTGAAAACCGGACGGGTTGGCGCCATTGGCGTTGTCATGGGGCGCGCCGGCGAGTTTCACTTTGCGGAGTTCATGGCCGGCATGGCGGAGCGCCTTGTTACGGAAGACACCGACATTCTCGTCATTCCGATGGCTAATCCGGAATCCGATGCTGAGATGCAGCTCTACAGGCGGCTGGCGGAAAGCCAGAGGGTGGATGCGATGATTGTGCATTCGCCTCGGCCCAATGACCAGCGCATCGCTCTGCTGCATGAGTTGGGAATGCCGTTTCTCGTTCACGGCCGTTCAGATATCGACGTACCCCACCCCTGGCTCGATATCGACAATGAAGGAGCCGTGCGCCGTGCGACCTCACATCTGATCGATCTCGGTCATACGAGGATCGCGATGATCAATGGCCGCCAAGGCGCGACCTATGCTCTGCATCGCGATATCGGTTACCGCAGCGCCTTGCAGAGCCACGGGATCGAAGTCGATCCGCAATTGATCGCCAACGGCAATTTCACCGACGAACTCGGCTTCCGTTTTGCACGGTCATTTCTCGAGCAGCCGAAGCGACCGACCGCATTTGTCGCCGGGTCCATGATGACGGCGCTCGGCATTTACCGGGCCGCGCGTTCGCTGGGGCTCCAGATCGGCAGCGACGTCTCGGTCATTGCTCACGATGACGTCTTTCCCTATCTGACGGCCGACAATATGGCCCCGTCGCTGTCGGCGACCCGCTCGTCGATGCGTGCCGCAGGTACGCGATGCGCCGATCTCGTGCTGCAGCTTTTGGCCGGGCGTTCGCCACTGGAAATTCACGAGCTTTGGCCGGTCGAGCTTATCCTACGCGAGTCCACCGGGCCGGTGCGGGCGCTCCAGACGTGAGCGGGAGACGTTTGTAGAACTGCCGAGATTGGCTTCCAACAGGAGCAGCGGCGAGATCTCTTAACATTAGTTCACCCATCTTGACGCGGGTTTGTGGCGTACTTGCTTCATCCATCGGAAGGATGAACATGACCGGCAAACTCGCTCGGCGAACACCGCGGATATCGAACGGGGCGAAGGCGAGCAACGCCTCGGGAGCACAATCCTACGTCAAGCTCATCTTGAGAGAGAGCATCGGATTCTCGATAGCTGCCCTCGTGCTTAGCGTCGCCGGGGCGAGCTATGCACATTACATGGTTCTGGCGTCGTTGTGGATTGCATCGCGCCTCGCCACCATCGAGCGCCACCGCAGGTGCTCGCGCACCGATAAAAGGCGGCTTGCCATGATGGATTATCTGCTGTCCCATCTGGCCGAGACGCTTTTGCTTCTCCAGTGGTTTTATATCGCAATCGTCGCTTTCGGCGGTTTTTTGCGTCACAGCCTGTCATTCTGCGAAGCATCGGGTCGTATTGAGGTTCAATCGTGCGGCTCCACGCCTCGCGCGAAATATCCGCATTCGCGGTTTCGAAGCTCGAAGCAACTGGCCGGGCCTGGGGTTTACAGCCCGGCCAGCTCATATCGAGCGAAATCGGGGAGTTCGCCCGATATATTGCGTTGCAAACATCCTTTCGAGACTTGCGACGACAGCCCGCTATGCGGACTTTGCGCGACCCTTGCGTGGGCGGGCTCGGTACCAAGCGGCACACCGATCGTCTTCATCTGTCAGCATCCTTTCGGATCGCATCTGACGGCATTAACCCGGATTCCGGATTGCCGTGGATTACGTGTTGTTAAGAGTTGTTGCGCGACCGAATGCGACACAGACGGATCGATGATATCACCCTCCGCAGGGTGTCCGCATGTCCGCCCCACTGCTGCGGCGGACATGCGGAACCCCGCCCGGTCCCCAGCAACAAATCTTGAACAAACGCCTTGCTTTTGCCGCGGGTTCGACATGCGTGCGCTCCCGGCCGCGCCTATCGATGAGGGGAACAAATCAGCAGGAGACGATCATGCCCCATGTCGAGATGACAATCGCCGATGTGTTGAACGACCCATTGATAGGACAATTGCTGCGCGCTGACGGCGTATCTGTCGAAGAATTCAAAATCCTGCTTCTGAATGCAGCGCGTTCGCAGTCCGCTTTACAAGATCCCGGCGGCCTTCAGCGGAAGGGAAGGGCCGTCAGTCCTGCGCTATCGCAACCACGGGCGTGAATATATAACCGCTGAGCCGCACGGTCTTGATGAAGGTCGGGTCCTTATGGTCGGGTTCGATCTTTTGGCGCGTGCGGCATGACCTTGAAGTCTTTCGATCCCTCGAATTTCGGGCCGTATATGGCTCCGGCACCGACGACGACGTCCCAATCATGAAATTTCTCGCGCCAGCCGCTCGGGCGCTCGCCATCCGAACCCGGTGTCATCGGCTCATCGGCACTGTAGGCATCGGCATCCGCGGCGTCGGCCACATTGCTCATTACCAGGGGCATAGCCAGCGCCGACACTATGACTAAGCCGGTATTTCTATCATAAAAGACAACTTTGGTTCCTGGGATGCTTCTTTGCCACGTCACGCCGCGACCGCGCGGAAGGTGCGCGAAAACAGCTTTGGAATGGATTTTGTCTTGTTAAGAGATGTTTCGGCTGAAGCAGGGCTTGAAACGCTTCGCGGATCGGAGTGGTGCATCCGACGCACGCCGGCACATCGAACGTGCCTGAATCGGCTCTTCGTTCATCTGCCTCGATCGGCAACAAATCGCAGCAGGCGTTAACATCACTTAAAACCGCTCCATCCTCCGAACCGCTACTTCCAGGCCGTCGTGCCGCTCCTTGTTGGAATGGACAAGTACAATGTGGCCAGCGAACTTGGTTTTTACAGCAAGGGCCGAACGCTATTGGACGACATCACCAGTCAAAACCTCTTCGGGGACGCTGGCCTGATGTTCGAGCTCTGGCAATCCGGAAGCTCACCAAAACGCAGGGTCGTGATCATGTCCGGCCTGAAGGATGACAGCCTCTCCTCCGATAGCCTGGCCGCATGGTTCAAGAACATCGGTCCGGTGTAGGGTCGCATTGTTTACAAGGATCGGGCCGCCGCAGTTTTTTTAGGGTAGGCTACGGTTTCCGCAGGTCGAGCGACGGCCCCGTCTGAGCAAGAACCGCTTCCTCATCGACACCGGCAATCGCGCGAAAAGATCCCGAAGATAAGCCGCCCATTTCACGTCGCAAGATATAGCAACAAAAGCATTCCCGCACACAAGACTTAATATAACGAAACCCAAGTTTGAAAAGAATCCCATAATTTGAGACGGGAGGTTCAACCGAAAGGAAAATGCTTCATGTCTGGCGAAAGCGCCTTCCATCCAGTTCTTGTCTATATTCCAGATCAACGGGGTTTGTACCTTGCCGGCGAGGTTTTGCGCAGCGGCAGCTTCGACGTCAGAAGTGTCGGGAATTTAACCGAGCTGGAGCTTGCACTGGAACTTGTGACTGCCTGCGTCGTCGTCACGGTCACATCGAAGATCGGAGAAGTTCGATCGCTGGCCAATATTCCGGTCGTCAACATCCAAGCCTTTGTTTTGCCGAACCACGACGCGTCGGCAGGTGAACAGTCGGCCCTGTTCGACAGACAGGCTTTCCTCGAACGGGTCCGAGACAACAACAAGTTTCCGTCGGGCGCATCCCGCTATGGTGCGCCGTTCGTCAACTGACTGCCACCGTCGGCGCCGTCGCGATTATCGCGGCAGTGCTCCAGGATTAAGGCACTCGGCGCGCCTTCGCCCCGATGCGGGTCAGTCAGTCCTTGTTCGTCGTGGCTGCCCGCAAGCTCGTGCTCGGGCGATTGCCCGATCTGCGATATTTCCGCGCGAATGCAGGCATTTCAGGCTCTAGACAGCACATCCCTTCAGAAAGATATCCGCGCACATTCTCGCCCTTGCCGCGATCTCTTCGATGTTGGGCGCCGGCAGCTGGCGCAGCATGGCGGCGCGTTGGGGTTCCATGATCATCATGCCGCGCAGCATGCCGCAAGCAGCGTGCGGATCCTCGATCTTGATCAACCCATGCTCTACCTGCCGGCGCAGCCAGCTTTCCATCGATGTATTGGTTCGGACGATCGCCTTCTCGTAAAAGGAGGTTGCGAGTTCAGGAAAGCGATCGGATTCACCGATGACGAGGCGGGTAATCGTGATCGTGTCCTGCGAGAGCGTCAGCATGCCATAGGCCATCAGCATGCGCTCCAGTCCCTGGCGGAGTTCTGTCGTTGCCAAGGTGCCGGGATCGAGCGCCAAGAGGAAGCGTCCGGTGCGATCCGAGACCATTTCGGAAAACAGATCTGCCTTTGTCGGAAACAGGCGATAGAGCGTTTTGGTCGAAACGCCGGCTTCCTGTGCGATCGCCGCGATGCTGACCGCGGCATAACCATTCTCGTGAAACTGCTTGTTGGCAGCCTCGATAAGCACGCCGCGTGTATCCTCGTCACAACGCATCTGCGGCCTGCCACGCTGCTTCTTCTCGATTTTGTGATTTTGGACCATCGTGATTTTCCGAATTCTCGTTGACATCTTTTTTTTAACGCATATTTTGGAAAATAGCAAGTTTCCTAAATTGAACTTGAGCCGAATATTAAGGCCGCAGCGGAGACGACGGCGACCTTCCACAAGGAGAGTGACGATGTCCGTCAAGAAGCTCTATGCCCTGAACAGCGACGCCGCACAGGCCGATATGCCGGCCACCGAAGCCACCGCTGAAACCACACCTGCAACGCTTGACGCCGGCAAGATGCCGCGTGTCACCGAGCCTGCTGCTGGGCCATCTACCGAGGCATCGGCTCGCCAGCGCAGCGGTCGCTCGCTGCTGATCGGCGTTGCCGCCATCGCCATCATCGCCGCAGGCGCCTATTACGGCCATAATTACTGGACGGTCGGCCGCTTCGAGGTCTCAACCGACGATGCCTATGTCCAGGCCGACAGCACCACGGTCTCCCCGAAGGTTTCAGGTTATCTTATGGAGGTTCTCGTTGCCGACAATCAGGCGGTGAAGGCTGGCCAGCCGCTCGCCCGCATCGACGACCGCGATTTCCGCACTGCGCTCGATCAGGCAAGGGCCGATGTTGCCGCTGCCGAAGCAACCGTCAACGCCAAGCAGGCGTCGCTCGATATCCAACAGTCGACCATCGCCGCTGCTCGCGCCACGCTCGACGTTGACCGGGCCAACGAGACCTTCGCGGAACAGAACAACAAGCGCTATACGAACCTGGCCACCAACGGTTATGCACCGGTTCAGACCGCCCAGCAGGCGGCTTCGGCAATCGCCGCCGCCCAGGCTACGATCGTACGTGACAGCGCTGCCCTCGACGCCTCGACGAAGCAGATCGAGCTACTGAATGCCGAGCTTGCCCAGGCCAGGGCGACACTTGCCCATGACCAGGCTGTCATGCATCAGGCTGAGCTTAACCTCTCCTATGCGACGATCGTTGCGCCCGTCGACGGTACGGTCGGCAACCGTACGCTACGCGTCGGCCAATATGTTCAGGCCGGAACCCAGTTGATGGCGGTGGTGCCGACGACGGCTGCCTACATCGTCGCCAACTACAAGGAAACGCAGCTGACCGATGTGCACGCCGGTCAGCCCGTCGATATCGAGGTCGATATGTTCCCGGGCCGCACCTATCACGGCCATGTCGACAGCCTGGCTCCGGCAAGCGGTCAGGAATTCGCTCTGCTGCCGCCCGACAACGCCACCGGCAACTTCACCAAGGTCGTTCAGCGCATTCCGGTGAAGATCGTGCTTGATGGCGATGCCGCCGAAAAGGGCGACCTGCGCCCCGGCATGTCCGTCCAGCCGAGCATCGATACCAAGGTCGATGCTACCAGGAACTAAGCGAAGGGGCAGGAGATCGTGTCATGTCCAGTATCGCAACAACATCAGGTGCTGTTCCGCAGCCGGGCGTCAGCACCAAGGCCAGCACAAGGGATTGGATCGCCGTTCTCGCCGGAATGATCGGCGCCTTCATGGCGATCCTCAATATCCAGATCACCAATGCCTCCCTCCTCGATATCGAGGGCGGCATCGGCACGGGCGTCGATAACGGCGCCTGGATCTCGACCTCCTACCTCATCGGCGAGATCGTCGTCATTCCGCTGACGGCCTATTTCAGCAATGTCTTCTCGTTCCGTCGTTATATCCTGGTCAATTCCATCCTCTTCCCGCTCTTCTCGATGGCCTGTGCCTTCGCCCACGATCTCGGCACGATGATCCTGCTGCGCGGCCTGCAGGGCTTTGCGGGTGGCGTGCTGATCCCCATGGCCTTCACCATGGTGCTGACCAAGCTGCCGAAGAGCCAGCAGCCGCTTGGTCTTGCCGTCTTCGCCTTGTCGGTCACCTTCGCCCCGGCCATCGGCCCGACGATCGGTGGCTACCTGACTGAGAATTACGGCTGGCAGACCATCTTCTTCATCAACACCATCCCGAGCCTCATCATGGCGGCGGCTCTCGCTCTGACGCTTGAAAAGCAGCCGATGCAGCTTCACCTTCTCAAGGAGGGCGATTGGGCCGGCATCGTCACCATGGCAATTGGCCTCTCGGCGCTGCAGACCGTGCTGGAAGAAGGCAACAAGGACGACTGGTTCTCCTCGCCCTTCATCGTCAAGCTCGGCATCTTGGCCTTCGTCTTCCTGGCCGCCTTCATCTGGATCGAGCTCACCGTCAAGAGGCCGCTGGTGAAGCTGCGCCTGCTCACACAGCGCAATTTCGGCATCGGCGTGCTGGTCAACGTGCTGGTCGGTGTGGCGCTCTTCGGCACGGTCTATATCCTGCCGCAATATCTCGGCCAGGTGCAGCGCTATAATGCCGAGCAGATCGGTAATGTACTTGCCTGGACCGGCCTGCCACAGCTCTTGCTGATCCCGCTGGTGCCGGTTCTGATGAAGCGCTTCGATGCCCGCTATATTGGCTTCCTTGGCATCTCGATCTTCGCGATCAGCTGCTTCATGAACATCACGCTCTCGGCCAACAATGCCGGCGACCAGTTCTGGATCCCGAATATCGTGCGCGCCATCGGCCAGGCCCTGGTGTTGACGCCGATCACTGCAATCACCACCGCCGGTATTGCGCCTGCCGATGCCGCTGCTGCCTCGGGCCTCACCAATATGCTGCGCAATCTCGGTGGTGCGGTCGGCACGGCTTCGCTCGGCACCATCCTGACGAAGCGCGAGCAGTTCCACTCGAACATCATCGGTCAGTCGATCACATTGACCCGTGACGAGGTGCGTGACCGCCTGACCCAGCTTACAGGTTATTTCACCCAGCACGGTGTCACCGATCCGGCCGTCGCATCGCAGGAGGCGATCGTCGCGCTCGGCCAGATCGTCAAGCGCCAGGCGCTGATCATGGGCTTCAGCGATACATTCGCTGTGATCGGCGTGGTGCTGGTGTTGGCAGCACTCGCACTGCTTCTCACTAAAAAGCCGCAGGCCGGTGGAGGTGCGGGCGCCCATTAACGCGCCCGCCGCTTCGGGCGGTGGCAGCCTCTGTGGGCCAGTCTCTCATCACTTCTTGCTCGGCCGTATTGCGGTTCTCAGCGTCAGCAACCGGTCGAGAGACTCAAGCGTCCGCTCGCGGGCGCTTCCGGCCAGCGCGAGCATAATGGCCTCGATGCAAACCAGCGTCGGCCCGTGCAGGGAGACATGGTCCGATTTGGCGCGGGGAATGACGATCGATGCCTCAGCATGTTTGCGCAGCACCGTATCCTCCTGACCGACCAGCATGACGATCGGAATGCCCAGGCGCTGGGCTTCGGCAATCGTCGTCATGCCTTCGCGGTGGGGCCTGCCGTGGGCCATCAAGATCAACGCATCGCCTTCTTCCATCGTCAGAAGCTGTTCGGCCAGCGCAATGCCAGTGAGGTTGAGCGCATAGGACGGGTAGCCGTTGCGGGAAAAGAGGCGAGCCGCATAGGTGGCGAGAATGCCCGAAGCGCCGATGCCGAAGACGCCGATGCGTTTTGCGTCGCGGATGACCGAGATCACTTTGCCCATCTCGGCGCGATTGGCTGGCGAGGAGAGCGCATCAAGAGCGCTACGGTGATCGTTGACGACGAAATCGATGGCGGAATCGGCGCTGCTGGCAAGCTCCCGTGTCGTAGCGGCCATCTTCTCCGAGGGCGAGTCCGTCTCGCCGATATGGGCTTCCAGCGTGTCCCTGAGGTCAACAAGCCCTTCGAAGCCGAGCGCCTGAATGGCGCGGATGACGGTTGCGTCCGAGGTGCCGGTCTCCGAGGCGATCTCGAGCGCCGATTTGCCGAGTACGGCGTGCCGGTGCTGATCGATATAATCGACGACGCTGAGCAGGCTTGGCGAAAGCGAGGCACGCCGATTTTTCAGCCTCTCCCCGAAACGGTCGATGCGGCGCAGCTTTTTCTGGGCTCTGGGGGCGTCGTCCATGCCAGCGAATACCTTCTCTTAATACTCATCTTAAGAAGGGTACCTTGTCGGATTTCGCCCGGCTTTGGAAGCCTGGAAACCGCTATTCCTGGGGCTTTTGCGGTCTCGGGCGTCCGGAAATATGGGACTGTACGACCGAGACCATCAGGTTGAGCGCCGCATAGGAATTGGAGATTGCTTCCTCGCGCGGCAGCAGGATGTAGCGTCCCTCCCGGCAGGCGGCGAGGAACTGGCAATAGTCCGATATCACCTTGTTCATCGCATCGATCTCCTCGGCCGGCGTGCCGCCGGTATCAGAGCGATAGGTGTCGAAGATAAAGTCAGCGTCAAGCTCCTGCAGGCGCTCGGCGCTGACCTCGATCCTATCGCCCTCCGGAATCGCGTCGATGATGGTGGGGAAGCGGAAGCCGGCATCGCGCAATACCCGGCCGAGCGCCCGATAGGTATGATAGATGCTGATCTTGCCGTTCTGCGCCTGCAGCACCGAGACGGTGACCTTGGATGGATCCATTACCTGCTTCAGCGCCTCGATCTGGGCGCGATAGCGGCGATCGAGAATAGCGAGGCGGTCTTCAGTACCCGTCAGATCGGCCAGCCGCTGGTAGATATGGGGGGCGCTGCCGACCGTATTGTCGATGATGATGGTTGGGGCGATCTTTTCGAGCTGTTCGACCGGCGTTGTGCGCCCCGGTTCGGTGATGATGAGATCCGGCTTGGCGGCGACGACGGCTTCCAGATCGACGGTGACGGCGCCGATATAGCTCATGCCGGAATTATCGAAATCTATGCCGGTCAGGATCGGGCTCGCACGCAGATAGGCCTTGCCGTCGAGGCCCGTGCGGCCGTGGCTCGCGACCGGGCGCACGCCAAGCTCGATCAGCGGAATGGTAATGTCGAGATCATGCATGGAGACGATGCGCTGTGGATGGACCGGCACCTCGACCTTGCGGCCGAAATCGTCGGTAAAGAGCCGTTTTGGCGCATCCTCGGCCAAAAGCGGAGTCGCGCTGACGGCGAGGGCGAGAAGGACGGCCGGTAAAAGCTTGAACATCGATATCCTCACAGAAGGTTTCGGCGCTTCCTGAGCAGAAGCAGAAGGATGGGAACGCCGACGATCGACAGCACGATGCCGGCCGGAAGCTGCAGGGGTGCAAAGGCAATCCGACCGATCGTATCGGCGGCAAGGACGAGTGCGGCGCCAAAGAGTGCGCTGCCCGTCAGCAACGCCGTCTGATTGCCGCGGATCGCCAGCCGCGCCATGTGTGGTGCGAGCAGGCCGACAAAGCCGAGGCTGCCGACGCAGGCGACACAGGCTGCGGTGAGCAACACGGGTGCCACAAAACGCAGGATGGAGAGATGGCGCAGCCGTACGCCGAGGCCGGTGGCGGCCTGATCGCCGAGCAGGGCGACATCCGCGGCACCCGCCGTCAGGAATAGGATCGCCGCGCCAATGATGGCGCAGACGAGAGCGATCGGAATAATATCCCAGGAGGCGGCATTGAGGCTGCCGGCGAGCCAGACCATTGCCGTCTGCAAATCGCGGATATCCGCGGTCGTCAGGATGATGGAAAGGGCGGCGGCCATCAGCCATGACAGGCCGACGCCGACCAGCACGAAACGCATGCGTGACAGATCTTGGGCGATGAAGACGACCAGAAGGGCGCTGAAGAGCCCGCCGGCCATGCCAACAAAAGGCCGCAGGACGGGACTGGCCGTCGGGAAAAAGACAATCAGTCCGATGACTGCAAGGCTTGCCGCTTCCTTGACGCCGAGCAGGCCTGGATCGGCAAGGCCGTTGCGGGTGAGCGATTGCATGGCTGCACCCGAAAGCCCGAGCATGGCGCCGGCGAGTACCGCGAGCATGATACGCGGCAGCCGGAATTCCCTGATGATGGCATGACCGTCGCCGGTTGCATGGACCGGATCGAAAATCACGGTGACGAGGTCGGCGAAACCGGCCTCGTGGCTGCCGAGCGGCGCTGCGGCAAGTGCCATGGCCACGACGAGGAGGCCAAGCAGGCCGCAGAGGATGACGCTGCGCAGATGGATGCGGCGGCGAAAAGGTCCGACGCTGAGCCGGCGATATCCGTTCTCGACTGCAATGGTCATCGGAAATATCTCGCCACGACCAAGATGAAGAGCGGCGCGCCGACGATCGCGGTCATGATGCCGGTGGCAAGCTCGTGCGGCCCGGCAATCACGCGTGCAGCAATATCGGCGGCAAGCAGCAGGGTGGCGCCGCAAAGCGCCGAGAGCGGCAGGGCAAATCTGAGATCACCGCTGGCAAGCCAGCGGGTTGCATTCGGCACGATGAGACCGATAAAGCCGATCGGCCCGGCGATCGAGACGGATGCGCCGCAGAGCAGCGCCGTTGCGACAAGACCGATTGCACGCGTGCTGCGCACCGGCACCCCGAGGCCTGTTGCCGCTGCGTCCCCGAGCGCCAGCGCATTGAGCCTTGGTGCGATCAACAGGGATAACAATGTGCCGATACCGATCGCCGGCAAGGCGGCCCCGATCGGTCCGTAGCCGATCCCTGCGAGATCCCCGGCGAGCCAGAGCCGCATCTCCTGCAGTGTTTCTTCGTCAAGGATGAGGATGGTGGATGTCAGCGACGAGGCGAGTGCTGAAAGGGCAATGCCGCAGAAGGTGACCTTGAGCACGGTCAGGCCCGAGCGGCCGGCCGAGGCGAGCATCAGCACGAGGGCAAAGAGCGCTCCGGCGCCGAGTGCGGCAACCAGCGGGCGGGCAAAGCCGCCGGCTAGAAAGGGCAGGGCGGTCGAGGCGACGACGGCAAGGCTTGCACCGGCATTCAGGCCGAGAATATGCGGCTCTCCGAGCGGATTGCGCAGCAGCGACTGCAAGAGCAGGCCGGCAATGCCGAGCGCAGCGCCGACCAGAAGTGTGCCGGCCAACCGGGCGAAACGAAGCTTCACCAGGATCTGGTGCTCGAAATTGTGGCTGTCAAAGGCGAAGACGGCTTTCAGGAGCGTCGCTGGCGCAACGGGTCGGGCCCCGATGCCGGCATGAATCGATGCCAGCGCGAGAAGAAGAACAGCAAGTGCTGCGAAGGCGGCAAGGCCGCGCACCGGGCGTATCTGCGCCGGCATGCTCGCGCCGGCGGTTGGCGCCGCGCTCATAATGATCGCTCCTTGCCCCCGCGCCCGGCTGCCGGAAGAAAGAGCGGCACGTGGGTTTCGGGATGGGAGAGCCGCACGACATTCACATTGAATACGTCGCGGATCAGTTCCGCTGTACAGTCACCGGGATGTTCGGCGATCGCGCGGATTGCGCCGTCCTTCAGGAAGACAAGGCGATCGGCATATTGCAGGGCGAAGTTGAGGTCATGCAACACAGCGACGATGGTGCGGCCATGGGCACGGGTGAGGTGACTCAGGAGGTCGAGCACTTCCACCTGATAATGCAGGTCGAGGAAGGTGGTCGGCTCGTCCAGCAGGATAACAGGCGTTTCCTGCGCGAGCGCCATGGCGATCCAGCAGCGCTGCCGCTGGCCGCCGGAGAGGCTGTCGACGGGGCGTGCGGCAAAGGACAGCGTATCGGTTATGCGCAGCGCGTGCTCGACGGCGGCATCATCTGCCTCCGTCCATTGCCGCAGGAAACCCTGATGCGGATAGCGGCCGCGAGAGACGAGATCGTAGACCGTCAGCCCCTCCGGCAAAAGCGGGCTCTGCGGCAGGAGGCCGAGCCTGCGGGCGATCTCGCGCGTCGGCATGGTATTGAGCAGGCGGCCGTCCAGATGCACCGTTCCGGAGGTGGGCTTTAAAAGTCGGGACATGACCGACAGGAGCGTCGACTTGCCGGAACCGTTCGGGCCGACCAGCATCGTCATCTTTCCTTCGGGGATATCGAGGGAAACGCTGTCGAGAATCTGCCGGCGACCGTAGCCGGCAGCAATGTCCTCGACCATCAATGGTATGGTGCGATCTTGCCCGGATGCATGATCGAGGCTGATGCTGTGTTTTTGTCCGTGTTGCATGTCCGCTTTCGCGCAGTTTTGCCGAGAGAAGAAGTATTCATGACTGTAGTAGTCAATTTTTTCCTGCTGTAAATTCTTCGACAAATAGGCTTCGATGAACGGAAAGCGCTTCAAAGGGCTTCAGCGGATGGGATATCCTATCTGGCAAAGGGGGTGTTATCCCGCTGACTCCACTCAATTTTCCGAGCCTAGTGCGGATATCAGGCGCATCGGGCAACGCCTGTCGACGATGGTCCGCAGCCTTATCCAGTCGGAAAATCTGCCGATTAAAAGTTGACTACTACATTCATGAAAAGAATAAGCCTGCCCATCGCGGTTGCGCGAATTTTCAAGATCGACAGTATGAATGGGGCGATATCCGCAAGGATACGAAGGTTGGATGAAGCAGAGAAAGACGGCTGGTGCGGGCAACGGGATCAATCATTTACGCGCGGTCTTTCTAATTTTAAGTGCGTGTGCTGCCTATCCGGTCATGGCTCAAGATGCGGCTGTCAATGCGAAGAAGACCGAGACGACAGCCGCCAAGAGGGGCAGCCGGGTGGACGGTGACATCACCGAGCTGAAGCCGATCGTTGTCAGGGGCAGCAGCAGGGATGGCGACACACAGGGCTATCAGCCGATCTCCACCGTGACGGCAACGCGCACTGACACGCCGCTTATCGACATTCCGCAGGCGGTCAACATCGTCAGCCAGGACGTGCTGAAGGATCAGAAGGCACAGTCGCTCGACGATGCCCTCTCCAATATCAGTGGCATCGGCCAGTCGAACACGCTCGGCGGCACGCAGGATTCCTTCATCCGTCGCGGCTTCGGCGACAATCGTGACGGCTCGATCCTCACCAATGGTCTGAAGACCGCCTTGCCGCGCAGCTTCAATGCCACCTCCGACCGCGTCGAGGTGTTAAAAGGCCCAGCATCCACTCTCTACGGCATTCTCGATCCCGGCGGTATGATCAACGTCGTCACCAAGAAGCCGGAGCAGACATTCGGCGGTGAGGTTTATGGCTCGCTTTCGAGCTTCGGTGGTGGAACGACCGGGCTTGATTTCACCGGGCCGATCGAAGGCACGGATTTTGCGTACCGTATCATCGGCGAATACAAGAAGATCGATTACTGGCGCAATTTCGGCGAGACGCGCGACTGGATCATCTCTCCGTCGCTGACCTGGTTTGGCGAGGATACCGAGGTCACGCTCTCCTATACACATGAGGATTACAGCGTACCCTTCGATCGCGGCACGATCTTCGATCTCAATACCGGCCATGCGGTTGACGTTGATCCCAAGATCCGTTTCGACGAACCCTACAATATTTCTGAGGGCAGCTCCGATATAGCGACCCTCAACGTCAAGCATGAGTTCAACGACAACTGGAAACTCAATCTCGATTATAGCTACAGCTATAACGAATATTCCGACAACCAAGCCCGCGTCATGGCCTACAATGCCAGGAACGGAAATCTGACGCGGCGCGCCGACGCGACGCAGGGCTCGGAAATCTACAATCACGCCGTCCGCGCCGACCTGACCGGTGATGTCGAGATCGGTGGCTTGCGCAATGAATTGCTGTTCGGCGCTTCCTATGACTATGCAGATACGTTCCGCAGCGATCTGATCCGTTGCCCGCAATCAGTGAACTTCAACATCTATAATCCGGTCTATGGCAAGATGCCGGCCTGCACCACCGTGTCTGCGGCAGACAGCGACCAGACCGAAAAGATCAATACGGCCTCGGCTTACTTTCAGGATTCGCTCTATCTCACCGATCAGTGGATCCTGGTGGGTGGTCTGCGATACCAGCACTATGAGCTGATGGCCGGCAAGGGACGTCCGTTTATTACCAATACGGACAGCAGCGGCGACAAGTGGCTTCCGCGCGGCGGCATCGTCTACAAGCTGACGCCGGATGTCTCCTTCTATGCCAATGCGGCTGAGACCTTCCGGCCGCAATCCTCGATCGCCAGCTATTACGGCAACCTGCCGCCGGAAGAGGGTATCTCCTATGAGATCGGCAGCAAGTTCGAGATGATGGACGGGCTGACCGCCAATGTGGCGCTCTATACCAGCGACAAGAAGAACGTCGCCTACAATGAAGCGGATCCGCTCACCGGGCTAACCGTCGTTAAAACGGCCGGCCTCGTGCGCGCCCGTGGCGTCGAAGTCGATATCGCCGGCGAGATCACCGATGAACTGAGCCTGATTGCCAGCTACAGTTTTACCGATGCGGAAGTGTTGAAGGGCGACTATGCGGGCAACTGGCCGGTCAATGTGCCGCGTCATACCGGCTCGCTGTTCCTAACCTATGATTTCGGCGGGGTTGGCGGCAACGGTAACACGCTGAAGATCGGCGCCGGCATTCGCGGCGCCGGCAAGCGGGCAGGCATCAATACCAATGCCTATTTCCTGCCGGGCTACATGGTGGCGGACGCTTTTGCGGCCTACACCGTGCAGTTCGAACGGCCGCTGACGATACAGCTCAACCTGAAGAACATTTTCGACAAGACCTATTATACCTCCTCGATCGGTTCCACGGCGCTCGCAAACCAGATCGGCGAACCCTTCAGCGCCACGCTTTCGGCAAGCGTGAAGTTCTGAGCGTCATGCTGCCCTGAGCAGGGGCAGCAGTTGTGCGCCCTGTCGTTTGATCTCCGAAAGATAGGGCGTGTCGGACAACACGAAATGGCTGATGCCGAGTTCCCGGTATTTGCGCAATGAGCGGGCGACATCCGCTGCAGAACCCACGAGCCAAGTCGTGCCCGCCCCGCCGCCGCCGAACTTGCCGGGCGTGGTGTAGAGATTGTCGTCGAGCACTTCACTGCGCTGGTGCAGATCGAGCAGGCGCTGCTGGCCGACGGCGACGGCGCGGTGGTGATCGTGCCAGCCAGCACCGCTATTGTTTGCCATCTCGGCGACCTTCGCCTCTGCGTCGGCCCAGGCCACTTCGGTGGTGTCGCGCACCAGCGTCGTGATCCTCAGCCCGAATTGAAGCGGTGGCAGGTCGCGGTCGAGGTCACGGCTCAGCTTCTTCAGGCGTTCGATCCGCTCCCTCACGCCATCGAGCGGTTCACCCCAGAAGAGCTGAACATCGGCTTCAGTAGCGGAGACACGCTCTGCTGCTTCCGAGGCGCCGCCGAAATAGAATTTCGGATGACGCCGCTCGCCGCGGGCTTGGATGCGCGGCACGACGGTGGATTCGCGGACCCCGAAATGTTCACCGGCATAAGTGATGTTTTCCTCGGTCCATAGTTTTCGCACCAGCCGCATGAATTCCTTGGTGCGGCCGTAGCGATGCGCCTGATCGCCCTCGCTGTCGCCATAGGCAGCAAGATTGTCCTTGCCAGAGACGATATTGATGCGCACCCGCCCACCTGTGAGATGGTCGAGCGAGGCTGCCGCCGACGCGAAATTCGCCGGCCGCCAGTAGCCGGGGCGGATTGCGATCAGCGGCTCGAAGGTGGTGGTGCGTGCCGCAAGCGCAGTGGCCAGCGTGAAGGTGTCGGGACGGCCCCAGCCGGTGCCGATGAGCGCGCCCTTCCAGCCGTGCTCTTCCAGCGCCCTGGCGTGGCTGGTCAGCGTTTCCAGGCTGTTATGGTCTGCGGTCGCGGAATCGCCGCGATGGCCGGCTTTGACGGCATTGGGGATATACCAAAGGAATTCCGGATTGCTGCTCATGCGATATGCCTGCCGTTCTCTGTGATTGAATGAGAAGGAATAGTGCGGCCGGCTGCGTTGCAATCGCCCGCATGTTCTGCGAAGGAGGGATTATCCGGCCGCCCGGGCCGATGTGCCCTGCCGGGCTCTCAGCGCCAGCCCATTCGGTGGACGCCGCAGACCGAGGTTCTCGCGCAGCGTCGTGCCTTCGTACTCCTCGCGGAAAAGACCGCGCTTGCGCAGGATCGGCACGACCTGATCGACGAAGTCGGTCAGCCCCTTCGGCAGGACCGGCGGCATGATGTTGAAGGCATCCGCCGCACCATTGTCGAACCATTCCTGCATCGCGTCGGCCACCTGCTCCGGCGTGCCGACAACCGTGCGGTGTCCGCGGGCGGTCGCGACCGCCAGATAGAATTCGCGCAGCGTCATATTGTTGCGCGAGACCAGATCGGTGACCAGTTTGAGGCGGCTCTTGTTGAGCTCGGTGTTGTCGGGCAGTGGTGGGGCTGGATCGTCGAGCGAATATCCGGAGAGATCGACGTCCTTGTAGTGGCGCGACAGGATGTTCCAGGCGACCGAGGGGTGAACCAGCGACTGGATATATTCGTAATTTTCCCGTGTTTCGGCCTCCGTGCCGCCTAAGACCGGGAAGATGCCGGGGCTGATCAGCAGTTCATCCGGGTTGCGTCCATAGCGGCCGAGCCGTCCCTTGACGTCCGCATAAAATTCCTGAGCGTCCTCCAGCGTCTGGTTCGCGGTGAAGATCATCTCGGCGGTACGCGCCGCGAGCTCGCGACCCGGCTCGGATGCGCCGGCCTGGACGATGACGGGATAGCCCTGCACCGGGCGGCCGACATTCAAGGGGCCGCTGACGGAGAAGAACTGGCCTTTGTGGTCGAGCTGATGCACCTTGTCCGGATCGAGATAGACGCCGCTTTCCTTGTCACGGATGAAAGCGTCGTCCTCATAGGAATCCCACAAGCCCTTCACCAGATCGACGAATTCCTCTGCCCGCGCATAACGGTCGGCATGAGCCGGATGGCCGGGGATCGAGAAATTCTTGGAGACATCGGCTCCCGTGGTGACGACGTTCCAGGCCGCGCGCCCCTTGGAGATATAGTCGAGCGAGGCGAATTTGCGGGCAAGCAGATAGGGGTCTTCATAGGTGGTGGAGGCGGTTGCGACAAAGCCGATATGGCTTGTGACCTGAGAAAGCGCCGCCCACAGGGTCACCGGCTCGAAATGGGCGCCCTGCGCGGTGCGGCGCAGCGCTTCGGGGTCTTTGGCCCGCTCCCAGCCGGCCGGGCTGTCGGCAACGAAAACCAGGTCGAATTTGCCGCGCTCGGCGGTCTGGGCGAGCTCGCGATAGTGATCGACATTCAGGCCGGCATCGGCTTGTGCGTCCGGGTGGCGCCAGGCGGCGACATGATGGCCGGTTGCCATGATGAACGCGCCAAGCCGTATCTGTCTTTTCTGATTAGCCATGATGACGATCTCCTTTGGTTTCAGGCAGCGTGACGGCCGGCGGCATCAACCCCGAGCCGTCTCAGAAGACGGGTTCGGATCTGTGCGAAGCGCGGATCGCCGTGATCGCGTGGCGCCGGCAGATCGATGCGCAGATCCTCGACAAAACGGCCCTCATCGAGCACCAGGATTCGGTCGGCGAGCGAGATCGCCTCATCGACATCATGGGTGACGAGCAGAACGGCGGGGCGGTGTTTCGCACAAAGCTCCCGCAAGAGGTCATGCATCTTCAGCCGGGTCAGCGCATCGAGCGCGCCGAAGGGTTCGTCGGCCAGCAGCAGGACCGGCTCACGCACCAGCGAGCGGGCGAGTGCCACCCTCTGCTGTTCGCCGCCGGACAGCTGGTTCGGCCAGGCAGTTTCCCGTCCTTCGAGACCGACTTCGGCGAGCGCCCTGCGTCCGGCTTTCTGTCCGGCTTTATCCGGCAGACCGAGCGTGACGTTCTGAATGACCGTGCGCCAGGGCAGCAGACGGGCATCCTGAAAGACGACCGAAAGTTCTTCCGGCGTCTCAAGCGTCCCAGTTCCCTCGACCTCGTGGTCGAGGCCGGCAAGGGCTCTGAGGAACGTGCTCTTGCCTGAGCCGCTTTTGCCGAGCAGGGCGACGAACTCGCCCTCGCCGATATCGAGATCGACGCCGTCGAGGATTGTCTTCGCCGCAAAACGTCGCACGAGCTTTTCCACATGCACGGCAGGTTTCAGTTGGCCAGAGTGCGGCGCCATGAAAGGACCCTCCGTCCGAGCAGGCGGACGAGGCCGTCCGAGACGAGGCCGAGCAGCACATAGACCACCAGGCCGACGAGGATGACGTCGGTCTGGCCATAGGTGCGAGCGAGATCGATCATGTAGCCGAGGCCGCTGGTGGAGTTGATCTGTTCGACCACCACGAGCGACACCCAGCAGAGGGTCACGGCAAAGCGTAGACCGAGAAGGAAGCCGGGCAGAGCGCCGGGCAGCACGACCTGAAAGACGAAATCCTTCTGGCTCATGCGGAGCGTCTCGGCGAGTTCGACATAGCGGCTGTCGATGCTGCGCAGTGCGTTGTGCGTGTGGATGTAAATCGGAATGATGACGGCAAGCACGATGGTCGTGACCTTCATGCCTTCGCCAATCCCGAACCACAGGATAAAAAGCGGGATCAGCGCCAGCGTCGGGATGGCACGCTTGATCTGGATCGGGCCATCGATCAGCGCCTCGCCGATGCGGGACAGACCGGCGAGGACCGCGAGAGCCGTGCCGATGACAAGCCCGATGCTGAGGCCGAGCAGCGCACGGGTCGCAGAGGTCAGGAAATTATCCTGAAGGCGACCCTCGGCGATCAACCGTCCAAAGGCCTCGACGACCGTCCAGGGCGCCGAGAGAATGCGCGGATCGATCCACCCCAATGCCGATCCGGCAACCCAGGCCAGCACCAGCAGTGCCGGACCGATCTGCAGTCCGAAGGGTATCTCGCGTCCGGGGCCGAGCCTGCGACGGGCGCGGGAGGCTGAGGGTTTTGCCGTGTCGGTGACGCCAGCGCTTCCACGCGGCGATATCCGTGACGCCTTGACGTTATCTGCATCCCAGGTGGTTGCCATGCTTGCGATCTCCTCTCTTCGCTATGGACGGCATGTGCGATCACTGGCTTCTTGGCAGAGCGCCTGCGGCGATTTTTTCGAAGCGGTTGTCGAAGATCTGTTCGACGTCGAAGGGCTTGTAGCCAAGCTCGCTGGCCAAGAGGTTGATGGTTTCCTGATGGCGCTTCTTCACGTCCGCCCAGCTATCGGGGATGACCTGGGTGCCTGCGAGCTTGATAAGAAATTCGGCATCCTCGCGGCTGAGGCCCTGCTGGCCGATGTAATATTCCCTGATCCAGATCTCGGGGTTCTGATCGACCCATTCGGTTGCGCGCGCCCAGAGGCGGACATATTCGGCAAGGGCGGCTGCTTTTGCGGGATCGTCCAGCACCCATTGCGGTGCATAGAGATGGGCTGGGTCGTCACGCAGGCCGTGCGCGACGAGGCTTGCGCCATCGGAGCCATATTGACTGATGTAGCGACGGATATTGACGCCGCCGAGCGGCGCGATATCGACCTGCTTGCTGGCCAGTGCCTTCGGATAGACGTCACCGGTGCTCGGCAACTCGACCAGCGTGGCGTCTTTCTTTGTCAGGCCTGCGGCATGGAGCGCGCGAAGCACGAGCGTACCTTGGGCCTGGCCAGGGCTGAAGGCGATGCGCTTGCCGCGGAAATCTGCGAGCGACTTGACGTCGACGTCGGGCGCAATGCCGAAGCGGTAGATTGGATTGGCAATCGGGTCTTTCCGTTCGCGATAGGCGATATTGCGGACGGGCAGGTTGTTCCAGGTCGCGAAGATCGACGGGATTTCGGCCACGGAGCCGACATCAAGTGCATGCGCGCGGAAGGCTTCGGAGGTCTGGGGGCCGCCGCTGAGATTGGCCCATTTGACCTCGAAGGTGAGTTCCTTGATGAGGCCGGAAACCTCCAGAGCTTTCTGCGTGATCGGATCACCGATCGTCAGAACCGTTCCCGTCGGCACCTTGTCGAGCAGCGGTGCGCTTGCCTCGGCCGCTGCAACGCTGCTGAGCATGCCAAGAGAGATGAGGCCGAGCACAGCCGTTCCCAGTGTTTTTGCCAATGTCATCGTTGATGTTTCCCGTTTGAGGTTGCAATGTCAGGAAGCGATGACGGCAAGGGTGTCGAATTATCTATAAAATCTATAGACTAGTTATTTCTTTCGTTTGCCGGTTCATGAAAAATCATACCAATTGTGCCAGCGTGGCGGACTCGCGTGTTGTTGGTCGAGGGCATGGCTGTTCCTTGCTGAGGCAAGAAGACGCGGGCCGACCTTGGGATATAATCGAAGTGAAAGCGGTGAAAACAATTCAGTACCCAAGCCATTCCGTCCTGGAACATTCCATTCTGGTCTTCTCTTAACTTTCGAGAAACCTTGTCTTGCTTCGGGTTGGCTATGAAATTCTCGCTCTCTGATACTTGGTTACATTCCTTTACGTTCCGCTGTTAAAGTCACAGCCGAAAGATCTGCTGAAGCGACTTGACGGTTGGACTGACGATGCTTGGTGCTGAGATCCCTGCATTCCTGGAGGCGTGTCCGATGGCGGTGCTCGTGCTCGACGCCGCCGGCCGCGTCATCTTTGTCAATGCCGAAGCCCGGCATCTCCTCCAACTCGAAGACCAGCCTGCCGGAATGGACATTGCCGAACTCATGCCGGAATGGCCGCTGTTCTCAGGCGTCTCCACCGCTTTCACCAGCGATCGTTCCGGTCATCGTCGATCATACCGCGTACAGGTCATGAAATGGTCCGCAGGCACAGAGACGGTCACAGCTGCTTTCCTCGAGCCTGTTGATGACGAGCGTCCGGCAGGTTACGCGGCGCGCGAGGCCAATCTGCGCCTGCGCTATGTCATAGAGATGCTGCCGGAAGCGGTCTGCGTGTTCGACGCCAACGACCGCTATGTTCTCTGGAACCAGAAATATGCCGAGCTTTATGCCGACATAGCCGAGCACCTGAGGCCCGGTGCCGCGTTCGAGGATATTTTGAGGACCAGTCTCGCCGGGGACAAGATGCGAGAGCGCGTCGAGGACAAGGAGGCCTGGTTCAGCGCCCGCATGCAGAAATTCCGCCAGCCGGTTTCGCAGGAGGAACAGCAGTTGCGGGACGGCCGGTGGCTGCGCCACGACGACCGGCGCACGCCCGACGGTGGCGCCATCGGCATGCGCATCGATATTACCGGCCTCAAGCAGCGGGAAGACTGGCTTCGCCAATTGTTCGACGCCAATCCCATGCCCATGCTTTTGTGCGATGGCGAGAGCCTTGCCATTCTTCAGGCCAACCAGGCAGCCGTTGATTTCTATGGCTTCCAACTCGCGATGCTACTGTCGAAGCGGGCTTGCGACATGCATGTCGACGACGAACTCCAGGCATTCGAGAAGATCCTCCTTCATCTCGACGGTGACCGTGATACACGAACGATCTGGCGACAGACGACGCTGGACGGATCGGAGCGCCACGTGCTGATCTATGTTCGCCAGCTCCTCGAGGGGGCCGAGCGCCGGCTGCTGCTTACCGTCGCCGACGTCAGCGACAGGATCCTTGCAGAGGCTGAGGCCAATCGTTTGGCACATCATGATATTCTCACAGGCCTGCCGAACAGGATGCAATTCTACAAAGCGCTCGAAAAAGCCCTTGCATCGGAGGATCGGGAAAAGGTCATCATCTGCTGCCTGGATCTGGATGGGTTCAAGCCTGTCAATGATACGTTTGGCCATGCTGCCGGCGATGATGTGCTGAAAAATGTCGCCGGGCGGCTGCAGATACATGCGCGGGGCCATCTGGTCGCCCGCCTCGGCGGTGATGAATTCGCAATCCTGATGAAGGGGCAAAGAGGTGAGGCGATTGATCTCGCTGAGCGCTGTATCGACGCCTTCCAACAGCCTTTTGTGATCAATGGACTTGCCATCCGTCTCGGTGTCAGCATCGGCATTGCTGCGGCGGACGGAGTGGACGGCGAAGCGCTCGTGCAGGAGGCGGACCGGGCGCTCTATCGCGCCAAGGCCGATGGCCGCAACACCTGGCGCATGACACCTCTGGATCTGCCTGTTCCGAAGCGGGCTAAGGCCTGATCGTCCCGTCAGTTCTCCTGTCTTGCAGCAAGCAGCCAATCACGAAGCGTTTTTGCCTCGCGCGAGAGGCCCTTTGCCTCGATGAGCCAATAAGCCTTGTCCATATCGGAAGCCCGCTCGAAGAGGGAAACAAGCGAACCTGCCGCGATCTCTTCTGCAATCAGCGCGGTTGGGCAAAGGCCGACACCCTGGCCACTGATCAACGAGCCGATCATGAGATTGAAGTCGGCAAAAATAGGTCCGGCCTTCGGCGCGGAATGGATGCCGGCACCTGACAGCCAGCGCGCCCAGGCATCGGTCGTCTCGTCATGCAGGATTTCGCAGGCAAGCAGGTCGGCTGGCTTGTGAAATGGGCCATGCCGGGCGAGGAATTCTGCCGAACAGGTTGGTCTGGTTTCGGCATCAAGGAGCTTGATGGCGCCGGTGCTCGGCCGGAATCCGTGGCAGATCAGCAGGTCGGCACCGGCCGCTTCGGGCGTCCTGGCATCCAGCGCATAGACGATGTTGATCCTGATTTCAGGAAAAGCAATTCTCAGCCTGGGCAGCTGCGGAATGAGCCATCGCACTGCCATGGAGGGAATGCACGCAACGCTGACCGGGCGGCTGTTTGCTTCCAGCCTCAACTGCCCGGCGGCGACGTCGATATGCGCCAACGCATAGGTGACGGCCGCGCCAAATTCCCTGCCGGCGGCCGTCAACGTCACGCCACGGCTATGACGCCGAAACAGGGGGATACGGAGCCAAGTCTCCATTGCCTTCACGTGCTGGCTGATGCCGGTGGGATTCAGATTCAGTTCGGCAGCCGCCCGGACAAAGCTTTCGTGGCGCGCGGCCGCTTCGAATGCCCGTAGGGATGCGAGGGGAAGGTTTCTCATGTCGAGATGACTAAGCAAAACTTGTCCATAGCGCAAGAATCATCTCGGTTGCCCAATGCCGCAGCCTCGCTAAGAGTGCTCATCGACTTATCGTGTCTCGCGGGGCACAAGACCCGAAAACCGCCAGCGGAGCGAAAATATCAGGATGTCGAAACAGTCGATCGTGCCAATTCCTTCTGACGCAGCCGAGCGACGCGCAGCACCGCCCGTGGTCGTCTATCCCGTCGAGACGCTGCCGTTGGCCGATCTCAGTCTTTTCGAGAGTGCCCGGCAAACGCTGACGAAGGTCAGCGAACTGATCGTGCCGCCGCGCGAGGCGGGCAGCTTCCATGTTCCGCAGGGGCATTTCTTCCGCATCGTCAGCGTGGACGGCCCACAGGTCGGTGACCTCAATCTGTGGAACGCCGCCGATCTCACCGAACGGTTTTTCAGCGGCAAGACGCGGGCATTGCATGCCACCCATGTCGGTGTCGGCGATCGTCTCTGGAGCACGCTGCCCTATCTGCGCCCCATGGCGACCATCACCTATGACAGTCTCGGCTGGTACGGTTGGGATGAGGATGGCGCCGGCATTCATGACGTCATCGGCACCCGCTGCGATCCCTATACCAACCGGTTGCTGAAGGACGGTGATTATCATCACTGCTGCCATTCGAACCTGACGCGAGCGCTTGCCGCCGATACGGGCATGCCGCTCCAACAGGCCGAGATGCATGTGCATGATGTGCTCAACGTCTTCATGTGCACCGGCTTCACCAGGGATACACACCAGTATTTCATGAAGGCCAGTCCCGTGCGGCCGGGAGATTTCATCGAATTCTTTGCAGAGATCGATCTTCTCGGAGCATTGTCGGCCTGCCCGGGCGGGGATTGCGGCGCAAGCCATTCCAGCGATGTGGCCGCCTGCCATCCTTTGAAGGTCGAGGTATGGAAACCCGATCCCGCGACGCTTGCCAATTGGACGCCGCCGGAGGCAAATCCCTATCCGAGAACGCATCGGTAGAGCGGTGACCACCCTGATCTTGCGCAGACGAACAGTCAGACGATCAGGATCGCCCTGAAGTCGTTGACATTGGTGCCGGTCGGGCCGGTTTCGAACAGGTCTCCGATGGCTTTGAAGCCGGAATAGCTGTCGTTGGTATCGAGCACGCGGCGCGGGTCGAGACCGGCAGCGCGCAGCCGCTTGACGGTACCGCCGTCGGAAAATGCGCCGGCATTGTTTTCCGAGCCGTCGATGCCGTCAGTGTCGGCGGCAAGCACGTGAATGGCGTCATACCCGTCGATCGCCAGTGCGAGCGCGAGCGCGAATTCGCAGTTGCGGCCGCCTTTGCCGCCCTTGGCGCGCAATGTCACCGTCGTCTCGCCGCCGGAGAGAATGACGACCGGTTTCGTGAAGGGCCGGTCGCGACCCGCGACCTCGCGGGCGATCGCCGCTAGCACCAGCGCCACGTCGCGCGCTTCCCCTTCGATGGAATCCGACAGGATCGCCGGTGTTATGCCCTGAGAACGGGCGAGCTCGGCTGCGGCTTCGAGCGATACGCCGGCCGAGGCGATGATGTGATGTTCGTGGCGGGCAAAGACCGGATCGCCCGGTCGCGGCGCATCGGCCTTGGGGGAGTTCAGATGATCGATAGCCGCCTGTGGGAGCTTGAGGCTGTATTGCCGGATGATCTGAAGCGCATCATGCCGGGTCGAGCTGTCGGGAACGGTCGGGCCAGAGGCCACATGGGCGGGGTTGTCACCGGGAATATCGGAGACGATCAGGCTGACGACGCGGGCCTTCGTCGCTGCCGCCAGCCGTCCGCCCTTGATGGTGGAGAGATGCTTGCGCACGACGTTCATGGCCGAGATCGGTGCGCCTGAGGCAAGCAGCAGCTCATTGAGCAGGATCTCGTCCTGCAGTGTCAGCCCTTCGGGCGGGGAAGGCAGCAGCGCCGAGCCGCCGCCGCAGATCAGGGCAATGACGAGATCGTCCTCATTCAATCCTGCGACAGCCGCCATCAGTTGCCTGGAGGCGGCAAGGCCGGCGGCATCGGGAACCGGATGGGCAGCTTCGATGATCTTAATGTTCTGCGTTTCGCAGCCATAGCCGTAGCGGGTAACGACCACGCCTTCGAGGGGCCCGTCCCACACGCCTTCCAGCGCACGCGCCATCTGTGCCGCTCCCTTGCCGGCGCCGATCACCACCGTCTTACCCCTGGGTTTCTGCGGCAGATGCGCGGTGATGCCGGTCAGGGGATCAGCGGCACGCACGGCTGCGGAAAAGAGCAAGGTCAGGAAATCGCGGGGGGAGGGCAGGGTCATGATGACCTCTCTGGAGATACGACGGGATGGATGGCTTCCGCTCCGTTAGGCATGACTGTCGACATATCGCTTGTCAATGCGGTGGCCTCCCCCAACCGCTCGGCGCGGTTGATAATCTGCGATATGCGGCTATCTATCGAGAAGAAAAGCAACAACCATTTGGAGAATTTACATGGTCAACGAACAGCAGTTGATCTCGAAGATTACCTGGCGGCTCATGCCATTCCTCGGAATCCTTTACCTCATTGCATATATCGATCGTCAGAACGTCAGCTACGCCAAGCTCGAAATGGTCGATGCGCTCGGCATGAGCGAATATGCCTATGGCCTTGGCGCCTCGCTCTTTTTCATCGGCTATTTCCTCTTTGAAGTGCCGAGCAACCTGTTCCTCGACAGGTTCGGCGCACGCGTCTGGTTCGCCCGCATCCTGGTCTCCTGGGGCATCGTCACCATCCTGCTCTCCTATACGCAGAATGCGACGATGTTCTATATCCTGCGCTTCCTGCTCGGTGTCTGCGAGGCGGGCTTCTTTCCCGGCGTCCTCTATCTTCTGACGCTTTGGTTTCCGTCGTCCTATCGTGGCCGCATGGTAGGGCTGTTCATGATCTTCAGCGCGCTTGCCAATGCGGTCGGCGCGCCGGTTGGAGGCATGCTGCTCGATCTCGACGGCCTGCTCGGCCATGCAGGATGGCAATGGGTGTTTCTGGCAACCGGCATTCCGGCCGTCATCGCCGGTATCGTCACCTTCTTCTATTTTTACGACCGGCCCGAAAGTGCAAGTTTCCTCAGTGACAAGGAGAAGGACTGGCTCGCAAATCGGCTTGCATCCGAGAATTCCGGCATGGACCACAATGCCGAAAACGGCTTCAAGGCGCTCGTCGACCCCCGCGTCCTGTTGATGGCGCTCTGCTACATCGCCTTTCCGCTCGCAGCTTACGGCCTCAGCTACTGGCTGCCGACGATCGTTCGCGCCTTCGGTGTCAGCAACACCATGAACGGCTTCATCAACATCATCCCCTGGGTGCTCGTCGCGATCGCCTTATGGGCGGTGCCGGCTGCCGCTGACCGGGCGAAGGCAAAGACGCCCTATATCGTCATTCCGGCCTTCATCGGTGCTGCCTGCCTTCTCTTGTCCGCACTCGTTTCGAACCACGTGCTGCAATTCGTTTTTCTTTGCGTTGCCGCAGCCGGCATCTTCGCGCCGCAGCCCGTCTTCTGGAGCCTGCCCTCGCGCTTCCTGAAGGGGGCGGGGGCTGCGGCCGGGCTTGCCGCCATCAATTCCGTCGGCAATCTCGGCGGCTTCGTTGCCCAGAACGTCGTACCCTGGATCAAGGATGAGACGGGAAGCATCATTGCACCGATGTTCTTCCTGGCCGCCTGCCTTGCCGCCGGCGCACTGCTGGTCTTTGTCGTCGCGACCGTGATGGCGCGCAAGGAGCATGACGCCGTGCCGCGCGGCGCCTGACGACCCTGTAAATCAAAGCCTCGGCACCAAATGTGCCGAGGCTGTTTTCCGCAGGGCGGCGGACTTACGCCAATTCATCCTGCAGCGAGCGGCTGACGAGCCGCATGAGATCGTCCTTCACGCCGGGAGCTGCGGCGATGACCGGGCCACCGGTCAAAAGAGTGCCCTTGCCGGGGAAGGTTTCGGTCCAGCCGCCGGCCTCGCGGATCATCAACAGCCCGGCCATGCAGTCCCAGGCGTTGATATGCGGTTCATAATAGCCGGCGAGCCGACCGCAGGCGACCTGCGCCAGCATGAGCGCACCGGACCCGTTGCGGATGAACATGCCACCTGCCTCCAGCAGCAGGTGGATGAAGATCGAGACCTGCTTCAGCGGAATGCGGAAATTGGCGCCGACACCGAGAAGCCCGGTGCCGATCCTGGTGGTCTTGTCGACGCTGATCGCCTTGCCGTTCAGAAAGGCGCCGGCGCCTTTCCTCGCCACGAAAAGATCGCCCGATGTCGGTTGGCAGATGAGGCCGAGCACGGTTTCTTCGCCCTTCATGATGGCGATCGAGATGCACCATTGGTCGATGCCGTGCACGAAGCAGCTCGTGCCATCGATGGGATCGACGACCCAGAGATAACCGGAAGGACCTTCTGCCAGTCCTTCCTCTTCACCGAGCACGCCATCATCGGGGAAGGCGGCGGTGATGCGCTCGCGGATCATTGCTTCCACGGCCTTATCGGCCTGGCTCACAACATCCTGGCCGTTCAGCTTGTGGCCTGTTTCCAGTGAGGAGAGATCGGAGAAGTAGGAGAGCGCCTTACCTGCCGCATCAAGGATCACGTCTTTGGCAAGCACGAAGCGGGCATCATCAGGAAATTCGCAATGCATGGGGATCTTTCGGAAAGGAATCAGGGCCTGAAGCTCTGGCGGAAAACGAGCTCAGGAATGACGCGTTCATAACCCGGCGGCAAGTCCGGATTTGCCAGGCGCCGCTCCATCAGTTCGACGGCGCGCAGCGCCATGACCAGCGGATCCTGACGGAAGGTGGTCAGCTGATAGCTCAGCCAGGACGCCTCGGGAACATCGTCGAAGCCGATGATGGCGACATCCTCGGGAATGCGCAGCTTGGTCTCCTGCCGCACATAGTCCATCAGCCCAAAGGCGATCTGGTCGTTGGCGCAGTAGACGGCGTCGGGACGCATCTTTTGCGAAAACAGGGCGCGGCCCGCGGTAATGCCGCTCTCATAATCCGAATCCGCGCCGCGCCCGATGAACACTTCTGCGCCCAGACCTTCGGCCGTCGACAGGAAGGCGCTTTCGCGCTCGATGATGCTCGGTGTGCCGGTGTGGGAGCCGGCAACTGCCAGGCGGCGTCGTCCACCCTCGAAAAAGACTGTCGCCGCCTTGCGGGAGGCTTCCGAGTTGCCGGCGCGCACATGGTCGGCATCCGGTTCGGAGCGGCCGATGACGATGAGCGGCTGGCCGTTGCGCTGCGCAAGCTCGAAGAAGCTTGCCGGCGGCGAGCCGGAAAGGATGATGATCGCCTCTGCGCGATGGCCGATCAGCATCTTCTGGGCGGCCAGCAGTTCGACTTCCGTCTGGCCGGTGTTGATGAGGATCGGAATGCTGCCGCGCTGGATCAGGAACTTGGCGAGCGCTGCGGCGAGATGGGCGCGGAAGCCGATTTCCGGCTTGGTGGCGACAATGCCGACAAGACGGCTCTGATTGGCCAGTACGCCGCGCGCAAGATCGTTGACGTGGTAGCCGAGTTCCTCAGCCGCGCGCAGCACCTTCTCGCGCGTCGCGGGTGCAACGCTTGCTCCCGGCGTAAAGGTGCGCGATACGGCCGAGCGGGAAACACCGGCAAGCTGCGCCACCTGTTCGGCGCTCACGAAGCGCATGCGCTCCTTCTTCTGTGCCTTGCCGTCGTTCACAGGACCATCACTCATCGGTTTTCCCTCAACGCGCCCCGTGCGCGATAAAAACATTTGCCTTCCAGCACCGCTCAACGATCAGCATTGAAGACTGGTGCTGGATGAGCCGCGGACGGGTGATGCGATGTGGCAATCTCCACCAGCAGATGATGAAGAGAGAAACGATGGCAGTAAGTTGACACTGGGCGCGCCGGAGGGGCGGTCCAAGTCTTGTCGTTTCAGGAATTCATCCCCGTCCATTTTCTCTGCCCATTGCGCGGGTGCAATCATGTGGCACAGCCGTGCAATTGCCCGGGCCGACACCTAACGGTGGTTCTTTGCAGACGAATGACAGATGAGAGATTTTTCCGGCTGGGCGGAATGAGCCGCAACCAATACCGTCGTCAGTTTCTGGCGAGCATGGCCGGGATTGCAACTCCAATCCCGGCCGAGGAGGCGAGAGGCAGCGGCGATACCGAGGGATCAGGTCAATGCCGCTTTAGTGCGTCAAGTGATTCTCGAAGCCGTTAATCGCAGACCCGTACGGTTTCGGTGTGATAGCCGCCGTCGTAGCGGTTGCGGACGTCACGATCCTCGTACCAGCACCGCGGCGGTGGCGGACCTGCATCATAGTAGCGCGGGCCGTCGACATAGCGGGGACCGCTATTGACGATGGCGCCGCCGATCAGGCCACCGACGACACCAGCTGCCAGGCCGCCGGCAATGGCACGGCCGGTATTGTCGTGGTGATGATGGTCGCGTGCGGCAGCAGGTTGAATAGCCGAGCCCACAAGGGCCATCGCAATCAACAGACTGCCAACAATTCTCTTCATAACATTCTCCTTAGTCGCAAATCGCCCCTATAGAACATAAAATGCTCCACGGCGGCGTTTGTTCGTTCAAATCTTGCACCTTTTGAGGCAGGCCCGCCAAGAAATGGCGCGCAGGGCCTCAATTTATATTTTGCACTGAAATCCTCAGGGCGAATTCGGCTGGGTCAAACGCGCAATCGCAACTGCCGGCGTCAGGTCGCTGATTCCGTCACCGTTTCTTCCAGCACGTCCTCGGGAATATCGTCGAAGGAAGCGTAGTTGAGATTGTAAAGCTTCGAGTAAAGCTTGCCATTCTTCATGAGCTGCTGGTGATTGCCGCTTTCGACGATTTCGCCATTCTGCAGCACGATAATGCGATCGGCTTCCCGGATCGTTGCCAGGCGATGGGCGATGACGAGGCCGGTACGGTTTTCGAGCAGCTTCACCAGCGCCTTCTGGATCAGCATCTCCGTATAGCTGTCGATATTGGCGGTCGCCTCATCGAGCACCAGGATCTTGGCGTCGGCCACCAATGCGCGGGCAAAGGAGAGAAGCTGGCGCTGGCCGAGCGAGAGATTGCCGCCGCGCTCGCCGAGCATGCTGTCGTAACCTTGGGGCGAGCGCATGATGAAGTCGTGCGCGCCGACAGCCTTGGCAGCCTCGATCACCTGCTCGCGGGTGGCTTCCGTCTTGTGATAGCGGATGTTTTCAAAAACCGTGCCCGTGAAGAGGAAGGGCTCCTGCAGCACCATGGCGATCTGCTGGCCGAGAGAATCCTGCGTCAACTCGCGGACGTCATGGCCGCCGACAACGACCTGTCCCTGCTGCACTTCGTAGAAGCGGTGGATCAGCGACATGCAGCTCGATTTGCCTGAACCGGTCGGGCCGACAAGGGCAACCGTCTCGCCGGGATTGACCCTGAAGCTCACATGCTTGAGTACCGGGTGCTTCGGATTGTAGCCAAAGACGACATCGCGGAATTCGACAGAGCCGTCCATGTCGGGCGAAAGCACCTTGGCATCCGGAGCATCCCTGATTTCGACCGGCACGTCGAGCACGTCGGTCAAACGTTGGCCTGACGCCATGGCGCGCTGCATGACGGAATATTGCAAGGTCAAAGAACGGATCGGGTCGAAGAAGCGCTGGATATAGAAGAGAAAGGCGACAAGCACGCCGACATCGAGCGCCTGGTTCAACACGCGCGCGCCGCCGACGACGATGACGAGCGCCATGGCGATACCGGTCAGCGTATCGACGATCGGCACCATGATCTGCGCGTAACGGGCTGCAGTCAGATGCGTCAGCAGATTGGCATGCGCCTTGTCGTCGTAAAGCGTGAAGTTGACCTCCTGCCGGTCCATGCTCTGGACGGCGCGCACGCCATGGATCGCTTCGGCCAGGGCGCCGTTCGCCACCGAGTTCGTCTCGTGCGCTGCCATGAAGGATTTGCGGGCAAGCGGCAGCCAGAACAGGCGCACGACGAAGAGAACCGGCAGCACCGACAGCGTTAGCAAGCCGAGCTTGAAGTCGAGATAGAGCATCACGAAGACGATGCCGAAGAGCAGGAAGATATCGCCGACCGAGAGTACGCAGGTTTCCAGGAATTCCTGCATCGAGTTGACGTCGCCCTGCAGGCGCGACATCAACCGGCCGACCTCGGTCTTGTCCATGAAGGAGAGCGACACGCGCTGGAGATGGGAGAACATCGCCTTGCGGATATCGAAGAGCACGTTTTCCGCTACGCCGCCAACCAGCGTTTCCTGAAAGTAGCTGGCCCCGTAGTTGATGAGGATGGCAATCAGGAAGGCGACGATCGCCAAGGTCAGTGCTGAGCCATTGTCGCCCGGCTGCATGCCATGGTCGATGGCGTAGCGGATGATCAGTGGAATGAGAAGCTGCATACCGGTGAAGACCAGCACCGAAATCACCGACAGGATCACATCGCGCCGGTAGGGATGCACGAAGGCCCAGATGCGCTTGACGATGTTGGAATCGAAGACCTTGCCGAAGATTTCTTCTTCGACCCGCTGCGATCCGACGACCGCCCTTGGCGGGCGCCTGCCATCCTCGCGAACGTCAGGACGCTCGGTTTCCAATTCTTCGGCCATCCTGTTTCCTCCTGCGCCGGTTTCTTACGCGCTCAAAGCGTCGTCGCCCGGTCGCACCTGCAAATCGTAAAGTGCCTTGTATCGTCCGCCGAGCGCCAACAGCTCGTCATGCGTGCCCTGTTCGACGATGCGGCCATCCTCGATGAAGAAGATCTTGTTGGCATGCATCAGCGAACTCAGGCGATGGGCGACGATGATCGTCACGCGATCGGCCGCGTAGCGGCGCATGGCGCTGCGAATGCGCTGTTCCGTTGCCGCGTCGATCGCCGCGGTCGAATCGTCGAACACCATGACCGCGGGTTTCAGCATCAGCGCGCGGGCGATCGAAAGCCTCTGGCGCTGGCCGCCCGAAAGCGAGACACCGCGTTCGCCGACGACCGTGCCGTAGCCCGTCGGCAGGCCCAGCACGTAGTTGTGCAACTGCGCGCTTTCGCTGGCGCGCTCGATTCGGCCTTCCTTGGCCCAGGGGTCGCCATAGGCGATGTTGTTCTCGATCGTCGTCGTGAACAGGAAGGAATCCTGCTGCACGACGGCGACGGAGCGGCGCAGTGACTGCAGGGTCGCCTTGCGAATATCCTGTCCGTCGATGGTGATCTTGCCGCCGGTCACGTCATAGAAGCGCGGGATCAGATGCGCGAGCGTCGATTTGCCGCTGCCGGGCGGGCCGACGATACCGATCGTCTCACCGCGCTTCGCCTCAAAGCTCACGTCGTGCAGAACCTCGTGCATCGGCGAACTCGGATAGGCGAAGCTGACATTCTCGAAGCGCAGCGTACCGTCCGTTACCGTCAACTCCTTCGAATCCGGGGCGTCGCGCACGGCGATTTCAAGATCCAGAAGGTCAAAAAGGCGCGTACCGCAGGTCGAAGCGCGGGCGAAGGCGTTGACCATCAGGCCGAGCTGGCGCACCGGCATCTGCAGGATGGTCATGAAAGTCAGGAACGAGGCGAGCGTGCCGACGGTGATCTCGCCGGAATGCACCTTGCCGCCGCCGACCCACAGCACCAGACCCATGGACGCAAAGAAGGAAAAGGTCATGGCGCTGGTATTGATGACACGGATACCGACGCGCTGATGGGCAAGTTGCAGCGCATTTTTCGAGGCGTCGTCGAACTTCGACAGTTCGTGCTCCTGCGCTGCGAAAGCGCGCACGACGCGGATGCCGCCGAGATTTTCCTCCATGATGCGCGTCAGCACCGAAAGCCGCTGCTGCAGGTCGAGCCAGGTGGCGCGCAGGCGAAGCTGGGTGACGGAAGAACGCCAGCCGACGAAGGGCACGAAGGAGAGCGCCAGCAGACCGAGCACCACGTCGGTCGAGAGCAGCATATAGGCGCCGATACCGATCAGCATGGTCAGCAGGAAGACGCGCACGAGCGCCGTCGAGAAATACATGCGCACGCCTTCGAGATCGAGCAGGCCGACGGTAATGAGATCACCTGAATGCACGCTGTCATGGAAAGAGAAGGAGAGGCGCTGGATTTTCTCGTAACAGGCAAGGCGCAGCTCGTAGCCCATATGGTGGCCGACTGCCTCGCTGTAGTAGTTCTGGATCATCGTGAAGATGCCGCGCAGCACGCTGGCGCCGAGCAGAAGCAGCGCCGTCGTCAAAAGCGCGTCCTGCGCGTGCTGTCCGATCGTACCTCCGTGAAGCGCCACCTGCGTATGGTCGACGGCCTGGCCGAGCAGGCGAGGGATCAGCAGCTGGAAGGTTGAGGCGATCAGCGTGGCGCCGATGGCGAAACCGGCTTGCCAGGGATGGCGGAAGGCCATGACGGTGATGCGGAACAGTGTGTAGAGGCCCTTGCCCCACCCCGCCGCGGTTGCAAGCGCCATCGAAGCCGAAGGCTTCGTCGCGCGTATGGACGCATCGCTGCTCACGGTATTTTTCCAATAGATGTGTGCTCGGACCAAATGGCCCGGAAAGAAGGCAAATCCATGAAGGGATTGATAGCACACCCACTTTTGCCGATTCCGGCAGGGGGTTCAAGTAAAGAATTCACCAGCCGGTTATTTTTACGTGAGCCTTCCTCGCATTGGATGGCAGCGTTACCGTCGGCCCCGCCGCCACACGCAGCAGGGGTATTTTCCGGCTCGAAAACGAAAATCTCGGCGCTCCACATCGCCGGTGGAAATCCTCCTTCCGGGCATGTATGGTCCGCTCGCCAACCAGCACGAAGAGGCTTCGATGTCATCCACGATCCGGATTGCAAATCAGTTTCTCAAGGTCGATGTTTCCTCGCTCGGTGCGGAAATGCAGGCGCTGACATCGAGTGATGGGCGCTCCTGGGTCTGGAATGGTGACGCCGCCTTCTGGACTGGTCGTTCACCGATCCTGTTTCCGATGGTCGGCAAGGCGCCGAACGATATCCTGAAAGTCGATGGCCAGTGCGCGCCGATGGCCCAGCACGGTTTTGCCCGCCGCAGTGAATTTGCGCTGGCATCTTCGTCCGAGACGAGCTGCCGCTACGAGCTTGCCGCTTCAGAGACGACGAAGGCGGTCTATCCCTTTGATTTCCTGCTGGCCGTCATCCACAGCGTCGAAGGCCGGGCTCTGACCGTTGCCGCCGAAGTCACAAACCGCGACAGCCGCTCGATGCCTTTCGGCCTCGGTTTCCATGCGGCCTTTCTCTGGCCGCTGCCGGGTGCTGCAAAGAAGCCGCATACCATTACGCTGGACAATGGTGCCGAGCCGGCGCTGCGAAGGCTCGAAGGAGGGCTGATATCGCCGAAGAAACTTGCCTCGCCCTTCATGGCTGGCAGCCTGGTGCTCGACCACTCGATGTTCGAGCAGGATGCGATGATCTTCCCCGAAGGTGCAGGCTCCGGTCTGCGTTATGAGGCCGAAGGTGGCCCGGCCATGCATTTCAGCTTCGAGAACCTGCCCAATCTGGCGCTCTGGACCAAGCCCGACGCTCCCTTCCTCTGCATCGAGCCCTGGCACGGAACAGCCGCCGAAGATGGCGGTCCGGACGATCTGGAGGGCCGCCCCTATACGATGGTGCTTGCTGCGGGCCAAACGACGCGGTTTTCCTTCACCGCCGAAATCCTCGCCTAGGCCGGACTCATTTTCCGTTTTGGATCAGGGTGTTGGGCAGGTGGTAAAATAAACTTCTTGCTACCTTGTGCTTTTCACGCTTTCATACACGACTAGTTTAATAGACTATGGGGCAGGGTGAGGGCGTCTTCTCCAGCCTGTCATGGTTCCGGACGGAACCCGATTTAGCGGCGATTGTTTTGCATGGCCGCATGAACCTGCCCAACGCATGGCTTCAGATGTTCTGCGTTGAAACCTCGATCGAGACACATGCGGATGAGCCGCAAGGGAGTTGAGATGACGGTTCAGGGACTTTTTTCCGGGAAAGCGATTGCGGCGGCGCAAATTTCCGCTGTGCCGCGTATTGCGATCGTCGGCCGTGGTTTTTCCGGCATGATGATGGCGGTAGCGCTGATGCGCACCGTGCGTACGCCGTTCCACCTCCAGCTTTTCGATCCGAATTCCACAGTCAACGGCGGTCAGGCACTCTCCTCGGCACGGTCGTCCACCATTCTCAATACGCGCGTTCGCGACCTCTCCGTCTCGCTCGGCGATCCCGACGATTTCAACGACTGGCTTTGTAGCAATGCCGAGTTCCGCGCCGCCGTGCCTGCCGCGATTCCGGGCTTCCGGCAGATCTTCGTGCCCAGGGAAATCTTCAGCGATTATGTCTACCAGCGCTTTTCCGAAGCGCTGGCCGCCCGTCGGGACATTACTGTCCAGGTCTGTCACGATCCGGTCGTGGCAATCCGCAGGAGCCATGGCAACCGCTTCCTGCTCGAAAGTGCCAATCCTGCCAATCCGCTTTTCGATACCGTTATCCTCGCGACCGGCTACGGCCTGCCTCGCTCCGAGGCCGAAGAGCAGGAAGTCTCACCGGTCAGGGCGCAGCGCCTTGTTGCGCGTCCTCATACGGTGCTTCTCGGCAGTGGCATTCGCGTCGTGGACCAGCTGCTGCAGCTTCGCGACTCCGGTTATGCCGGGCAGGTAACGATCATTTCACGGCACGGTTTCCTGCCGCAGAGCCACACGCCGAATTCCGCAGATCCGGTCTTCCCGGCCGAGGCGCTGCCGCAAGGCCTGCCGGACATCGTCAGCTTCATCCGCCAGGCCTGCCGCGAGGCGGAAGAGGAGGGGCGAAGCTGGCAGTCGGTCATGAACGGCCTTCGCAGGCACGCCCGTTCGCTCTGGCGTTCGTTGCCGGCGCGCCAGAAGCGTCAGTTCAACCGGCATCTGCGGGCGATCTATGACAGCCACCGCAACCGCCTGCCGGAAACCATGCATCTGCGCCTGAAGCGCGAACTTACCGAGGGCCGCACCGTGCTCAGGCGTGGTCGCGCCGGGCGCCGGGGTCTCAGCGGCCTGTTCTTCATGCCGGCCGGTTCGTCCAGCGAAGTGGTCATCCACGCCGAACGCATCATCGATTGCCGTTGTCATGCGCCTGATCTCTCCGCTCCTCTGATTCAGAGCTTGCTTGCGGCGCGTCTCGCCATGCCTGACGAGCTTGCGCTTGGCTTGGCGGTCAATGCGCGCGGCGAACCGTTCCTGGACGACGGCTCGTCGATTGATGGACTCTTTGCGGTTGGTCCGCTCGGTCTCGGCAGTCTGCCGGACATCGATCTCGTGCCTGAGATCGTCACGCAGGCCTATTCGGCTTCGGAGCGAATTGCGGCACGCTTCTATCCGCAGAGCCAGGCCGTCTGAGGAAATTCCTCGTTCAGCTGGAACTATAAGCCCCTGCCGGCGTTAAACTGCGCTGGTGAATCGTTTAGCGGGGGCCGATGGAAGCCTTGAACCGATATGATACGTCTCTTGAAGACGAGGGGCGTTTCCGGGTGCTCGTCGATGCGATTACCGACCATGCGATCTACATGCTAAGCCCCGAAGGTCTTGTGGCGAGCTGGAATTCCGGCGCCCAGCGTTTCATGGGTTATCGCGCTTCCGAAATCCTCGGCCAGCATTTTTCCTGTTTCTACGTCGATGTCGACAGGCAGGTCGGTCTGCCCGCCAGGGCGCTTAAAATTGCCGTGACGGAAGGACGCTTCGAGGGGGAAGGCTGGTGCCAGCGCAAGGATGGCACGCGCTTCTGGGCGCATGTCATCATCGATCCGATCCGCCATGCGTCCGGCGAGTTGATGGGTTTTGCCAAGATCACCCGCGACCTGACTGAACGCAAGGAGGCCGAGAACGCGTTGAGGCGCAGCGAAGAGCAGTTTCGCCTTCTCGTTCAGGGCGTCTCCGATTATGCGATCTACATGCTTGATCTCGAAGGCAACGTGACGAGCTGGAATTCCGGCGCTGAGCGCATCAAGGGTTACAGGTCAGAAGAGATCATTGGCCGACACTTTTCCACTTTCTATACAGATGAGGATCGCCTTAACGGATTGCCTCAGCAGGCACTGGCCATCGCCAGCCGCGACGGACGGCTCGAAAAGGAAGGCTGGCGCCAGCGCAAGGATGGCTCCCGCTTCTGGGCCAGTGTAGTGATCGATGCGATCAGGGACGATTTTGGCGAGATTATCGGTTTTGCCAAGATTACTCGCGACATCACTGAGAAGCTGGAAACGCAGCGTGCGCTGGAGCGGACCCGCGAAGAACTTTTCCAGGCGCAGAAGATGGAAGCGATCGGCCAGTTGACCGGCGGTATCGCGCACGACTTCAACAATTTGCTGATGGCGGTGCTGGGTAGCCTCGAAATCCTCAAGAAGCGCATGCCGCAGGACCCCGCTCTGTCGCCGCTTGTCGACAATGCCATGCTCGGCGCCCAGCGCGGCGCGGCATTGACCCAGCGCATGCTCGCCTTTTCCCGCCGTCAGGAGTTGCAGGTGGAGACGATTGATGCTTGCGAGCTCTTGCGCGGTATGATGGACATGGTTTCGCGCTCCCTCGGCCCGATCGCCTCGCTTGAAACCGAAGTTCCCGAGAGTCTGCCGGCGATCGCCACCGATCCGAACCAGCTCGAGACGGCCGTACTCAACCTCGTCGTCAATGCCCGTGACGCCGTGTCGGGTGGTGGCCGTATCAGGATCAGCGCTTCAGAAGAGGTCGCGTCGGAGGACGGCAATCTGCCGCCCGGTCATTATGTTCGTGTCGTCGTCAGCGATGACGGGGAAGGTATGGACGAAGAGACGCTGAAGCAGGCCACTACGCCCTTCTTCACCACCAAAGGTGTCGGCAAGGGCACAGGGCTCGGCCTTTCCATGGTGCAGGGTCTTGCCGGCCAGTCCGGCGGCAGGCTCGTTCTGAAAAGCCGGCTCGGGGAGGGAACGGCGGCGGAGTTGTGGTTCCCGGTCGCGGAAGCCGAATGCGTGGTCGAACAGCCTGAACAATCCTTGCCCGAGACCTTAATCAGTTCGCGACCGCTGCGCATTCTTGCCGTCGATGACGACGGGCTGGTCTTGATGAATACGGCCCTCATGCTGGAAGATCTCGGTCACACCGTATTCGAGGCGACCGCCGGCGCCGATGCGCTCGATATTCTTCGCCACGAAGAGGTCGATCTCGTCATTTCCGATCATGCCATGCCACGCATGACCGGTTCGCAACTGCTGCTCGCAATCCGGGCCGAATGGCCAGATATGCCTGTCATCCTTGCGACGGGCTTTGCCGAAATTCCCGAAGGCGTCGGTATCATTGACGTGCCACGCCTCGGCAAACCCTTTTCACAAGCCCAGCTTGCCGAAGCGATCGGGCGGGCAATCGCTTGACGCGCAGAGGCCTATTGATTCCCATCCTTCCATGGCGACCTTCAAGTTCATGGAGCAGGTGATCACCGCGACCAACCTTGCCGTCGATCTCAAGCCGATCGACATCTCCGAACTGCCCGAAGATGAACATCAATCCTTGATTGAAGGAGAGGCGGCGAGGATTGAGGTCAACAGACAATTCCTGTGCGTGTCATGGGGATCCAGCGCACTCAAGTTCCTGAATTCGGGAGAGTTCTTCCTGGCCCTTACCGCAGTCATGCGCAAGACAATCACCGTCGCAAACGCCCAAGTCAGGGACGCTGTGTGACGGCACACCAAGATAACAGCGGACTAAGCTTCGACTGACTTGGTAACGACAGACGGCGACGACTCGCCTTCATGATGAAAGTCGAGAAGCCTGCCGTCCCGATCAGGGTGATCGCTCATGTTCCCCGGCGTACCCTGATCTCGTTTCGCACGATATAGACGAGCAGCCCCGCCACCATGATCGCCAGCACATACCAGGTGATCGCATAGACAAGATGGTTGTTCGGGAAGTCGAGGACCGTCAGCCCTCCGACGGGCAAGCCGCCGGCATTGGGCGTCGCGTCCGCGTCGATGAAAAACGGCGCGACATCTGCGATGCCCCGCTTTTCGGCAATGGCTGGCACATCGCGCGAATACCAGCGGTCGGCAACCGGATCGTTGGAGCGTAAGAGCATGCCTTTCGGCTCGCTCATGCGCATCAGCCCGGTGACGCTTGCGGGTTTGGCAATCCAGCTCTCCGGTCGTGAAGCCGGGTCGCGGCGGTCGGTCGGCACGAAGCCGCGATTGATGAGGATCGCGCTGCCATCCGCGAGCCGAAGCGGCGTCAGCACCCAGTAGCCGGCGCCAAGCGCTGTCGATGCGGTGACAAGCGTTTCCTTGTCGTTTTCGAAGGCGCCTGTTGCCGTCACTCGCCGATATTCGTCATCGGCGGCATTGACCTTGCCCCAGTCGGCGCGAGCTGGCGGGACGACGGGTTCGGCGTGGACGCGCGCATCGACGCGGGCGATCAGATCGAGTTTCCAGGAGAGCCTATAGACTTGCCAGGTGCCGAGCGTGATCAGGGCAGCGATGAGGGCCAGAAGGCCGAGCCCAAGGATCGCAAGTGTGACGGCCGAACGCGGCCTGTCCTGTTGGTCGGAAGAGAGATCGGTCATGAGTAAACCGCAATGGGCGGCGTTGCCGCCGCCCATTTCCCCAGCCGTTACGGCATGTTCTTCATCATTTCTGGGCTCATCGGCATCATGTTCGTATTCAGGTGATACATGACCCAGAGCGAACCCGACAGCGCGATCGCGACGATGATGATCGTGAAGATCAGCGCCATGATCGTCCAGCCGCCTTCCGACTTCGTATTCATGTGCAGGAAGAAGATCATGTGAACGACGATCTGCACGGCGGCGAACACCATCACGAAGATCGCCGTCACAACATGATTTTCGAAGACCTCTCCCATGACTAGCCAGAAGGGGATGGCAGTCAGGATGACGGAGAGAATGAAGCCCGTCACGTAGCTCTTGAATGTGCCGTGACCGGCCTGATGCCCGTGACTATGGCCGTGGTGAGCCTCGTGGGCATCCTCATGTGCCGGTGCTTGCGAACTCATCCAAGAACTCCCATCAGATAGACAAAGGAAAAGACGCCGATCCAGACGACGTCGAGGAAGTGCCAGAACATCGAAAGGCACATCAGACGCCGGCGGTTGGCTTCGATCAGACCGTGCATGGATACCTGCACCATCAACGTGACCAGCCAGATGATGCCGAAGGTGACGTGCAGACCGTGTGTGCCGACCAGCGTAAAGAAGGACGACAGGAAGGCACTGCGCTGCGGTCCTGCGCCCTCATGGATGAGGTTCACGAACTCATAGAGTTCGAGGCCGATGAAGACTGCGCCGAAGAGGCCGGTCACGGCCAGCCAAAACAGCGTTTCCGCCTTTGCGTTGCGCTCCATCTGCAGCATCGCAAACCCGTAGGTGATGGAGGAGAGAAGCAGCATCGACGTGTTGATGGCGACCAGCCTCAGATCGAAGAGATCGGCCGGCGACGGGCCGGCCGCATAGCTGCGGCCGAGCACGGCATGGGTGGCAAACAGCACCGAGAAGATCAGGCAGTCGCTCATCAGATAGAGCCAGAAGCCCAGATTGGTGCTGTTCTCCGGATGATGGTCTTCCGTGAGGTAGAATTCAGGCCTTTCGGCCGTGTCGATAGTGTGATCGCTCATGGTCTCTTACACCTGCTCGGCAAGCAGCTTGGTGCGCTTGCCTTCCGTTTCGATGACTTCATCCGCAGGGATGTAGAAGTCACGCTTGTAGTTGAACGTATGGCCGATCGCGACGATGAGCATGGCGACGGCCGAGACGACCACCAGCCACCACATGTACCAGATCAGGCCGAAGGCGAGCGCCACGCTGATGGCGGACAGAATCGCGCCGGTGCCGGTATTCTTCGGCATGTGGATAGGCTTGAAGCCGCCGAGCGGACGCTCATAGCCGCGGTTCTTCATGTCGTACCAGCTGTCGTGATCATGCACGACCGGCGTGAAGGCGAAATTGTAGTCCGGCGGCGGCGAGGAAGTCGACCATTCCAGCGTACGACCGTCCCACGGGTCGCCGCTGTCGTCGCGCAGCTCTTCGCGCTTCCTGAAGGAGACGACGATCTGGATCAGGAAGGACGCAATGCCGAGCGCAATCAGGCCGACGCCGAAGGCGGCGATGATGAACCAGATCTGCAGCGACGGATCGTCGAACTGGCTCATGCGGCGGGTGACGCCCATCAGGCCGAGCACGTAGAGCGGCATGAAGGCGAACCAGAAGCCGATCTGCCAGAACCAGAAGCTCATCTTGCCCCAGAAGGGGTCGAGCTTGAAGCCGAAGGCCTTTGGAAACCAGTAGTTCACACCGGCGAACATGCCGAACAGAACGCCGCCGATGATCACGTTATGGAAGTGCGCGATCAGAAACAGCGAGTTGTGGAGGACGAAGTCGGCCGGGGGGACGGCAAGCATGACCCCGGTCATGCCGCCGATGACGAAAGTCACCATGAAGCCGACCGTCCACAGCATCGGCACCTCGTAGCGGATGCGGCCGCGATACATGGTGAAGAGCCAGTTGAACATCTTCGCCCCCGTCGGGATGGAGATGATCATCGTGGTGATGCCGAAGAAGGAATTGACGGAAGCGCCCGAACCCATCGTGAAGAAGTGATGCAGCCACACGAGATAGGAGAGGATCATGATCACGCAGGTGGCGTAGACCATCGAGGCGTAGCCGAAGAGGCGCTTGCCGGAGAAGGTCGCGACCACTTCCGAGAAGATGCCAAAGGCCGGCAGAACGAGGATATAGACTTCCGGGTGGCCCCAGATCCAGATGAGGTTGATGTACATCATCGGATTGCCGCCGAGGTCGTTCGTGAAGAAGTTCGTTCCGGCATAACGATCGAGCGACAGGAGGGCGAGCGTCGCGGTCAGGATCGGGAAGGAAGCGACGATCAGGATGTTGGTGCAGAGCGCCGTCCAGGTGAAGACCGGCATTTTCATGAAGGTCATGCCCGGCGCGCGCATCTTGACGATGGTCGCGATCAGGTTGATGCCTGACAGCGTCGTTCCGACACCGGCGACCTGCAGGCCCCAGATATAATAGTCGACGCCGACGCCTGGACTATAGGCGGCACCCGAGAGCGGCGGATAGGCGAGCCAGCCGGTCTGTGCAAATTCGCCGATGAAGAGCGAGATCATGATGATGATGGCGCCTGCCGTCGTCATCCAGAATGAGAAGTTGTTGAGGAACGGGAAGGAGACGTCGCGCGCACCGATCTGCAGCGGCACCACGAAGTTCATGAGGCCGGTGACGAAGGGCATCGCCACGAAGAAGATCATGATGACGCCGTGGGCGGTGAAGATCTGGTCGTAGTGATGCGGTGGCAGGGGGCCTTCAATGCCGTTGAAGGCAACCGCCTGCTGTACGCGCATCAGGATGGCATCCGAAAAGCCGCGCAACAGCATGATGACGGCGAGGATGACGTACATGATGCCGATCTTCTTGTGATCGACGCTGCAGATCCAGTCGTTCCAGAGCGAACCCCAGAACTTGAAATAGGTGATGATACCCAGCACCGCGATGGCGCCGATGACGACGCCGATGAAGGTCACGACCAGGATCGGCTCGTGATACGGGATCGCGTCGAGGGTCAACCGGCCGAAGATGAACTTCAGGAGGTCAGGATTGGAAAACATGGAACAACCCGTTCATTATGTCTTGCGACGCAAAGCGCCAGGTTAATTGTTGTTGAGCTGCGCCGGCGCCGGATCGCCGCCATTGCTATTGCCGGGCATGGAATGGCCATCATGCTGCATGTCCATTCCGGGCATGTTCTGCATGCTGCTGCCATCGGTGCTTTCGGCAGGCTCGCTGCGTGCGGGAGCGCCCGTTGCGGGCACGGTCGCTGCAGGTGCGACAATGCCTTCGTCCGCATGGCGGTTGTCGTAGGTCAGCTTTTCGCGGTTTTCTTCGCTTTCCTTGCCGCCGCCGCCCATCATGTCGATGTGCATCATCTCGCTCGCGCACATCTTGCCCGGCGTGGCGCACATGTTGAGGATCGCATCGTAGAGATCGGCATCGGCGCGGGCATAGTATCGCACCGGCTCCTTCTCGCTCGGCTTTTCGAGCTTCAGATAGGCGTCGCGGTTGAGCATCGTGCCCTGCTGCTTGACCTGCGCCACCCAGGCGTCGAAGCCCTCCTGGTTCAGGCCGTGGAACTTGAAGCGCATGTGCGAGAAGCCCTCACCGCTGTAATTTGCGGAGAAGCCGTCATATTCGCCTTCCTTGTTGATGACGGCGTGCAGTCTCGTCTGCATGCCGGGCATGGCGTAGATCTGCCCGGCAAGGGCAGGAATGAAGAAGGAGTTCATCACCGAGGAGGCGGTGATCTTGAAGTCGATCGGTACGTCGACGGGAGCTGCGAGCTCATTGACCGTCGCAATGCCGAGGTCGGGATAGAAGAACAGCCATTTCCAGTCGAGCGCCACGACCTCGACGGTCAGCGACTTGGTATCTGCCGGAATGGCACGGTCCGCATCGATACGGTCGAGCGGGCGGTAGGGATCGAGCTTGTGCGTGGAAATCCAGGTGACGGCGCCAAGCGCAATAATGATGGCGAGCGGTGCTGCCCAGATCACGATTTCGAGGCGGGTCGAATGGTGCCATTCGGGCGCGTAGTTCGCGGTCGTGTTGGAGCGCCGGTAGCGCCAGGCGAAAAGCAGCGTGAGGAAGATCACCGGAATGATGATCAGCAGCATCAGCACCGTGGAGACGATGATGAGGTCGCGCTGCTGGGTGGCAATATCGCCCGAAGGCGACATGACCACCAAATTGCATCCTGCCAAAAAAAACAGCGGCAAGACTAATAGAAGGCGGGAAAACTTTGGCAGTTTTTGCACGTCTCTAAGCTCTTTTTGTTTCGTTCGATTGCCGACTAAAGCACTGGCACGAGCAGCGATATGAGGTCTTTGGTCGCAGTGCAACATGCATTTTGCACCGCAGGAGAAGTCAGCCTCCACAACGCCGCGAAATCCTGATGGAAACGAGAAGGAATTTTGCCGACGCTGATTTTTGTATATCCGAAATACAGGACTTTGCCCAATAAAACTCTGGAATAGGTCGGGATAGGTATCACGCGATTTTTCCATCGCATCGATTTTTGAGAATTCGGCGTCAACTATTTGCGCAACAAGGACTTGATAAGCTGCAAATATGGAACAAGATCAGCTTGAGGTGCTTTGTAAAAAGCACCTTGAACGAGGGAGGCGTTTCATATGGCTACTGCCACACATTTAGGACCATCATCTTCATCGCTGGAACGGGATGCGCGGCGCATTCACGATGACAAGCCGGTTTCGCCCGGCAGCATCGCGGTCGGCGTGGTGATCGGTCGCATGTCTGAGTTTTTTGATTTCTTCGTTTACGGCCTTGCTTCCGTACTCGTCTTTCCACAACTTGTCTTTCCCTTTGCGCCGGACCGGCTGACGGGCACGCTCTATTCCTTTGCTATCTTCTCGCTCGCCTTCCTTGCCCGCCCTGTCGGCTCGGTCGTTTTCATGACGATCGATCGTCTGTACGGGCGCGGCACGAAGCTCACCATCGCGCTCTTCCTGCTCGGTGGTTCGACAGCATCAATCGCCTTCCTGCCGGGTTATGACGAGATCGGCTACTGGTCGATTGCGCTGCTGGCCCTCTTTCGCCTTGGCCAGGGCTTTGCCCTTGGCGGCGCATGGGATGGCCTTGCCTCGCTGCTTGCTCTCAATGCGCCGCCGAATCACCGCGGCTGGTATGCGATGATCCCGCAGCTCGGCGCACCGATCGGCTTTGCGCTGGCGAGCATCCTGTTCGGTTACTTCGTCGCCAATCTTTCCCCGGAAGACTTCCTCTCATGGGGCTGGCGTTATCCGTTCTTCGTCGCCTTTGCGATCAACGTCGTCGCCCTCTTTGCCCGTCTTCGGCTTGTCATGACCAAGGATTTCGGCACGCTCTTGGAGCAACATGAGCTTGAAGCAGCCCCAATCCTCGAGGTGCTGCGCATCCACGGCCGCGATATCCTGATCGGCGCCTTCGTGCCGCTTGCAAGCTTTGCCATGTTCCACCTCGTCACCATCTTTCCGCTCGGCTGGATGAACCTTTACGGCAACCAGCCGATCGGCGCCTTCATGGTGGTGCAGGTCATCGGCGCCATGGTCGGCATCGTTGCCATCATTGCCTCTGGCATGATCGCCGACCGCATCGGCCGGCGTAAGCAACTTGCGATCTGCGCCGTGCTGATTGCGATCTTCAGTTTCGTTGGCCCGTTCCTGATTGGCGCCGGCAACAGCGGTCATGACGCTTTCGTCATCATCGGCTTCGGCGTGCTCGGGCTTTCCTTCGGGCAGGCAACCGGCTCGATCTCGTCGCGTTTTGGCCGCGGCTACCGCTACACCGGTGCGGCCTTCACCTCCGACCTTGCCTGGCTGGTCGGCGCCGGCTTCGCACCGCTGGTGGCGCTCAGCCTGTCGAGCCAGTTCGGCCTGACCTTCGTCGGCTACTACCTGCTCTCAGGAGCGATCTGCACGCTGGCGGCTCTCGCCTTCAGCAGGGCGCTGGAACAGCGCGAGTAGCGCGCATAGAGGCATAACAAAAAGGCCCGCCTGGAAAACCCGGCGGGCCTTTTTATTTGGGGATCTTATTTTCGAGCTTTACTGCGCCATCTGCGGCTGCTTGGCAGCCCGCGCGGCGGTCAATTCAGCGGTCGTATGGTTGAGACGGTCGGCGAGCACGCGCATGATCTCCACGGCCATTTCCGGGAAATCGCTCAGAAGCTTGAGGAAATGTTCCTTGCTGATGCGTAGGACTTCGAGTGGTGAGGTGGCGCGCACGGTCGCGGTACGCGAGACGTCGCAGAGAATGGCGATTTCGCCGACGATGGAATTGACCTCGACATCGGCGACCTTGATCTCACCGGCAGGCGAGGAAACGATGATGTCGGCCGTGCCTGACAGAACGACATAGGCAGCGTCGCCGACATCGCCCTGGCGGAACAGGTTCTGGCCGGCGTGGTAGGTCATGCGATCGGAGGTGAAGGCCAAGAGCTTGAGTTTCGCTGGTGCGATCCTCGAGAAGATCGGCACCCGCCGCAGCATTTCGACTTCATCTCTCAACAGCATGAGCGTTACAACCCCCTGCCGCATGGTCCTTGATCATGCGCTAAAAACCAATTCCAAGCGCCTTGCGGGCGCCGTCTCTGCCGCCCCAATAGAATATTACGATAACAGTTCCTTGAACATCCCGTTTTTCTCGGAAAGTTCCGGATAGTTGCCCGCCTCGGCAAGGCCGCCGCGATCGAAGAGCAGAATTCGATCGAAGATTTCCGCAAGCTTGGCGTTGGACAGCACCCAGATGATCGCCGGGCGCTTGCCTTCCTCATGCAGGCCTTCGATGACGTTGTGGATGATCTGGTCCTGGATGCGCTGGTCAAGCGCCGGGATCGGCCGGTTGAAGATGAAGTAGTCGGAGCGCTTGAGCAGGGCGCGGGCGAGATTGAGCTTCTGCCGCTGCACCCCCGTCAGGCGCTTGCCGCCAGAACCCACATCGAATTCCAGCCCGATCGACAATACGTCGTCGTAGAGATCGAGTGCATCGAAAAGTTCACCCATGATGAGGCGGATGCGGTCGGAGGCATCGGCCTGCTGATAGGCGATGCGGCCGAAGAGCACATTGTCCATCAAGCTCGCGGAGGCCGTAAAGCGGTTTATATCATAACGCTCGATCAGCTCGGCGAGATCGTCGGGGATGTTCTGGTGGAACTGCTTGCGGGCGTCGACGATCTTGTCCATCAGGGCCTGGGTCAAAAGACCGAAGCGATGCCGAGGTTCGATATAGGCGAAGCTCAGGCGGATGATGCTTGCCCGGTCTTCCGGTGTTGCATCCTCGAAGCGCTTGCCCTGCAGCTTCTGCAGCAGCGCCTGGTAGGTCGGGATGTCATCCGCAGTCATGAAGGTGAGCTGCTGGAAGAAAGGGTGGTCCGGCGGCAGGTCGTGGAAGAGTTCCACCGCGTTTTCGGCGATTTCCAGGCCCATCGCATAGAGGTCGGTGCTCAGTCCGGTATCGCGGAAGAGCTGCTGGAAATAGGGATGGCCGGCAAGCCGGCGGTTGTTCATCAGCGGCCGTTTCATCGTGCCGAAGAGCAGGTTTTCGCCGACGGTCGCCTGTGTGTTGTAAGCGTCGAAATCGAAGGGCACGACGATGGCGTCGAGGTTTTCCTGGGCGAGCCGCTCGCGCAGTGACCTCCGAAGTTCGACGATATGGCTACCGAGCGCAGTATGAACCTCGGTATTGACGGTGGAGCGCAATGCCAGATCCAGAATGTCCTGCGACATCATGACGGCGTCGAGCACCGGCCGGATCGCCTTCAGCAGGTCTTCAGGTCCGTTCGCGCCGGCTGCCTTGTAATCAACCCAGTCGCTGTTGAGATCGAGCGTCGGGTTGCCGGCCTTCTGCGATTCCGCGACATGCCACTTGTATTCCTGCGCGGCCTTGCCGTCATATTCGGGTTCCTTCATCGGCGCATGCTTGAGGCCGTAGAGCAGATTGTCGCGCAGCGTGCCGTGGAAGAAATAGCTGTCGGCTGCTGCATAGGAGATGCGCCGGCCGGTGATCGATTCCGGCAGATCCAGCAGGTCCTGCCCGTCGATCGTGATGCGGCCGGAATCAGGCCAGACGAGCCGGCCAAGCGCTTCGGCGAAGGCTTCCGCGCCGCTGCCGTTCGGCCCGACGATCGCAACCGTCTCGTTTGGTTTGATCTCAACCGAGACATGGTCGACGAGGCGTGCGCCGCTGTCGTCGCTGACGGAGAGGTTTGTGACGACGAAGGAGCTCGTCAGCGGTGTCACCGGTGTCGTGGCCAGCTCCTGGATGCGGCTTTCGATCAGCGGCTCGACATTGAACTGCTCGTAGACCTGCGCATATTTGACCTGCACGTCCTGGCGCATCTGGTCCCAGTCGATCAGTTCCTTCAGCGGGCCGGGAAGGTCCTTGTAGGCGGAAATGACGGCGACGAGCTGACCGATGTCGAGTCGGCCCTGCAGCGCCAGATAACCGCCGATCGCATAGAACAGGAAGGGCGTGACCTGGGCGAGGAAGTTGTTGATGAACTTGACTAAAAACTTCCACTGATAAAGGTCGTAGCGGATCGAGAAGATGCGGCCGAGGCGGGTGGCGATATCGGCGCGCTCGAAGTTGGAGGTATCGTTGCCGTGGATCGTGCCGATGCCGTCGACGATCTCGCCGACACGGCCTGAAAGTTCGCGCGCGGTCAGCTGGCGCTGACGGCCGAGTTCCAAGAGACGCTTGCGCATGCGGGGAATGACGATGGCCTGCACGCCGACGATGGCAGCCGCGATCATGCCAAGCCAGAAATTCTGGATGATGATGAAGGCAAGGGCGGTGATCGCCTGACCGCCGAGCAGGGCGGGTGAGACGAAGGCGTCGCCTGTGAAGCCACCCATCGGCTCCACCTCATCCTTGATCATGGTGGCGATCTCGGCGGATTTCACCCGCTTGAAATGGGCAGGCGGGAAACGAAGCACGCGATCGATGAGTTCGAAGCGGATGCGGCGCAACATGCGCTCGCCGAGCCGGCCTTTGTAGGTGTTGATGTAGAACTTGAAGAGGCCGTTCAGCACGACGAGCGCCAGGAAGACCAGGCTCAGTGCCATCAGCATCTGGAAGCGGTTGAGCTCCAGGCCCTTGAAGATTTCGACATGCCCGATCAGTGGGATGTCGTAGGCGATGTGCATGAAGGTCTGTCTTGCGCCCGGCCCTTCGAAGCCGTCACCCTGAATTGGTCCATTGACGATCTGCTTCGGCAGATCGAAGGACAGGAAGTAAGGCACCATGGAGGCTGCGACGACCAGCAGAATCCAGAGCTGCTGCAGCCGCGTATTCTTCCAGATGTAGCGCGCGAGGCTTTTTTCCATGGCTAACCGTCAGACTGTGGGGGAAAGTCCGCACCGTGATCCTGATGCTGAAGAAAGGGGAATCTCCGAATACAGGACCATGCAGTCAGACCGCCGATATCGCAACGAAAACAAGGCGGAGCGGACTGATGTCGAAACGCCGATTCTCGCCGGAAATTTTCTTATATCACATGAATTTTAGAATAGGCGAGGGTTTCAGCCGATCATTGAACGAATGATGGCTGCACTTTTTACGGCACCATCGAGATCGAGTGAAACGGCCGGACGCGGCGGGGCGACAAGTGCCCTTTCGACCGCAGCCTTGACGTCGTCGAGCGTCATCCCCTGCTCCGGCAGGATTTCGGCAAGGCCTAACGCCTGCAGCCGTTCGGCGCGCACGGTCTGTTCCGTCTCACCCGCAGCCACGAAGGGGATGAGGATCGAGCGGCATTGGGTGCGCAGGAGATCGCCCACCGTATTGTAGCCGGCCTGCGAGATCGAGACTTTCGCACCGCGCAGCAGCGAGGGGAAATCCTTGCGGAACCGTACCAGCGTGACATTGGCGGGGGCATCTTCCGACAATGCGGAAAAGTCGGCTGTGGGAAGGTTGGGGCCGGTAATCAGCAGCCAGCTGATATCGGCAGGCAGAAGTGCGGCCGCATCGCGGGCGGCGCGGATCAGTTCCAGCCCGACGGCGCCGCCGCCCGCCGAAGCGATGATGTCGAATGTCTCGGACGGTTCCGGTGCCGGCGGTGGAGCGACGAGACCGGTATAGCGCAGCCGGTCGGCGATCTCGGCTGTCAGCGGAAAAGTATCTTCCAGACGCACAAAGCCCGGATCGCCGTGAATGAGCACGGCGTCGAAATGGTCCCTGACCAGTTTGACGGTTTCCTCGTCGCGGCCGGGCTTGCGGTTTTCCTGCAGGATGTCGCGCACTGAGCTTAAGAGCTTCGGCCGCGGGTTGGCCTTTCCGATTGCATCGAGCAGGGGCAGAAGTTCGAAGCGCATCTGTCGGCGGCCAAAGGGGAAGGCCTCGATAATGACGACTTCGGGCTTCGCTTCCTCAAAGGCTTTCAGAAGCAGGTCGCGGCGTCTGGACAGAAATTCTTCGCCTGCCGCCTGTCCGTCGGCATCGGCAAGGCCGGAAAAGCCGACGTTGCTGGCGACGACCGGCGGCAGTTCGATGGCCTTCACACCGTCGCCCGGAAAGCCCGGCACAGGCAGGCCGCCGGTGACGACGGTAACTTCGAAGCCGTCCTTTACCAACGCATTGGCGATGCGGCTGGCGCGCGCAATATGACCGATGCCGAGCAGATGCTGGACATAAAAGAAGATGCGGGGAGCCGTCATGACGCCTTCTGCCATTCTGCCTCGAAGAGGCCGCTCAGCTGACGGATGCTGGAATGGTAATCGAAATGGTCTCGCACGCGTTCCTCCGCCGCATCGCCCAGCCGTTTGCGCATATCGGGATTGCGGATCGCCGTCTCGAGCGCCTTTGCAAGGGCTGCCGGATCCTCCGGCGGCACGACCAGACCGTTCTCGCCGTCGCTTAGCAGTTCCGGTACGCCTGAGACATTGGTGGAGAGACAGACGAGCCGCTGGCTGGAAGCCTCGACCAGTACATTCGGCAGGCCGTCGCGGTCGCCATTGGCGGCTATGCGGCAGGCGAGCGCGAAGAGGTCGGCGCGGCGATAGTGATCGAGCACGTCTTCCTGCGCCAGCGCGCCCTTCCAGGTGATGCGCTCGGCAAGGCCGAGTTCAGCGGCAAGCTCTTTCAGCTTGGAAAGCTCCTCGCCGCCGCCGATATGGTCCATGCGCCAGTTGATGTCCTCAGGCAGCAGGGCAAGCGCGCGCAGCAGCACGTCGTAGCCCTTCTTTTCCACCGCGCGGCCGACGCTGAGGATGAAGACGGGGTCGGCGGGATCGCTGCCGTTGCGGTTCGAGCGCTCACCCGCGAAATGGCCGAAGCGGGCGAGGTCGAGCCCGTGATAGCTCAGATGGACCGCATCCTCGCGCCTCGTCAGCGCCTTCATATGCTCGTAGCCGCTGCGGGTGCAGGTGACGGCCCAGCGGGCACTTCCGAGCTTCTGGCCGAGGTCCCAGTCGGGCGAGGTCCAGATATCCTTGGCATGGGCCGAGCAGGTCCACGGCGTGCCGGTCAGAATGCTCGCATATTCCGTCACGGAAGCCGGCGTATGGATAAAATGAGCATGCAGCCACTCGCCGTTGTCAGGCCATTCGCGCGCAAGGACCAGCGCTTGGCCGAGCCGGCGGAAGCGGTTGCGGGAGATGTCGCGCGGCAGATCGGCAAAGAAACGCTTCATCAGCGCGCCGAAGCCAGGTTTCGAAAAGCCGGCAAGAAGACCCTTCAGCACGCGGATCGGCTCTTCGTGCAGATATTCCGGAAGATAGACGACGCGCGCCTTGATCTCGTCATGGACGGGATGACGCTTCTTGTCGGTCGGCCGGCGCATGGAAATCAGCGTCAGGTCGAAGCCGGCCTGTTCGAGACCGAGCAATTCCTGGGCGATGAAGGTTTCCGAAAGGCGGGGGTAGCCTTTCAGCACGACGAGAATCTTGCGGCGTGGCGACAAAGGATGGCTCTTTATTCTGCGCCGACGAGGGAAAGATGGCGTCCTCGGCTGTCCAGCCACATGCCGACCGTGCGGGAAATATGATCCAGCCCCTCGAGGTGCATGTTGCAGCCGCTCTTTGATGGCGGCAGCCGTGAGGGCAGGCGCTTCAACGTTTCGGCCATGATTGCCGGGTCAGCAGATTGCTCGGGCAGCAGCATATCGATGAGGCCGAGTTCGCTGGCGCGGCGGGCGCGCAGTAGCTGCTCCTCGCGCGGGGCGACGCGTGGGACGATGAGCGCCGGCTTGTCGAAGGAAAGGATCTCGCAATAGGTGTTGTAGCCACCCATAGCGACGACGGCAGTGGCACCGTCGATCAACTCCTCCATGTGGTTGTCGAACTCGATCACCTCGATATAGGGGATCTTCTCCCCTTTTTTGACCAGCTTTGCCCGTTCGGCCGCCGGCATATAGGGACCAAGTACGACAAGCGCCTTCTGGGTCAGCGTCTCGTCGGCCTCATAGGCATTCATCACGTCGTGAACGAGATCGGAGCCGTCACCGCCGCCGCCTGTCGTCACCAGGATATAGTCGTCCTTGCGGGCATTCAGCGAGTTCTTGCCCTTGGAGACGCTACGCTGCAGGAAGCCGACGAAATCCATCTTGCGGCGAACGCCGGCAGGCACGTCGAGGCCGACAAGCGGATCGTAGAAGTCCGGCGGCCCGTAGACCCAGATGCTGTCGTAATACTGGTCGATCTTCTGCATGACGCTGTTTCTCTTCCACTCGGCTTCGAGCAGATGCGGTGCGTCCATGATCTCGCGCAGACCGAGCACCAGAGTGGTACCGCGCGCTTTCAGATAGGCAAGCGTTTCCTCGATCTCGCCCTTCAGGCCCATCGGCTCCTTGTCGACGATGAAGATATCGGGTTCGAAGGTCTCGGCGGTGTGACGAATGCTCGACTCGCGCATCTTCAGCGTATCCTGAAGATCGATGTGGCTGGCGAGCGACGTATATTCACCGTTGCGAAGCTTGATGACGCTCGGGATCTTCACGAAGTCGACGCGGGCACGATAATCGAAGGCGCCGGCAATCGTCGCGCCCGAGATGATCAATATGTTCAGGCCGCGATAATCCTCGACGAGGGCATGGGCGATCGTGCGACAACGGCGCAAGTGGCCGAGGCCGAATGTATCGTGGCTGTACATAAGGATGCGTGCATCTTCGAGGCGTCTGGCCATGTGTGTGCCCTCTGAGGTGGACGACATACTTCTACCACCCCCGCAAATCGGAGGCCACGAGGCGACGGACGCGAAGCAGCCCGTCGAACTCGACGCTATTTGTAGGGATCTGCCGCATCGCGCAAGCCATCTCCCAGAAAATTGAATGCCAAAATCACTAGCACAACCGGAACGATTGGGAACAGTAGCCATGGATAGAAGGCGATGACGCTTACGCTCTTGGCCTCCGTCAGCAGGATGCCCCAGCTGGTAATGGGCGGCCGCAGGCCGAGGCCGAGGAAGGAGAGCGCCGTCTCACCGAGGATCATACCCGGAATGGAAATGGTGGCGGATGCGATGAGATGCGACATGAAGCCGGGCACGAGATGCCGGCCGATGACACGGGGCGTGCTGGCACCCATGAGCTGGGCTGCCTGGACATAATCTTCCTCGCGCAGCGCCAGAAGCTTGGAGCGCACGGCGCGGGCAAGACCCGTCCAGTCGATGATGCCAAGAATGACGGTGATGCCGAAATAGATGACGATCGGGCTCCATGTCACCGGCATGATGGCGGCGAGCGCCATCCAGAGCGGCAACGAAGGCAGGGATTGCAGCACTTCGATCAGGCGCTGGACGATGAGGTCGAAGATACCGCCCCAGTAGCCTGCAAGGCCGCCGATCACGATACCGAGCACGAAACTGATGGAAATACCGATCAGCCCGATGGTGAGCGAGATGCGCGCGCCATAAAGGATGCGTGAAAGCACGTCACGGCCAAGACGGTCGGTGCCGAGTAGGAACATCTGACCGCCGATTGCGGGGCAGACGAGATGAAAGTCGGAAGCGACAAGGCCCCAGAGCTTGTAGTCATCGCCACGGCAGAAGAAGCGGATCGGCTGGATGTCGTTCTGGTTGTCGGTATAGAGACGGTGCAGCGTATCGATATCGAGCGTCATCTTCCGGCCATAGACGAAGGGGCCGACGAAATTGCCCTCGCTGTCGAAAAGACGGACGCGCTGCGGCGGCGAATGGATGAAATCGACGTTGCGGGTATGCAGCCCGTAAGGCGCCAGGAACTCGACGATCAGGATCATCAGGTAGACGGCGGCGAGGAAAATGCCGGATGCAAGCGCCAGCCTGTGGCGCTTGAACTTCCACCACATGAGCTGCTTTTGCGAGGCAAGGTGGATACGAGACTGCGCGGATGTCATGGTCTCCGTTGCGATCGGGTCGAACGGGGCGGTCGAAACATAGTGCGGCAGCGGCGCACCGGGAGCGGGTAGGGGCGACATTATTTGGTGCTCCTGCCTTGCAGACGGATGCGGGGATCGAGGAAACCGAGCGCGATATCGGAAATCAGCACACCGATGACGTTGAGGAAGGCGAGGAACATCAGGAACGAGCCGGCAAGATACATATCCTGGCTCTGCAGTGCCTTGATTAACATCGGCCCCGTGGTTTCCAGCGACAGAACGATGGCGACGATTTCGGCGCCCGAAATAATCGACGGCAGGATCGAGCCGATATCGGCGACGAAGAAGTTGAGCGCCATACGCAGCGGATATTTGACCAGCGCGCGCACCGGATGCAGCCCTTTGGCGCGCGCCGTCGTCACATATTGCTTCTGCATCTCGTCGAGCAGGTTGGCGCGCAGGCGGCGGATCATGCCGGCGGTCCCCGCCGTGCCGACGATGATGACCGGGATCCAGAGATGGGCGAGGATGGACCGCGCCTTAGCCCAGCTCATCGGCTCGTTCAGATATTGCTGGTCCATTAGATGGCCGATGGAAAGTCCGAACCAGACATTGGCGAAATACATCAGGATCAGTGCCAGCATGAAGTTCGGGATGGCGATGCCGAGCAGGCCGAGGAAGGTCAGGCCGTAATCGCCCCAGCTGTACTGATGGGTTGCCGAATAGATGCCGATCGGGAAGGCAATCAGCCAGGTGAGAAGGATGGTCGAGAAGGAGACGAGGATCGTCAGCCACAATCGGTCGCCCACGACGTCGGAAACCGGCAGCTGATATTCGAAGGAATAGCCGAAATCTCCGTGCAGCATGCCGCCGACCCAGAAGAAGTAGCGCATGATCTCCGGCTGGTCGAAGCCGTATTGATGGCGCAACTCCTCGATTTCCTGCAGGTTGGCGGTTTCGCCCTGGGCGCGCAGTTCGGCGATCTGGCTTTCGAAGAAGTCGCCGGGCGGCAGTTCGATGATGACGAAGACCAACGCCGATATCACAAGCAAGGTCGGCACCATGGCGGCGATACGCCAGAGGATATAGCGGATCATCGCTCAGGCCTCCTTGAACCAGAAGGTGTCCGGCATGTAGACGCCGAGGAAGGAGGTCGGATCGAAGCCGTAGAGCGCATGCTCCGGCACGTTCTGCATTTTGGCGGATCTGAGGATCGGCTGCAGCGTGCTGTTGATGAGGCCGATCGAAAAAACCTGCTGGGTATAGAGGGACAGCATCTTGTGCCAGATAACCTCACGCTCTTGCGTCGTAGCACTTGCGCCCCACTGGTTCAGGAGATCCACAAGCTCGGCCGCCTCCGGCAGATCGGGCGCCTTGCCCTCCTGCCCGGCCGAAAGATAGTACATGCCCCAGAGCGGCCATTGAAGCTGGTCATCCAGTGTAGGGGCTAGTCCATAAGGAGACATGTCGGCGGTCGGCACGCCGTTGTCCAGCCCGTACCAGATCGACATCATTATCGAGCCGCTCATGGCGCGATTGCGGAAGACGTCGCGCTGCGAAGTGCGGGTGAAAAGCGCCAGACCGACGTCGGCCCAGTGATCGTGCACGAGCTCCAGAACGTCCGTGTCGAGATTGCTCTCGCCGGCTGTCTCGACGGTGATCTCGGCGCGGCGTCCATCGGGCAGCAGGCGGATGCCATCGCTGTCGCGCTTGTCGAGGCCGAGTTCGTCGAGCAGCTTGTTGGCCGTGTCAGGGTCGAAATCCACATAGGCGTCGGCATATTCCTGCTTGAAGAGCGGGCTTTCCGGCAGCACCGTATCGGCGCTCGCCTTGCCGAGACCGTAGAAGGCCACCATGTTGATCTCATGCCGGTTGATCGCCAGCGACAAGGCCCGGCGAAAGCGCACGTCGCGAAAGAGCGCGCGCCAGGCGTCGTCGGCGACATTGAGGTTCGGCAACAGTGTGATGCGCGAGCCGCGCGCCATCTTCCAGAGAGCGACCTTCACCGGGAAGCGCTTTTCCGCCGCTTTCAGGAAGGTGTAGTCGTTGAAGTCTATGCCGGTCGCCTGCAAGTCGGATTCGCCAGCACCCGCCTTGGCGGCGATGATCGAGGAAGACGAGACGTTGAGGATGAAGCGGTCGAGATAGGGCAGCTGCATGCCGTTTTCGTCCACGCGGTGGAAGAACGGATTGCGCTCGAAGACGAACTGATCGGCCGGCGGAGCCGTGCGGTTTTTCCAGGGATCGAGCGTCGGCAGATCGGGATTGTTGGGCCGGGAAGCCAGCGCCATCTTGATGTGCAGATCGGCCCACTTCTTGGCACGGTTCTTTTTCATCAGCTCCTCGAGCTTGGCCTTGTCTTGAAAGCCCTTGTGGAACTGTTTCAGGTAGTGGCCTGGGCCATAGATGACGAGCGGCAGAGGTCCGGCAAGCGCCGACAGGAAAACCGGGTTGGGCTTGTCCCAGCTATAGCGCACAATCAGCTCGTCGAGCACTTCGAAGCGCGGCAGGGAGCCATGTGGACGTAGCTCCAGCGCGCCGCCGCCGGGCGTCAGTTCCTTGTTGAGGATGACGTCTTCCCACCAGTATCGGAAGGCTTCGGCCGTGAAAGGATGCCCATCAGACCATCTGTGCCCGTCGCGCAGGTAGAAGGTAAAGACCGTGTCATTCTCCGAGGTGAAGTCACGAAGGATATCGGGCTGGAACTGCAGCTTCGTGTCGTAGCCGACCAGCCGCGAATAGCCGTAGACGGTCATGTAGCGGATATCGCGCACACCGCCGATGATGGTGCGCACGTTGCCGCCATAGGTGCCGGGCACGCGGCCCATCTCCTTGAGATTGACGATACGCGGCTCAGTCGGAATGCGCTCAGCCATTGGCGGCAGGCTGCCGTCAGCGACCCTGGCCTTCAAAATTTCCGGTTCGGCGATCTGCTGTGCCCGCAGCACCGAAGGCGCGAAAGCCGAGCCGATCAGGCCGCCGAGAAAGATGCGGCGCGTCACCATCAGACCAGCTCCTTTGCGTCGGCGCCCTTACGGGCGCGCACCAGATGGCCGCCGCCGAGGTCGGCAAAGGCGAGTTCGGAGGCATCGTCATGATCGGCCGTGAAGACGCTGCCCCAGTTCTGCTTGTCGGCTGCACCGTTTTCCTGCAGCGCCTTGAAGTCGAGCGGCCGGTCGAGATCCGGGAAGGGAACGGCGGCAAGCAGTGACTTCGTGTAGGGGTGGACCGGGTTTCGTAGGATGATCTCGCGGGGCGCGATCTCAACGATACGGCCCTTGCACATGACGGCGATGCGATCGGCCATATAATCCACGACGGCGAGGTTGTGCGAGATGAAGAGATAGGTGAGCCCCAGATCCTTCTGCAGGTCTTTCAAGAGATTGAGGATCTGTGCCTGAACCGAGACGTCGAGGGCCGAGACCGGTTCGTCGAGGATGATGAGCTTGGGACCGAGAGCGAGCGCGCGGGCAATACCGATGCGCTGGCGCTGGCCGCCGGAGAAGCTGTGCGGATAGCGGTTGAGATAGCGCCGGTCGAGGCCGATCGCGCCCATCAGCGCCTCGACCTTGGCCTTGCGTTCGCCACTGTTGCCGCGGTCATGGATTTCGAGCGGTTCGCTGAGAATATTGCGCACCGTCATGCGCGGCGAAAGCGAGGAGACCGGATCCTGGAACACCATCTGGATTTTGGTGCGCAGGTCCTGCAGTTCCGAGCCCTTGACGGAGAGGACGTCGATGACCTCGTTGCCGTCGTTGAAGACGACTGCCCCGCTATCCGGGGTGATCGCGCGCATCAGGATCTTGCTGACCGTCGTCTTGCCGCAGCCGGATTCGCCGACCAGCCCCAGACATTCGCCACGGCGGATATCGAAGGTGACATCATCGACGGCATGAACGATGGCCGCTTCCTGCCCGCCGAAGAAGCCGCGCTTGCGCGTCTTGTAGGTCTTGGAAAGATTGGCGACGGAAAGCAGCACGCCCGGCGCTTCCTTTTCGACCGACTTCTTCTTGCCGATCAGCGATTCCAGATTGACCGGAACCTCGCGAAGTGCCTTCAGCCGCTCGCCTGGCTTCATGTCGAAATGCGGAACCGCGGCCATCAAGGCCTTGAGATAAGGATGCTGCGGATTGCGGAAGATTGCCTCGACCGGGCCGGCTTCCATGATTTCGCCGTGATAGATCACCACCACTTCGTCGGCCATATTGGCGACGACACCGAGATCGTGGGTGATGAGCAGCATGGCCATGCCGAGCTTGGCCTGCAGGTCGCGCAGCAGTTCGAGGATCTGCGCCTGGATCGTCACGTCGAGTGCCGTCGTCGGCTCGTCGGCAATCAGCAGCGCCGGCTTGCAGATCAGCGCCATCGCGATCATGGCGCGCTGACGCATGCCGCCTGAGAGTTCGAACGGATACATGTCGTAGGTGCGCTTGGGATTGGAAAAACCGACGAGGCCGAGCATTTCCTCGGTGCGCTCGCGCGCTTCTTTCTTATCGGCGTCCGTGTGGATCAGCAAAACCTCGCTGATCTGGTTGCCGACCGTGTGGAGCGGTGAGAGCGACGTCATCGGCTCCTGGAAGATGGTCGCCATGCGGCGGCCGCGCAGGTCGCGCATCTCAGCGCTATCGCGCGACAGCGCCAGGATATCCGTCGCCTTCCCATCCAGCGGATCGGTAAACAGGATGCGACCACTTGCATGTGCCGGGGCCGGCAGGATGCCCATGATCGCCTGGCTGATGACGGATTTGCCGGAGCCGCTTTCGCCGACGAGGGCAGTCACTTTCCCCGGCAGGATGCGGAGATTGGCTTCCTTTACGACGCGCAGCCGGTCGCCGAAAACGGAGAAGGCGACATCCAGATTCTCAACACGCAACAAGTCGGCTGCAGACGCCATACCAATGAAATTCCCAGTCTTTATGTGTTCCCGTTAAGGCACACTATCGTACCGCAAACGGGGTGTCCAGTTGATGACAGACATGGGAAAAAGCAGCACATGCGCCCGTTTTACAGGGCGCTTGATGGGAGGGTTCTCATATACGACGCAGCGGCTAAAACGGCTGCAATGTTGGCGCGTGGTTACTGAATGAATTTTTCGATCGGCGTGCGTTTTACCTGTTTCTTGTCGCGGTGAAGCATGATGACCTGTTCGGCTTCCGAAAGGCCGTTCTGAACGGCTTCGCGGAAACCTTCGTCGACGTGAATGGCAGAGGCCGGCGCGCGCGGTTGCAGCACCGTCACTTTCTGGCGGATGCCGCGCAGCTTTTCTTCGCCGAGCGTTATCCATTCGCCGCCGCAATAGCCGGCAAAGGCCTGGCTCGCGACGACCTCGCGGCTATATTTCTTCGTCAGTACCTGCAGGCGCTGCACCTCGTTCACCGCCGAACCGAAGGCAGAGAAGGTGAGGCGGTCCTTCAGGCCGACATTGCCGAACATGACGTTGCCGACATGCAGACCGATGCCGTAGCCGATCTTTGGAAGCCCCTTCGTCTCGCGATCCTTGTTGAGTTCGGCAACTCGCGCCTGCGCGTGATGTACGGCGGAAAGCGCTGCCTCGCAGGCAATCTTGGACGGGTCCTTGTGGCGGCCGCAGGGATAGACGGCGAGAAAGCCATCGCCGAGAAAGCTCAGGATTTCGCCGCCATTGCGGTTGAAGGGTGCGGCGATCGCATCGAAGAACTGGTTGAGCGTATCGATATAGGCCTGCCGGCCCTCCTTCTCGGCATACATGGTCGATTCGCGCATGTCGGCCATCACGAGGGCCGCACGGATCGTCTCGCCGTCGCCGCGGCGAACCTGGCCGTTCAGCACGCGTTTGCCGGCATCGCCGCCGAGATAGGTGGTCAGCATATTGTTGGCGAGCTTGGCAAGCACCGCCATCTTGGCGGCGACCGCCAGATGGTTCTGCATGCGCAGCAGCGCATCGATCATGTCGTCGGAAAACCCGGCCGGGCTGTCGGTCGACCATGAACCCATCATGCCCTGCACCGAGCCGTCACCGAACGGCTGCACGAAGGCGAGATAATCGGTGATTTTTTCCTGCCGCAAATCCTCGAAAATCGGGAATTCATTCGGGCCGTCAGGCATGATGCGGCGGCGGATATGCTGCAGACTGTTGTCGAGAAGGTAGAAATAGGGGCTCTGCAGGAAACGATCCGGCTTCTGACCGGCAGGCATGCGAAAGCCTTCGATGGTTACGCCGCTCGCGCGCTTCCAGGTGAAGCTCAGTGCGTCGTAGAGCGGATGCAGCATCGAGAAGGTCAGGTGCACGCGCGCGAGTGGCAGGCCGGCGGACGCAAGCCGCTCGCAGAAACCACGCACGATGTTTTCGAGGTCGTCACCGGCCAGCGAAGAATTCGTCAGCCATTCAGCAACACGGTCCAACAAAATGGAGGATACGCTGGATTCGATCGTGCTCATTCTTGGTATTATCCTCATGTCGCACGTCCATCCCCGAAGACAAAACAACCCTGACCTGCCCATTCACGATGAGCAGATCGCAAAGAATTCAGGATGTACGAGCGGTATTATCGTGTCAACGATGTGCCGATGACCCGGCACTGACACCCGCCAGCTTCCGACCTCCTGGAAACGGGCGAGCAATCTTTGCAAAGTGGTTCATTATCATCTGGCAAAATAGGCACGCTGAAAGTGCGAAACAATGGGATCAGGAATTTTTTTGTGCGTCCCGGTTGCCGGGATAGCGCCCCCCGAGTCATTTCGGCCACACTCGGCTAATGAGTCCAGGGCGCGGCACGGAAAGGCGCTGCGAAGAGGCCGGGTTTAATTTGCCGCGATCATGCATTAGATCAGCGTTCGGATTCACTTTTCGCAAGAGGCATGGCCTTGGACGCACGCTCTTCCACCTTCAAGACGCTTTCAAAGAAGATTGAGGCCCGCACGGCGCGCGCTGGCATTATCGGCCTTGGCTATGTCGGTTTGCCGCTTGCGATGGCTGTGGCACGCAGCGGCTTTACTGTGACCGGCTTCGATATCGACCCGAAGAAGATCGTCGCGCTGGATGCCCGCCGCTCCTATATCGATGCGGTGACGAATGAGGCGCTGACAGCCGAGATCGATGCGGGGCGTTTTTTCTCGACGACCGATTTCGCCGGCCTTGCGGATTGCGACGTGGTCGTTATCTGCGTGCCGACGCCGCTCACCAAACATCGCGATCCCGATCTCTCCTTCGTGGAAGCGACGTCGCGGTCGATCGCCGCCCATCTGCGGCCGGGCCAGCTCATCGTGCTGGAATCGACCACCTATCCCGGCACCACCGATGATATCGTGAAGGTCATTCTCGAAGAGACCGGGCTGAAATCCGGTTCCGACTTCTTCGTCGGTTTCTCGCCTGAGCGCGAGGACCCCGGCAACCAGCATTACCACACCGCGACCATCCCCAAGGTCGTTGCAGGTGACGGCGCAGATGCCCTGTCGCTGATGAAATCCTTCTACGGGACAGCCGTTTCGACCGTCGTTCCTGTCTCCTCCAATGCGACGGCGGAAGCGGTGAAGCTCACCGAAAACATCTTCCGCTCGGTCAACATCGCACTCGTCAACGAGCTGAAGACCGTTTACGCGGCAATGGGGATCGATGTCTGGGAAGTCATCGACGCGGCCAAGACCAAGCCGTTCGGTTATATGCCCTTCTACCCCGGCCCCGGCCTCGGCGGCCACTGCATTCCGATCGACCCCTTCTACCTTACCTGGAAGTCGCGCGAATACGAACTGCCGACCCGTTTCATCGAGCTTGCCGGCGAGATCAATTCGGCGATGCCGCGCTATGTCGTCGGCAAACTGGCCGAGGCGCTGGATATTCGTGCCGGCAAGGCGCTCAGCCGCTCATGCGTCCTCGTGATTGGCCTGGCTTACAAGAAGAACGTTGCCGATATCAGGGAAAGTCCGTCGCTGCGCCTCATTGAAATCATCGAGGAACGTGGCGGCAAGGCGGATTATCATGACCCCTTCGTCGCGGAGATTCCGCCGACGCGCGAATATCAGGCGCTGAAGGGCCGGAAATCCATCGACCTGACGCCGGAAGCCATTGCGGGATACGACGCGGTTCTCATCGCGACCGATCACGACATGATCGACTATGCGGCTCTTTCGAGGAGCGCCAAACTGATTGTCGATACCCGAAACGTCTTCAGCCGGCTCGGCCTTACTGGCGATCACGTTATCAAGGCGGAACGAGGGCGCCGGAAAGCTGCTTGCCGGTGATCTGGCTGGCGGCGACGGCATAACCGCCGGCGGCACCATCGATGAAGTGCATGTGGTCGCGCGACAGTGGCGTCGGCACGAAGCATGTCACCAGTGCCGATGACTGGCGGTGCAGGCCGTAGCGAGCCACGCCTCTTTCCTGCGCCTGCTTCAGCAGCGTCTCGATGCGGGCGAGATGAGCTACATCCACGTCGATGGTCATCTTCAGTCCGTCGTCGAACTTTCGGAAATCCGAATTACCCGCGATGTCCCGCTTGTAGCGGCGCGCGTTGAAATGAGCGAAGGTGAGGCCGAATTTGTGCAGGAAAACGAACAAACCGGTCTGCAGGAAGATGAACAGCTTTTGCCGCAGTCGTCTGCCTTTGGGCGCCGTCGCATTCACCTCGCGATTGATGGCACTCATTGAAAAAGCAAACTCCGGCCCATCTTCCGGCACCGGATGGCCATTGCGGTTCTGCTCGGCGGTGATGGAAACGATGCCGGCGACGAGAGCCTGAAATTCCGGCCCTGGACCAGCTTCGCCCGGTACGGCGATGATCGAGACGATCTCGCCGTTGCGGGCCTCGATCGGGCTCCAGCGACAGGAGAGGCCGGTCAGATCCGGCCGAGTGCCGGGCGCGGCCTTTTCGACGCCGTACCGGCCCATCTTCATGTTCTTTTCGGCCCAAAGCGTGCCGCCGCCGGAAAACATTGCATAGGTGACGTAAGGACTTGCCGAATAGCGAGCGACGCGTACATCGAGACCTTCCGCGCGAATATCGGTGATCGGCACGATGGCGATACGAAGATCGAGGTCAAGATCCTCCTTCACCCAGACCTGTGTCGCGGCAAGTGCTGCGCGTGCTTCCTTCTCAAGCGAAGCGGGCAAGGCGATCAACGCGCCGTCACCGGCAAAGACAAAGGGATAGTCGCCCTTGCCAACGGCATTCAGCACCGCGGAAATGACGCTGGCACCGGCCATGTTGACGTCCTTGTAGCGGCCGCCGGAAATCGCCTTCGTCGAGCCGACGATATCGGCCATCGCCAGCACCCACCCTTCGGGCAGCGGCTGGTAATTGCTCTCATCGGTCACGCCTTCGAAGTCGCTGAAGACAGGCACGTTGGCGAAGAATGCGTCGCTGGATATCTCGTTCATGGGGCCGAGTTTATCACAGACCCGTGGTACCGCCGCAACGGCAATTTGTGGTTCCGGCAATCGACTTGCACCGCATCGATATGGTAGCACCGCTGACATATTTTATGACGGACAGGACAAGATGAGCCGCCTCGATAGCTTCATTCGCCGATTGTCGGCTCAACGCGATATTCTCAATGCCATCATCGATCTGGTGGAAGAGGTGGAGGGGCCGGTGCTCGAATTCGGCCTCGGCAATGGCCGCACCTACGACCATCTGCGCGAGCATTTTCCCGACCGTCGCATTATCGCCTTCGATTGGGAAATACGCTCCTATTCCGCGTCCACGCCGCCGGCCGAAAATATGGTGACCGGCAATATCCGTGATACCGGCCAGACGTTCCTCGGGATCAATGCCGCGCTGGCCCATGCCGATATCGGCACCGGCCATGACGAGATCGATGCCGTGACGCTGACTTGGCTGCCGCAACTGATGGCCGGCGTGCTGACCCATCACGGCATTGCCGTCAGCGGCCTGCCGCTGGAACATCCCGAGCTTTTACCTCTGCCTCTGCCCGGCGGCATCAAGGAAGGCCGGTATTTCCTCTACCGCAGGAAATGATCCGCGCTTATGAGACGCAGGAATAGGACGCAGCCGAAAGCGCGGCATATTTTGCCTCGAAGTCGGCCGCGATTTCGTCCAGCGTCACGCTGCCCAATCGCCGCAGGAGCAGGGCCTGCGCCTCCTTCATCGCATCTTCGAGAGCCGCATTCACAGCCTGTTCCACGAGGCATTTCGGCTGATCGTCGGCCGGGCCGATGGCGAAAAGATGCGGTTCGCCGATGGCATTGTAGACATCGAGCAGCGTGATTTCCGACAACGGGCGCACCAGCGTCCAGCCCCCGCCATGCCCCTTTTCGGAACGGACATAGCCCTGTTCTCGAAGGCCGGCCATGGTGCGGCGCACGACGACGGGATTGGTGTTCAGCATCTTTGCAATCATTTCGGAGGTCGCCGAATGCTCATGCCGATCCATGTGGATCAACACGTGCAGCATGCGTGAAAGGCGGCTGTCGTTGCGCATGAAGTTCTATTCCCTTCAATCGAATGGGTCATTATCACAAGCGGATCGTAACAAGACAAGTGACATGCTGCTTGACTGCGCCATTTCATGTAACTTATGTTGGTTCATGATTGAAGCGGCGTCAAAGGAGAGGTCCATGTCATTCGAAGCCATCGTCATCGGCGGAAATTTCGCTGGCCTATCCGCAGCCATGCAGCTTGCCAGGGCGCGACGACGGGTTCTGTTGATCGATGCCGGCGCGCCGCGCAATCGGTTTTCGCAGGCGTCACATGGCTTCCTGGGCCAGGATGGCCAGGCGCCGGAGGCGATCATGCGGGAGGGAAAGCGGCAGCTTTCGCTTTATCCGAACATCATCATCCGCGACGGGGAAGTTGTTCAGGCGCGTACCGATAGCGGCAAATTCGCGATCGATATCAAGGGCGGTGGCCAAGAAAGGGCCGCGCGCATCGTCCTGGCGACCGGCATCAGAGACACGCTGCCCGAGATCCCCGGCCTGCGGGACCGATGGGGCCGTTCCGTGCTGCACTGCCCCTATTGCCATGGTTATGAGGTGAGCGGCGGCAAGCTCGGTGTTCTCGCAAGCCATCCGCATTCGGCACATGCGGCCATGCTGATTCCCGACTGGGGAGAGACAACCTATTTTACCCAAGCGCTGTTCGAGCCCGACGAAGAGCAACTCACACGGCTGACCGCTCGCGGTGTACGGATCGAACGCAGCCCTGTCGTGGAATTGTTGGGCGATAGTCCCAGGCTCGAGGCCGTTCGCCTCGCCGATGGCCGGGTCGTGCGGCTGGATGCCGTGTTCATCGCTCCGAAAACCGCGATGGCCAGTCCGATCGCCGAACAACTCGGCTGTGTCTTCGACGATGGCCCGTTTGGCCCTGTCATCCGAACCTGCGATAACAAGGAAACGTCCGTCAAGGGCGTCTTTGCTGCCGGTGATGCGGCGAGCGCCATGCATAATGCCACGCTTGCCTCTGCCTCAGGCGTGCTTGCTGGCGTGCACTGCCATCAATCGCTGGCGATGCAGTCAGCCGGATAGCACTTTTTCGGTCTAAGGCAGGAATAGCACGTCATACTGATTGAATTCGCCCGGCAGATCACGGACTTTCATCTCCTTCTCGTGGTCCTCGAAGATCACGAGGCAATCCTCGTAGAAGCCGGCGAGCGTGCGAATGAAGGCTTTCGTGCCCTCGGGGCCGTAAAAGAGCGGCGTGAATTCCATATAGAGAGGCGCGCGGCGGGCAAGCAAAGGCAGCATCGAGCGGCAGGCAACCGGCTCGTAACCCTCGATATCCATCCAGACGAGGCCGATGGCCGCTTGGTCGATGCCGAGACCATCGAGGATGCCGATCACAGACCGCACCGGAACGCTGATCTTCTGATCGCTGGCGCTTTGACGAATGGCGCTGCTCTTGCCATGATTGGCGCTGTTTAGAAAGAAATCGATCTTGCCTTCGCCTTCGCCGGCGGCGCAGTTGACGAGGCGCACGGCATCCGTAAGTCCATTCTGACGTATATTCTGTTCCAGAAGGCGGAAATTGCGCGGGTCCGGTTCGACGCTGACGATCCCGGCAAAGGCCCGGGCGAGCGCAAAATAGACGGTCTGCGTGCCGATATTGCCGCCGATCTCCAGCAGCATGCTGTCCTTCTTCAGCAGGCCGCGCTGGCGCAGGATCACGAGCAGCCGGTCGACGGCCTCGCGTTCGAAATGGCCCTTCCGGAAGATCTTGCGGCCGATATAGTCGGCCGGCGAAAAACTCATCAGGTGATCGCCGGCATCGACCGTCATGGAGGTGACGCGCGGCCCGATATTTTCGATCAGCAGCCGGCGGCCAAAGCGGGTATCGAAGAAACGCGTGGCCAGCGCATTGCGCGCCTTGCGCAAACGGCGCTTCCAATATTTGCCAGTAAGCCATGCTTGGCCGGACATTATTGTTTTTCCTTGAGCGGTTCGGCCGCTTTCTCTCTCGGAACGACATAGACTTTCAAGGGGAGTGCCCGGCCGCGCACATTGATTTCGCAGCTTTCGACCGTTTCCGCATCGATGCCAGCGCGCATCGCGACCGGCTCGGAAATGACGATAGCGGCATTGAGTTCCTTGGCCGCGGTTTCCAGGCGGCTTGCCACATTGACCGTATCGCCGACGGCAGTCAGGCTGCGCACGCGCCCATAGCCCATCGTGCCGACGACGGCCGGGCCGGCATGGATGCCGATGACGATCTGCAGCGGCAGAGGCAGTTCGTCGGAAAGTTCGGCAGCGAGCTTCTCTACCTCGGCAACAATCGCGGTTGCGGCTGCTACCGCCTGCCGGCAGGCTTCCTCAGGCGTGGTGTTGAGGCCGAAGAGTGCCATGGCGCCGTCGCCGATGAATTTGTCGAGCCGTCCGCCGGCCTGTTCCACCGCCTTGCCGACGATCCCGAAATAGCGGTTGAGCAGGAAGACGACGTCGAAGGGCAGGCGGGTTTCGGTCAGCGTGGTGAAATGGCGCATGTCGCAGAAGAGCACGGCGATCTCGTGCTCGCGGCCGGGGCTGGTTTCCTGGCTGTTGGCGGGAAGGGAAGCCTCTGTCTGCGGCACGAGCAGCGGCGCGACGGTCAAGTCCTTATCCGGGCGGAGCTGACAGGCGAGGCGCACGTCGGATGCCGCATTGATACGCTTCAGCGTCGTCTGCTCCAGCTTGTCGGGTGGCGGCAGGGTCCAATAATCGTCGAGGATCTGCACACGGCAGGTGGAGCACTGGCCCTTGCCGCCGCAGACCGAATAATGCGGCAGGCCGCCAAGCCTGCTTGCTTCGAGCACAGTGAAGCCGCGTGGCACGCGCACCGTCTCGCCGCCGGGATAGTGAACCGCAACCTGGTTCGCCCGCTCTTTCAGCCTGCGGCGCGCCCGTGCCAGAATGACGAGGGCCAGCGTTGCCGAGAAGCTGCCGTACAGCACGGCGCGAATCGTCGCGATTTGCTCGCGCGCCTCGGGATCATCGTAATAGCGGGTATTGATCGTTTCTTCGTAGTGGCCGGATTCTTGCTCGATATAGGAGGGATCGGACAGCGTGCGGCCCATCTCGACGAAACCGAGCAGCGCCAGCACCGGCAGAAGGATTGCGATCGCCAGAAGCAGCGATGAGGAATTGTCGTACCAGGGCCGATAGCGCAGCCAGAAATGTATGCCGATACAGCCGTGGATCCAGACGGCGAGCAGCGCGAAAGTCTGGCGCACGCCGTTATCAGGTGCGTTGATCCAGAGCGTGCGAACGATCGTCTCGTAATTGTCGGTATAGTTGTAAAGTGCATGGACGATACGCGTGCCGACGACATGGTCGATGAGCAGCAGCGGGATCAAAAGGCCGAGAACGATCTGCGCCATCTCGTTCTTCGGCATGACGAGGCTGCGGCGCATATAGAGCCCGCGCAGCACCAGCGTCATATGGACAAGGACTGAGCCATAGAAGAGGATCGTGCCGACCGGATTGCGCCAGATCACCAGAAACAACCGACGTGCATCATCGGCTGCCGTCAGCGAAACGAGCCCCAATGCATGGTTCGACATATGCAGGATGATGAAGACGAACATGACGAGGCCGGAACCGAGCCTGGCCTTCCTGATCATCCGCTCCGAAAAAATCCCTGTGGCCCAGACCGTCGTCATCAATTCCTGTTCTTGAAGCTCAAATCGCAAATGCACTAGAGAAGACGAAAAAGGGCGGAATTATCGTCTCGTCTAATCACGATCGCTTCGGTATGCCTGCCTGTATCGTTCAAGGATAGTGACAATAGCGGAAATTTTCGCTTACGGCGCGAGCGCCGATGGGAAACACACTGTCGTCAGCGGAGTGTCGCGATGCGGATCGCTTTTTACGCGCCGATGAAATCGCCTGATCATCCGGTGCCCTCGGGCGACCGGCTGATGGCGCGGCTGTTGATCCGGGCGCTGCAGATGGCTGGCCATTCTGTCGAGGTCGTGTCCGAATTCCGTGTCCATGCCGGCTCGCCGGAGGCGGCGGCTGAGGTTCTGGCGAAGGCGGATGGCGAACTCGAGCGGCTGCGGCGCAAATGGCGGGCGGAGCCGAGGCCGGAACTCTGGTTCTGCTATCATCCTTATTACAAATCCCCCGATCTCCTCGGCGCCGCGATCGCGGAGCAATTCGCCATTCCCTATGTCACGGCCGAAGCCTCCTACTCGCGCAAACGTGATGGGCTGGGCTGGGCGTTCTTCCAGAAACCGGTGGGGGACGCGATCCGTCAGGCGGCGGTCAATATCGCTTTCACCGAACGCGACCGGAAAGGACTGGAAGACGTCTTTCCCGAAGCGCGTATCGCCGGAATAAAGCCCTTCATCGACACAGCGCTCTTCGAGGCGATAACGCCCGCCCCCGATCCGCAACGCTTGATGACCGTGGCCATGATGCGGGCCGGCGACAAGATGGAGAGCTACAAGATGCTCGCCACGGCACTCTCCATGATCGCGGAGCGTCCATGGACACTCGGCATCATCGGTGACGGTCCGCTGCGGGCTGAGGTGGAGGCGCTGTTTGCCGGTTTTGCGCCCGGCCGTATCGACTGGCTCGGCCAAAGGGAGCCGGACGAGATTGCCGTACTGTTGGCGAAGGGCAGCATCTATGTCTGGCCGGGTTGCGGCGAAGCCTATGGACTTGCCTATCTCGAAGCGCAGGCGGCGGGCCTTCCTGTTGTGGCGCAGAAGACCGCCGGCGTGCCTGCCGTGGTGGAGGCCGATATGACCGGCCTATTGACGCCTGATGGCGATATGAAAGCCTATGCGCGGGCCGTTGCCGGACTGCTGGATGACCGGGGGCTCCGTGACGCTATGGCATCCGCGGCCCGCCGCTTCGTCATCGATGAGCGTTCGCTTGCCGGCGCGGCGAAAGAACTGGATTTGATCCTATGCAATCATGCGGGAGCAGCAGATGATCGATAGCACCATCCACGAGCCGTTGTATCGGGAACTGGAGCGCTGGCGCGCCGCTGGCCGCGTGGCGCGGCTTTGGCTGCGGGATGACGATGCGACCGAGCCGACGGCGGCGCTGGAGCGGCTGCTCTCCGAAACGAAAAGCCACGGCATCCCCGTCACGCTTGCGGTCATCCCGGCTTTTACCGGCGCGCCGCTGGCTCAGCGGCTAGCGGGCGAGGCGCATGTCAGCGTGGCGGTTCACGGCTGGTCGCATCACAATCATGCTGGACCCCACGACAAGAAGCAGGAGCTCGGCGGAGCGCGTCTGGAAGAAACCATTCTCGGTGAGCTCTACGAAGGCCTCCTGAAGCTGAAGGGCCTTTACCCGACGCGCTTTCTGGCCATGCTGGTTCCGCCCTGGAACCGCATCGACAAGGGTCTCATACCCAAGCTGCCGGCGCTCGGTTTCGAATCCCTTTCGACTTACGGACGCGTCAAGGGGGAAAGCCCGCTTGCCATCGTCAATTCCCATGTCGACCTCATGGACTGGCACGGTACACGCGGCGGCCGGCCGATGGCAGACCTGATCGGTGAACTGGTCGCCGAATTGCAGGACAGGTTCGCGGGCAGCAGCGAACCGATAGGCGTGCTCGCGCATCACCTGGTGCATGATGCGGCGGCGTGGGATTTCCTTGCCGAGCTCTTCGAGGCGACGTCCGGCCATCCCGCGGTGGAATGGGTCTCGGCAGCCGCACTCGTACAGGATCAGATGTCGATGACCTGATTGTCACGGGCGGCGAAGGCGCCGGCAAAGGCGGCCTGCGCCTGGCTTTCCATGACAGCGAGCTGTTCATCGGTGCGCGAGGGCGCATGATGGAACAGGGCGAAGCGCTTCGCGCCCGCCATTTTTGCAAGTTCGGTACCGTGCTGCCACGTGGAATGGCCAAACCCTTTGAAGCGCTGCATCTCGTCTTCATTATAGGTGCAGTCATAGACGACGAGATCGGCGTTCTTCATCATCTCCAGCGCCACCGGATCGTAGCTACCCGGCGTGTGCTCGATGTCGTAGATCAGCGATATGATGCGCCCTTTCCAATGGATGCGATAGCCGATCGCACCACCGGGATGGTTCAGCATATAGGTCTGCATCTCCACGCCATCATGCGGGGTCAGCGTCTGGCCGGCATGGAAATCACGGAAATTCATCGTCGCCTGACAGATGTCGGTCTTCACAGGGAACCAGGGCGGGCTGATGAACTGCTCGACCATCTCGCGCGTGCTCATCTTGCCGTCCAGATGGCCGGACCAGATGTTGACGTTGATCGACGGGTAGTAGATCGCCTTGAAGAAGGGCAGGCCGATGATGTGATCATAGTGGCAGTGGCTGAAGAAGAGATCGACATCGTGGACATCATCAGCGATGAGCGACAGGCCGGCTTCACGCAGGCCCGAGCCCGCGTCAAACAGCATCCGGTGCTCGCCGCAGCGGATTTCAATGCAGGAGGTGTTGCCTCCATAGCGGTCGAATTCCGGGCCTGACACGGGAATGCTTCCCCGTACGCCCCAAAATTTTACCTGAAACAGATCGTTACTCATCTTCCTTCAAACCAGCTTTCCCGCTCCGCCATCGTAGTCACCATCGATCCCGATTCGAAGCTGCAGAATTCCACGGGTTTGCCTATATCCCCTCGCACTCTTCCAACGGCTAGCCGAAGAAGAAGTAGATTTTCCTAAGCAATCGGCTTTTGGCTCAGAATGCAAGCCGGTATGGTTCGTTTTCTGTAAACGTTCCGGCATGAGCGAGGTCGCGACATTTCCGCGGATCATGCATCCTAAATGGTTGCGCGCGACCGAAAATGCAAATCTCCCTGCTTTTGACGGTGCTCAAGGCGAGGCGGCAAGAAAAACGTGTCGGAAATAGCCGGCGGCGAAGCACGCGCCGGGAGCGCATGCTTATCTTCGTCATAGATCACAATAGGAAACACCAGCGTCTTCGTGCGTGTGCGGTTTTGTCACAAAACTGAAATATATGTGTCGCAATCCTGTCATCCAGGATGCCTAAATGTCGCCATACTTTCTTTAAAGCGACATTTGGTCTGCCCATGAACGCCCCCTCGATCCGTTCGTCCTCTGCCGTTGCCGCGGCGGGTCCGGAATTGAGTTACGGGTCGACACGGATCCTCAAGGGCATTGATTTTTCTCTGCAAAGGGGCAAGACGCTGGCGCTGCTTGGTCCTTCGGGCTGTGGCAAGACCACGCTTCTGCGGCTGGTTGCCGGCCTGCTTGCGCCGACCAAGGGTTCCGTATCGATCGCCGGCACGACAGTTGCCGACGGTGCGACCGGCGCTTTCGTGCCGCCCGAGCGGCGCGCGCTCGGCATGGTGTTTCAGGACTACGCGCTGTGGCCGCATCTGCCGGTCGGTGGCAATGTCTCTTTCCCGCTCGAAATGCGTGGGGTCGGCAAGGCTGAGCGCCAGGCCCGGACGATGCGCGCCCTGGAGCGCGTCGGTCTTTCAGCCTATGCCGATCGGCGTGCGAGCGATCTCTCTGGCGGCCAGCAGCAGCGTGTGGCGATTGCCCGCGCGATCGTCGCCGAACCACAGCTTATCCTTTTCGATGAGCCGCTTTCCAACCTCGACCGTGAACTGCGCGAAAACATGGTGGGCGAGCTCGCCGAGCTTATCTCCACGCTCGGCCTGACCGCGATCTACGTGACGCATGACCATAGCGAAGCTTTGACGCTTGCCGATGAAGTCGCGGTTATGCGTTCCGGTCTGATCGAGCAGCTTGCCTCGCCCGACGATCTGATCGAGCGGCCGGCGACCCCCGAGGTTGCCGACTTCCTGCGGCTTGGTTGCCTTGCCGATATCGAGCGGCGCGGCCCGGCCTGGCATTTCAAGGGCAGCAATATCGTGCTCACTGAAGCCGACGGCATAGCCGGTGACCGCGCCCGCGTGCTGATCCCCGTCGGCTCCATCTCGGCCGGCGAAACCTCACCTGATCGGCTCGCAGCCACCGTCCTGCGTTCGCAGTTCCGCGGCGATGGGCATCTGGCAAGTGTTTCGCTGTCCGGCTTGCCGGGCATGCAATTGCAGCTTCTGAGCCACACGAGGCTGCGTCCCGGCGAAACGATCGGCCTTGCGATCGACGCTGCACAGATCCGCTGGTTTCAAGAGAAAAGACCCCAAGTCATAGAGGAGAAATTGGAACATGTTTAAGTCATTGAAGAGCATCACTTTTGGCGTTATCGCCACCGCCCTTATGGCCGGCGTCGCCCATGCCGACGTCACCGTTTACACCGCCGGCCCGCAGAGTCTGATCGACAAACTGTCGACCGGCTTCACCAAGCAGAGCGGCATCAAGGTCAATGTTTTCCAGGCAACGACCGGAAAGGTCATGGCCCGTATCGAAGCAGAGGCCGCCAATCCGGTCGTCGACGTCGTCATCTCGGCGTCCTGGGATACGGCAAACGACTTCGCCAAGCGCGGCTGGCTCGTCAATTATGCGAGCCCGAACGCAGCCAAGGTTCCGGACTTCCTCAAGTCCGAAGGCGCCGTTGCACAGGGCATCTCGGCTCTCGGCATCGTCTGGAACAGCAAGAGCGGCACGCCGAAGCCGGCGGAATGGGCCGACCTGACGAAGCCGGAATACAAGGACCTCGTCAATATTCCAGACCCGGCGCAGTCCGGCTCCTCCTTCGAACTGACCGCCGCTCTCGCCGTCCAGGACGACTGGAAGCTCTTCAAGGGCCTGCAGGCCAACGGCGCCATCATCGCCGGCGCCAATGCTGACGCCTTGAACCCGGTTCTGCAGGGTGCAAAGGCTGTCGTCTTCGGTGCTGTCGATTACATCGCTCTCGCGGCCCAGAAGAAGGGCGAGACCGTCGAAGTCGTGTTCCCGAAGTCCGGTACGGTTATCGCGCCGCGCCCGGCCATGATCATGAGCTGGTCCAAGAACCAGGACGACGCCAAGAAGTTCATCGACTACATGCTCTCCGACGAAGGTCAGGCGCTGGTTGCCGGTGAAATGCTGATGCCGTCGCGCACCGACGTTGCCGCCAGCCGTCCGGTGATCAGCGACCTGACGCTGTTGAAGTATGACACGGCTGCGGTCTACGGTAAGCGCAAGGAAACGCTGAAGACCTTCGCCGAGCTCTTCGGCGGCAAGTAAGGTCTAGCCATATGAGAAGAAACGGCATCGGCGGCACGGCTCCGGCCGCATGGCTGGCAACAGCAGGTCTTGTTGTCGTCGTTGCCGTTCCCTTCATCGCAGTGGTGCTACAAGGCATCTTCCCAGAACTCGGACAGGGCTCTTTCGCGAGCCCTTTCTCCTCGCTCTACGCGACGCTCGCCGACAGCTCGCTGATCCGCATGGGCGGCAATACGATCCTGCTCGGCTGCTGCGTGGTGCTCGCTTCGGCCCTGGTCGCCGTGCCGCTGGGCGTCTTCCGCGCCCTTTACAGAATTCCCTTTGCGCCGCTCTGGGACGTGCTGCTGCTCGTGCCCTTCATGATCCCGCCCTATATCGCCACACTCGGCTGGATCATGACCCTGCAGCCGCGCGGTTATCTGCAGCAACTCGCGGGCTTCAATCTGGCGCCCTTCCTGTTTTCGATTTTTGGCATGACGCTGGTCATGGCCTTCAACACCTTCCCGGTCGTCTATTTCGCCGTATCGCGAACGGTCGAGGCCGTCGGCGCACGTTATGCCGATGTCGGCCGCGTCTTCGGTGCCTCGCCGGTCCGCGCCTTCTGGCGCATCACGCTGCCGCTCTCGGCGCCGGGCCTGACGGCAAGCCTGATGCTGGTCTTTGCCGCTGCCATCGAGGAATACGGCACGCCGGCAGCGCTCGGCCGTCGAGCTGGCTTCCAGGTGCTGGTGACGGGCATCGACCTTCGCGTCACCGACTGGCCGATCGATCTGCCGGGTGCGGCCATTCTGTCGCTGGTGCTGGTCGCCATGTCGCTCGGCACTTTCCTGCTGCAGCGTTGGATTCTCGCGCGCCGCTCCTACCAGACGGTGGGTGGCAAGCCGACGGCCAAGGACAAGCGACCGCTCGGCGCGTTGAAGGTTCCGGTGATGATCGCGTTTACCGTCGTCGCCTTCCTTGCGACCGGTGTACCGCTGCTTGCAATCCTCGCAACAGCGCTGGCGCGCACGATCTCCGGCGGCCTCGCCTTCGACAATGTCAGCCTCGACAATTTCATGGCTGTCTTCGGCAACAGCGCCGGCGCCGTAACGGCGCTGGTCAACAGCTTCTCGCTTGGCATCGGCACGGCGCTGATAACAGGCCTGATCGGCGTGACGGCCGCCTACACTGTGGTGAAGACGAAGATGTCCGGCCGCACGGCGATCGATGTCATGACCATCCTGCCGAACGCCCTGCCGGGCATCGTCGTTGCCGTTGGCCTCATCCTCGCCTGGAACATGCCGGGTCTGCCCATCACGCCCTACAACACCGCTTTCATCCTGCTGCTTGCCTATTGCTGCATCCTGCTGCCGCAGCCGGTGCGCTATACCACCGCAGCTTTCCAACAGATCGGCGACAATCTGGAGGCGGCTGCCCGCGTTTGCGGTGCCAATGGCATCACCGCCTTCCGCCGCATCCTGCTGCCGCTCATCTTTCCCAGCCTCGCCTCTTCCATGCTGCTTGTTTTCGCGCTTGCTTCGCGTGAGCTTGTCGCTTCCGTCGTCGTTGCACCCGTCGGCATGCAGACGATCGCGACCTTCATCTGGCGGCAGTTCGAGCAGGGTTCGATCGGCCTTGGCATGGCAATGGCCTTCATCGCCATCTGCATCACGACCTTGCTGCCACTGATTCTGATGGGGCTGATGCGACGTGGCAATATCGTTGCGGATTGAGGCGTGCGCGATATTGAGATGTTCTTGTTTCTCGCGGAAATCGCTGAGATTATTTCCTTGCGCAACCTTTGGAGTGAACATGTCTCCAGTCACGGAGATCCTGATAGGCCTCGCGGTCGTTTCCATCCTCATCGTCGCATTTGCCGCAGGGCGTCTCGTTCCCGGCCAAGCTGACGGTGGCCTCGAAGCGAGTGTTGATTGCGACGATGGAGGTGACGGCGGTGGTGACGGTGGAGGCGATTAACCTCAGAGCGACGCCGTAATCCCTCCGTCGACCATCAGCATATGGCCGTTGACGAAGGACGATGCATCCGACGCCAGGAAGACGGCCGCACCCACCAATTCTTCCACATTGCCCCAGCGGCCAGCCGGTGTCCGGGTTTCAAGCCACGCGGAGAATTTCGGATCGTCGACAAGCGCCTGATTGAGCGGCGTCTTGAAATAGCCGGGCGCAATGGCGTTGACCTGTAGGCCGTGTTTCGCCCAGTCGGTTGCCATGCCGCGGGTGAGATTGCGGATGGCACCCTTGGTTGCCGTATAGGGCGCGATACCCGGCCGGGCGAGCTCGGCCTGCACCGAGGCGATGTTGACGATCTTGCCGCGGCCGCGGCTGATCATCGCCTGCGCGACCGGTTGGCTAACGTAGAAGACGCTGGAGACATTGGTGCGAAAGAGTTCGTCCCACTTCTCGACCGGAAAATTCTCCAGAGGCGTGCGGAACTGCATGCCGGCATTGTTGATGAGGATATCGATCGGGCCAATCTCGGCCTCGATATAGGTAATCGCCGAGCGACAGGCATCGGCATCGGTCACGTCGAAGGCAGCGCTGACGGCGTGGCGCTTCTGCTCGCGGATCGTCTCGGCAGCAGCCTCCGCCTTCTGGGCGTTGCGGCCGTTGATGATGATGCAGGCGCCGTGTTCGGCAAGACCGAGTGCCAGCGCATAACCAATGCCCTGGCTGGAGCCCGTCACGAGCGCGCGGCGGCCGGAAAGATCGAAGAGGGGAAAGGTCACGGGATCACTCCTGAAATCGACGCCTCTGCATAGCCGGTTTTACCGCGTTCATGCAAAGGCGATCAGCCTGTCCCCAGACGCTTGATATTGCCGACAAGCTCCGCCGCCAGCCGCAGCGAGACGGCGGTTGCCATGACCATCTGTGGCAGCACCAGCCATTCGAGTGTCCAGGCCGCCCCGGAGCGCTCCTGTTCATGAACGAGGGAATGATGGATGGCCGAGAGCTGCGTTGCGTTGAAGCGGGCGAGCGCAACCAGCGTTTCGGCGGCGACCGGATTCTGCTTATGGGCCATGGCCGAGGAAGCGCCGCCACCCGCAAGCTCGATCTCGCCGCCGGCTTCGGCGAGCAATGCGATATCCTGCCCGAATTTACCGAGGCTGCCGGAGATCAGCGAATAGAGATTGGCGAGATCGGCAATGCGGCTGCGGCGGCTCTGCCATTGCGGCTCATCGCTCAATCCCAGCTCCTGCGCCAGCGAGGCGCGCACGACGGATGCCTCGGCCCCGAGCTTTTCGAGTGTACCGGCAGCACCGCCGAATTGCACGGGGAAGGTCTGCTCCGTCAGCCGGTCGCGATAGGTCGTGAGTGGCATCCGCCAGGCGGCGATGCGGTCGGCGACGGTAATCGGGATTGCGGCCTGCATGCGGGTATGACCCATCAGGCGGCTGGCGCCGAACTGCCGTTCGAGCGCTGCCAGTTTCGTCGCGACGGCATGCAGCCTTCCGCCGAACAGGAAGGTGATGGACTTCAGCCGCAGCATCAGGCTGGTGTCGATGGCATCCTGACTGGTCGCACCGAAATGAACATGTTCGGCGGCCTCGCTGCCGACCGCCTTCCTGAGCTGTTTGACGAGGTCCGGAATGACGACACCGTCGCGAGCCGTTGCAGCCTTCAGGCTTTGCACATCTGCGGTAAAGCCAGCGCAGATCTCGCCGATCGTTCGCGCGGCTTCCGCCGGAATGATGCCATGCCTCGCTTCTGCGCGTGCAAGTGCCGCTTCGAAGGAGAGCATCGCCCTGATATCAGCCTCGGCTGAGAAGTAGGCGGCGATTTCAGTGTCTCCGAGCAGGCCGGAAAGGAAGGGATGGTCGAAAGGGGATGTCGTCATGTGGCAGCTCGTTTCATCGCAATCCCGGTCTGCCTGTCGGCTTATCTCGACCCAGATAGGGCAGGGCGAAGCCGACGCTACTTGCCCGACGGATCGCGGGCAAGTAGCCAGTCGAGATAGCTTAAATGTCCAGGAACACCGTTTCCTTCGGACCCTGCAGATAGATGTCGAAGCTCAGCTTCGCGCCATCGCGGGAAGCAATCAGCGTTGCCACGCGCTCGCGGTGCTCGATACGCGCCAGAATCGGGTCCGCCGCATTGGCATCCTGCTCTTCCGGGAAATACATGCGCGTGTGCAAGCCGATGTTGATGCCGCGGGCGACGATCCAGAACGTAATGTGCGGGGCCATCTTGCGGCCATCCTTGAAGGGCACCTTGCCGGGCTTGATGGTGTCGAAACTATAGACGCCGTCTTCGGCGCGGGTGGGGCAGCGGCCCCAGCCGGTGAAGTTCGGGTCTGCCGTGCCACGCATTTCCGAGGGGCTGTTGTAGAGGCCGGCGCTGTCTGCCTGCCAGATTTCAATGACGGCGTCGCGAACGAGTGCTCCGCCACCGTCGAAGATGCGGCCGCTGACGGTGATACGCTCGCCGAGCGTCTTGTCATTGACCATCTGCGTGCCGAGGTCACTGTCGAAAACGCCGGTGATATCGCAGAAGTTCGGCGTCAGGCCGATATGCACATAGGGGCCGGCGGTCTGGGACGGGGTTTCCTTGAGATAGCCGAGTTCCTGCATGTCAGTTCCCCTCCAGCTTGTTTTCGAACATGGTCGAACGGCGGCCACGCAGCACGATATCGAACTTGTAGGCGCGGCTGTCCATCGGGATCGTATTGCCCCAATCCATCGGGGCGATGAGTTGTTCGATCGCCGCCTTGTCCGGGATGGTGCCGACGATCGGACATTTCCAGATCATCGGATCGCCTTCGAAATACATCTGCGTGATCAAGCGTTGCGAGAAGCCGTGGCCGAAGATCGAAAAATGGATATGTGCCGGGCGCCAGTCGTTGACGCCGTTCGGCCAGGGATAGGCGCCGGGACGCACGGTGCGGAAGAAATAACGGCCTTCCTCGTCGGTGACGAACCGGCCGCAGCCGCCGAAATTCGGGTCGATGGCGGCGAGATAGGTTTCTTTTTTATGACGGTAGCGGCCGCCGGCATTGGCCTGCCAGAACTCCACGAGAACACCAGCCTGCGGACGACCGCGTTCATCGAGCACCCGGCCGTGGACGATGATGCGTTCGCCGATGGCGCTCTCGCCGGGTCGCGCGAAATTATGGATCAGGTCGTTATCCATCTCGCCGATCATCGAATGGCCGAAGACCGGGCCGGTGATTTCCGAAATCGTGCCATCGAGAGAAAGCAGCGCGCGTTGCGGTGAACGGAGGAGCGAGGTCTTGTAGCCCGGCGCATAGGCCGGCGGATGCCAGGCACGGTCGCGGGCGAAGAAGGCTCCGGTTTCTGGCTTGCGGTTCGGTAAGTCGGACATTCTCTCCCCCTCAGGCTGCCTTGCCGGCGTCCATCTGCTCGAAAACCTGTTTTGCGATCTTGATCGCATGATTAGCCGCCGGCACACCGGCATAGATTGCCACATGCAGCAGCGCCTCGCGAATATCCTCCCGGGAGGCACCGGTATTGGCGGTGGCGCGGACATGCATCGCCACCTCTTCATCCTGGCCAAGGGCTGCAAGCAGCGCGATCGTGATCATCGAGCGCTCGCGTTTCGTCAGCTCCGGCCGGGACCAGACATGGCCCCAGGCGGCTTCCGTGATCAGTTCCTGGAACGGCTTGTCGAATTCCGTCGCAGTGGCTTGCGCACGGTCGACATGGGCATCGCCGAGAACGGAACGGCGGGTCGCCATGCCCTGATGATAGCGTTCGGACGCGATGTCGCTCATGGGCTCTTGTCTCCAATGGATCAGAGGAACGCGCGGATGATTGCGGTGAGCGCCTCCGGCTGCTCGACCGGCGGAATATGGGCGCAGTCCTTGATGACCTCGTAGCGCGCGTTAGGGATCAGCTTTGCTGTCGAGAGCACCAGATCCGGCGGCGTCGAACCATCCTGATCACCAACGACGCAAATGGTTGGTGCTTTGATCTTGGCCGCAGCCTCGGTAAAATCGGCGTCACGGATCGCAGCGCATGTGGCGACATAACCTTCCACCGGCTGGCGGATCAGCATGTTGCAGTAGCCGGCATAGGCGATGTTTTCAGGTCGGCGGAACGCCGGCGTGAACCAGCGCTCCATGACCATGTCGACGATGCTGGCAATGCCGCTCTTCTCGACGGCGGCGATACGGCTGTCCCAGCTCTCGGCCGTGCCGATCTTGTGGGCGGTATCGCAAAGGATCAGCGCCTTCACCAGATCCGGGCGGCGCTGGTAGAGCGACTGGGCGATCAGGCCACCGACCGAGAGACCGCAGATGACGGCATCCTTGACCGAAAGCAGATCAAGCAGGCCGGCGAGATCGGTGGCATGGTCCTCCATGGCGTAGGGCACCTGGCCGACATCGGAAAGCCCATGGCCGCGCATGTCATAGAGGATGATGGCAAAATCGCCGGCAAGACGCACGACCACATCGCGCCAGATGCGGAAGTCCGTGCCGAGCGAATTGGCAAAGACGATAACCGGCCTGTCAGCCGGCGCGCCGATGAGCTGGTAATGGATCGTGACGTCGTTGATACTGGCGAACTGCACTTTAAATCTCCTCCATGTTCAATTTGATGAGTTGAACCGGTTAAGTAAAATGATATTTTCCAGCTTTCCGATAACCCGTGAGTTATGAAAGCAATGATCGATAGCCGCATCAAGTTTCGTCATCTGCAGACTTTTGTCGAGGTGGCGCGGCAGAAGAGCGTCATGAAGGCGGCCGAACTTCTGCATGTCAGTCAGCCGGCAGTGACGAAGACGATCCGCGAGCTGGAGCAGGCGCTCGGCGTCGGGGTCTTCGAGCGGGAAGGACGCGGCATCCGCATCACCCGGTACGGCGAGGTCTTCCTGCGCCATGCAGGTGCTGCGCTGACAGCACTCCGGCAGGGGTTCGATTCCGTCTCGCAGGAGCAGTTCGGCGATGCCCCGCCGATCCGTATCGGCGCTCTGCCGACGGTCTCGACACGCATCATGCCGCGGGCGATGGACCTGTTTCTGAAGGAAAATACCTGGAGCCGGGTGAAGATCGTCACCGGCGACAATACCGTGCTTCTGGAGCAGCTGCGTGTTGGTGATCTCGATCTTGTCGTCGGTCGTCTCGCGGGAGCGGAAAGGATGGCAGGCTTTTCCTTCGAGCATCTCTATTCCGAACAGGTGGTCTTTGCCGTACGCCCCGGCCACCCTCTGCTCGGCACCAGAAAATCGCTCTTTGCCGAACTCGGCCGCTATACGCTGCTAATGCCGACCCGCGGTTCGATCATCCGGCCGGTGGTCGAGAATTTCCTGATCACCAACGGTGTCGCCAGTCTGCCGAACCAGATCGAAACGGTTTCCGATGCCTTCGGCCGTGCCTTCGTGCGCGACAGCGACGCGATCTGGATCATTTCCAATGGTGTGGTGGCGCGCGATATCGCCGATGGCGTGCTGGCCGCCCTGCCGATCGAAACGGGCGAGACGAAGGGACCGGTGGGACTGACGATGCGTACCGACTCCATTCCTTCGCTTCCGCTGTCGATCCTCATGCAGACGATCCGCGAGGCGGCACTGGAGATTTCCGGCCAGCCTGCGCCTGAGCACTAACCTTCAAGACAAACATCTCGTTTGCTCGTAAACTTCCCGCTTCGGACACCCAGAGAGGCGGCGACAATGAAAACGGGCTTCATCGGTCTCGGCGTGATGGGCACGCCGATGGCACTCAATCTCGTACGGGCAGGCACCAATCTCATCGTCTGGAACCGTTCGCCGAAAAGCGCGGAGACGCTGCGAGCGGGCGGCGCCGAGGTGGCAGCCGATGTCGACGAGGTGTTCGGCAAGGCAAGCACCGTGATCCTCATGCTTGCGACGGACGTGGTGATCGATACGGTTCTCGGGCGCGGCACGCCAGCCTTTGCGGAACGGGTTTCCAGGCATGTCGTCATCCATATGGGTACGACGACACCGGCCTATTCGAAAGCGCTGGAAGCGGATATCCAAGCGGCGGGCGGTCGTTATGTCGAGGCGCCCGTTTCGGGTTCGCGCCGACCGGCGGAGGAGGGGCAGCTCGTGGCAATGCTGGCGGGAGAGGCGGATATTGTCGAAAAGGTCCGTCCACTGTTGGCGCCCATGTGCCGGGAGGCGGTCGTCTGCGGTGCGGTGCCGAATGCGCTTCTGATGAAGCTTGCCGTCAATATCTTCCTGATCACTTCGGTGACGGGGCTTGTGGAGGCCGCCCATTTCGCAGATCGGCAAGGGCTGGACATGGCGCTTTTCAAGGCCGTGGTCGATGCCGGCCAGATGGCGAGCGGCATATCGCGCATCAAGAGCGGCAAGTTGGTGGAACGCGATTTCTCCGTTCAGGCGGCGATATCGGACGTGTTGAAAAACAACCGGCTGGTGGCCGAAGCGGCCCGTCAGGCGGGCATCGCCTCGCCGCTGCTCGATGCTTGCCACGCGCTTTATGCCGAAACCGAAAGCCTGGGTTTCGGCCGTGAAGACATGGCGGCTGTCACCCGTGCTCTTGAAGCGCGGACCGAGGCGCTTGGCCTGCCTTTCGGCGATTGAACGTCAGGGCGCTCTGGCAATTTTCGTCATGCTGACGCAATCTTGCCTGTGCAGAGAGCGGCTTTTGAAGTTGGACGGTTAGATGCGCGTCTTGCTGGCGGAAGATGAACCGGAAATGGCCGCTGTGCTTGTCGCGGCGCTTCGCAACAACAATATCATCACGGACCACGTTTCTACCATCGAGGCGGCCGAGGAGGCCGTGCGGTTGAACAGTTATGATGCCCTGCTGCTCGACCGCAGCCTGCCTGACGGCGACGGGCTGGAACTGATCGCCGGAGCCCGCCGCATCCAGCCGGCCGTTCCCGTCATCATGCTGACGGCGCGCGGCGATCTGAAAGACCGGATCGAGGGGCTCGATCTCGGCGCCGACGATTATCTCGCCAAGCCCTTCGCCGTCGAGGAACTGATGGCGCGTTTGAGAGCGATCCTGCGCCGTCCGGGCAATATCGAGATCGAAAGCCTATGCCTCGGCCGGCTGCATTTCGACTTGCGCAATCGCGAGGCACGTGTCGGCGATGTGGCGCTCGAATTGCCGCGCCGCGAATTGCTGGTGCTGGAAGCGCTGATGCGCCGCGCCGGCCGCACCGTGGAGCGCTCCAGCCTCGAGGAGGCGGTCTACGGCATGGATGACGAGATCCAGTCCAATGCGCTCGATGCGCATGTCTCGCGCGTGCGTCGCAAGCTTGATGCGGCATGTGCCGGGGTCGAGATCCATACGATCCGTGGGGTGGGTTATCTGATCCGGCAGGCCCGGCCATGAAGAAGATGAAGTTCTATTCGCTGAAATGGCGGCTGATCCGTCGGCTGGTGGCGCTGCAGGCAGCAACCCTGGTGCTGATCGCGATCGCCTTTGCCTTCGTCTTCTGGATCTCGGGCATGAGCGGGATTTTCGCTCCCGACGAGCATGCAATCGATGCGGTGACGGACTCGATCGCCTGGAATCCCGATGGTTCGATGCGCATCGCCAGCACGGACGCACTGGACTACCAGCGCGATAAGGCAGCCGATTTCTGGTTCCTGGTGCGTGATCAGCAGGGACACATGCTGACCGACGGGAATGTGCCGGCGCAATATTTCGCCATTGCGAACTCGGGTACGGATATCGCCGAGGCGCGTTTCAACGGGGATGAGGACAACCCGGCGACAATTGCCGCACGCCTGCAAAAGGTGAAGACCAGTCACGGTGATCTCCTCGTTATCGTCGGACGTCAGGGCAGTCTTTCGGCCGGCAAACTTCTGGTCGTCTTCGTGGCGATCGCCTCCGGCGTCGTGCTGCCGGTCATCTTGCTGACAGGCCTGATAACACTGGCGGTCACGCCCTTCGTTGCGCGCGGCATCCACCGCGGATTGAATGAGGTGGCGCAGGCTGCACAGGGCATCGATGGCACCACACGAGGCTATCGCCTGCCGCTCGAGAACGTGCCGGAGGAAGTCGCGCCACTGGTGATCGCCATGAACGAGACCCTGCAGCGCCTCGACGACGATCACAACAAGCAGCGGCGTTTCATGCTGGCCGCCGCCCATGAATTGCGCACGCCAATCGCCATATTGCAGAACCGGCTGGAAACCATGCCGCCGACCGAAGCAACCAACCGGCTGCTGGAGGATGTCGCACGTCTTTCGACGCTGGCCCAGCAGTTGCTCGACCTGCAGCGGCTCAATCAGGAGCCGGTGCCGGATCGCTCCGTCGACCTTGCGACGGTCGCCAGACGGCAGGCCGCAGAACTTGCGCCGCTGATCATCGCCGCCGGCTATCAGGCCAATTTCGAGCTGCGCTCGATGCCCGAACGCATTCTCGGCGACGAGACCGCGCTGGAGCGGGCACTCGCCAATCTGGTGCAGAATGCCATCCAGCATGGCGGCAGGAGCGGCACGATCACCATCGCCGTGGAGCGCCCCGCACAGATTTCCGTCAGCGATGAAGGCCGCGGTATCGCGCCTGAGGACCGGGAGCGGATTTTCGAGCCCTTCCAGCGCGCCAACGGGCGCAGCCAGGGCATCGGGCTCGGCCTCCACCTCGTGCGCGAGATCGTCAAGCTGCACCGCGGGCGCGTATGGGTGTCGGATGCGGAGGGTGGCGGCGCGAGCTTCAACATGAGCTTCGAGCCGACGGTCCAGACTGCATGAATCTTTCCGATGCTGCGAGTGCACGTCATGCTCGCATCATTTGAAAGGGGAATACCGGAATTGGATAATCGATGCCGGAGACCCGCATGCAACAGCCGCCACTGGCCGCCTTCTTTGGTGCGCTTCTCGCCGAGCCCAGGAAAATCGGCGCGATCGTGCCCTCGGGAGGGCGGCTGGCGCGGTTGATGACCAGCGAGATCGGGCCTTCGGCCGGCAAGGTGCTGGAGCTTGGCCCCGGCACCGGGGTTTTCACCGAGGCGCTTCTCAAACGCGGCCTACCGGCGCGAGACCTGACCCTGGTGGAGCTCGAAACCCGCTTCATCGCTCCACTGCGGCAGCGCTATCCTGACGTGACGATCCTCCAGCGAGACGCGTGCGAGCTTTCTGCCTGCAGGGCCGAGCTCGGGCCGCAGGCGGCAATCGTCAGCGGCCTGCCTTTTCGCAACATGCCCATCGAGGTCATCACCGCCATCGTCGTCGGCGGCTTCAGCCTGCTGGGACGTGGCGGCGCCTTCTACCAGTTCACCTACGGCCAATCCTGTTCCGTTCCACCAGATGTGCTTGCGGAATTGGGCCTGCGGGCGGAGAGGCTCGGCCGGGTGCGCCTGAATATTCCGCCCGCCAGCGTCTTTCGCATTTCGCGCCGGCCGGAGTGACGGCTCACCGCTTTGCCGAATTTCGTAAGCGCTGCCCTGCATCTGCAAAATTCGTAAGCGCGCTTGCCGAACAAAATCAGCACCTTAACGACCGCGCTTACGAACTTACGAAATTTCGGCCTGTCTCAAACTCTCATGGGTATGGCCAACAGCCCCGGAATACCGGCTGTCGCCTCACCTGAGTTCACCATTGTCTTCGTAAGTCCGTAAGTGAAGAAACAAGTCATTGAAACCATTATTGAAATGCGCTTACGAAATTTGCGTAGGCAATCGTAAGCGCCGTAAGCAACTCCGCAGGCCGGCCAGCAACCCGAGCCGGCGCTTTCTTTTTCTCACGAGAAGCGGGGATAGTCGTGAGACGAGCGTGTCGCAATCTCTCAATTGCGCTCGCCACGCCTTCGGTTTTGTTCGACGCATGTCATTATCGCGAAACTGCTGCGCACTTTTGCGCGACATGCTTTAGCGCAGCACGGTGCGCAGTGTCGTTTGCGTTTCCTTGAGTAGCGGCAGGTAGCGCGCGACCATCTCGGCCGCCGGCACATGGGCGGCCGGTGCGCCGATATTGATCGCGGCTACGGTCTGACCGCGATCGTTCTCGACCGGTACGGCGATGGAGCAGAGGCCGATTTCAAGCTCCTGGTCGATGAGAGCATAGCCCTGTGCGCGAACCTTGCGGAACTCGGCCATCAGTTCCCCAGGATCGGTCTTCGTGTTCGGCGTGTTCGCCTTCAGCTCGCTTCGCGAAAGAACCGTCCGTGCCTCGGCTTCAGGGAGGGCGGCAAGCAGCACGCGGCCCATCGAGGCGCAATAGGCGGGAAGTCGGCTGCCCGGCGTCAAGTTGATCGACATGACGCGACGCTGCGAGGCGCGGGCGATATAGACGATCTCGCTGCCGTCGAGCACCGAAGCGGATGCGCTCTGGCCCGCCTTCTCTGAGAGGGCATCGAGATGCGGTTGAATGAGCACCGGTAGCGGTGTCGCCTCCAGATAGGCATGCCCGAGCCGCAAGATCTTCGGTGTCAGCGTGAAGAACTTGCCATCGTAATCGGCGTAGCCGAGTTCGGCGAGCGTCAGCAGCGAGCGGCGCACTGTGGCGCGGTCGAGGCCGGTGCGCTTCGCCGCATCGGTGATGGATAGGCGGCGATGCAATTCACCGAAAGCTTCGATCACCTTGAGGCCGCGGGCAAAGCCGCTGACGAAATCGCTTTCGCGCATGGACTTGTGTGGCTCCTTGATAGTGGCTCAGAAGTTCTGTTGTCGGATCGATGATGGGTGAGGTCCCGATCGCAGCCCTTGTGCGGCCGGCAATTGCTCAGCGCGCCGGAAGCCATTTCTTCGCAACCCGGCAGGCGACCGTATAGGCGGGATCGAAGACGTTGCCGATATCGTAGCGGACCACCTGGCCGAGCAGATGGCTGGCCGCCACCTTCGTCAGACGGTAGTCCGCTACGAGCACGTTCAGCATCTCGGTCGTCGCATGCTGCAGAGCCTGATCCAGCGGTCTCGCGTTGCCGATGGTGATGATGTCATCGGCAATCTCGGCTCTCGGCCAGGACATTGACCTTGCCTTTTCTACGGTCAGCCGGACCGTGACCTCGAATGTCGTTTCGACGCCGGTGCCGACGATTTCGCCGTCACCCTGGACCGCATGGCAATCGCCGAGAAAGAACAACGCGCCGGGGGCAAAGACCGGAAACCAGATCGTCGCGCCTGGACCGAGCAAGCGATAGTCCATGTTTCCACCATACGCGCCGCTGGTCGCCGTTGAGATCGCCTGGCCGTGGCTCGGCGCAACGCCGAAACATCCGATCATCGGCGATAGCGGTAGGACGAGGTCTTCGATGCCGGCAACCTGCTCCTTCAGCTTCACCGTCATGGCTTGCCGGTCGATGTCCCACAACGTCTTTTCGGATCTCGGAAGATCGCGAGCCGCCTCGGGGTCGATGACATTTGCCGCCAGCACACTGCGAGTGAAGCCCATGTCCCGCGTCGGTTTCATGTCCATAATCTCGACCTTGAGGGCATCTCCGGGTTCGGCACCTTCAACCAAGATCGGCCCATTCATAGGATTTGGACCATGCGCCCGCTGGACCTCATTCTCGTCGTGGCCCCCTGCATCGAGCGTGCGGGTTACGACCGTATCGCCGCTCATGATTTTCAAAGCAGGAGGCAAGGTGCCGATAACGTTGTAAAAGGCAGTCGCGACGAAATCGTGGGTCGTCATGGTAGAGGTTCCGCTCAGATGTTTGGAATGTGTTGCGCAAGGTGGTCGTGTGGTTCGGCGAACTTACGCGTCAGCTGGGCAACCGTCGACGCCTAAATTGATGCTTCCGCGAATGGATGGCGAACAGGGCTTCGATTATTTCGGGGTCTGACGACCCGACAGGAGTGTGTGAATTGAGTGCTACGCCAGGTCCATCGCGCCCTTCGTTCCGACGGGCTGTCTACCTTTGCCTTGGTCTGTTGATGGTTGGCCTTGGAATTGTCGGCGCCATTCTGCCGCTCATGCCGACGACGATCTTCCTGATCCTGGCCGCATGGTTCTTCAGCCGGTCATCTCCGCGCCTGGAGGCCTATCTGATGAACAGTCGATTTGGCGGCCCGCTGCGTGACTGGCGCGAGAGTGGCGCGATTTCCCGGAAGTCCAAGAGCTTAGCCTTGATGGGGATGGCGGCGGGATACGCAATATTCCTCGTTACCTCCAAGCCATCTGTCCCGCTCGTAATCATTGTCGGTGCGCTGATCCTGGCCTGCGCCGCCTATGTCGCTTCGCGTCCGGGTTCTGCCACTCGCAACGAGCCGGATGAACGTAATGGTTAATCTGCTTTGCCGACAAGAGGCCTTTACAACGAATGCAAAGTCAAATTATACGGCCCGCTCACTATCGCTCCGACACCCCAGCATTCCCACTCGAGCACCATGCCAAAAACCCATAAGCACAAGTTCCTGCGGGAACAGTATCGACGCATGCTTGCGTCCGATCACCACATCGATCCACGCTGGCGCGACAGTTTTGACGCGTTCCTGACAGATATCGACCATCTTGCGCCGAACACCGGAAGCCGTCGAATTATTGGTCGAAGGAACCTAAAGCTCGGATTTGTACCCGGAAATGTGGAGTGGCATTGGGAAAGCACGACACTGCCGGCATCGCGGGAAAGCAAAGGACGTTAAGCCTGACAGTGCAAAGCGGTGAAAACAGCCGAACCATGGGCTTCACATGGCAAGCGTGTCCGGCATTTTCTTGAGCGCTTTCTTTTCTGCTGTTCCCCCGTCTACACCGGGATCGCGTTATTGGGCATTTGAGATTTTCGCCGGGAAGGTGTAAAATGAAGCTGTGCGCCATTGGAAGTGGAGTGAGAAGTGCAGGTGCGTTTCTCCTCCCCGAACCGTACGGACACCTTTCAGCTGACCCTTTCCTTGGGTATCGTCATTACGGCGGACATGCGTCCGTGCGCCCCTCACTTGCGAATGATCCGATGCCCAAGAAAGACAAAGCCAGCGGGATTGCGCACAATACGCGCTCTTGTTAGCCGCGTGGACGGGTCCTCGGCTTTCGGGATTTGGCGAGTTCATGGGAGGCGCAAATAGCCGAGCGGCGAATGCTATCAATGGCGTCCAGGATTTTAAGCATCTGGCTGGCCTCGTGACGGGGCATGCCTGACAGTTCGACGCCGTCGAGATTCGCCACGATCTGCGTCTCTTCGTCAATAACGGACCAGGTTTCGTCTTCGGTTTGCATGCTGTGATGGGCCATAACCGCCTCACGGGAGGTGCACATTATTGGCATGAAACAGTCAATCCGAGGGAACCGCAATTCGGCAAAACGAGGTACCGGTGTCGGCGCTTTCCGATCCCCCTTTGTCGGTACGCTATATCCGAAGACAACGTTCTCGCTGCCAAAAGTGCTACGAGGCATCCTCCAAGCCTGATCGAGGCTGCGGATCGTAGGTAGCTGCGGTAATGAATTTGCCGTGCGGTTGTATCAACGGCAGGTTAGAATGTGGTTTCCTGCACCAACCACCAAACTGGGAGAAATCCGAGAGCAATAGCCGCCAACCATACGGACGCGAACTTGATCAGGTAGCGCCTGCGTGCCTTGGCCTCGTCCCATTCGTAATACATCGCTGCCTACTCCCCTCCCAGCCGCGGAAATTGAACCATTGAGCGCTCCATGAGTCGAGTGCGGAAATGCAACACTGAAATAGCGAAAGACTTGGATGAAGGGCACTCTCGTCTGACCGCTGTCTAGCCTCCAGTTACCTGGGCAAGCGCACCGGAGACCTCCTACAGCTTGCTTCCGCTTCGCTGCCAAGGTTTTTGCCATTTCTTCCGCCCGTTCCATTTGATCAATTTTCACCAATACTGCGCATTCGAACATAGGCTCATTTGTGCGGTATGTAAACAAATATAAAATAACGCACAAAATTCTTGCCGTCCGGGTGGCTCTCGCTTTATGCCTTGCTCATTGGGGCACGAGGAAGCCCCAGCCGGCAAGGAGAGATCCAGCATGGACAAGACAATCGGGAGGGCGGCGGATGCCGTCTCCGAAATCGGCGATGGCGCCACCGTGATGATCGGTGGCTTCGGTGGCTCGGGTGCGCCGATCGAGCTCATTCACGCCCTGATCGACAAAGGGCCGAAAAATCTCACGGTCATCAACAACAATGCCGGCAATGGCCGCATCGGCATCGCCGCAATGATCGATGCCGGCATGGTCAGGAAGATGGTCTGCTCCTTCCCGCGCTCGTCCGATCCACGTGCCTTCACCGACAGGTATCTTGCAGGGCAAATCGAACTGGAGCTGGTGCCGCAGGGCACGCTCGCCGAACGAATCCGCGCCGGCGGAGCCGGCATCCCGGCCTTCTATACGCCGACGGGTTACGGGACCGAGCTTGCCGAAGGCAAGGCCATCGCCGAATTCGATGGCCGCCACTACGTGCAGGAACGCTGGCTGAAGGCCGACTTCGCGATCGTCAAGGCGCAGGTCGGTGATGTCCACGGCAACCTCACCTACAACAAGGCCGGCCGCAACTTTAACCCATTGATGTGCATGGCAGCTGCCAAGACGATCGCGCAGGTCTCGACGATCGTGCCGGCCGGTGGCATCGATCCCGAACATGTCGTCACACCCGGCATCTTCGTCGATCGCGTCGTCGAGATCGCCAATCCGCAACAGGAAGAAGAGCTTATTCGAGCCGGGGTGGCCTACATATGACCGTCGACACCAGAGAAGATATCAAGCTCTCCAACGCACAGATCGCCTGGCGGGCAGCGCAGGACATCGCCGACGGTGCCTATGTGAACCTCGGCATCGGCTTTCCGGAGATGGTTGCGCGCTATCAGCCGCCGGGCCGACAGGCGATCTTCCACACGGAAAACGGCATCCTCAATTTCGGCGAGGCGCCGCCTTCAGGTGAGGAGGACTGGGATCTCATCAATGCCGGCAAGAAGGCGGTGACGCTGAAGCCGGGTGCGGCTTTCTTCCACCACGCAGACAGTTTTGCCATGGTACGCGGCGGTCATCTCGATGTCGCGATCCTCGGTGCCTATCAGGTTGCCCAGAACGGCGATCTCGCCAACTGGCGCGTCGGCGCCAAGGGCGTGCCGGCGGTCGGTGGTGCGATGGATCTGGTGCACGGCGCCAAACAGGTCTGCGTCATCACCGAGCATGTCACCAAGAACGGCGAGCCGAAGCTGGTCGATAAATGCAGCTTCCCGCTGACGGGAGTGGCTTGCATCACCCGCATCTATACGAGCCACGCAGTCATCGACATCGAGGACGGGCGTTTCGTGCTGCGCGAGAAGCTTGCCGGGATGTCCGTCGAAGAACTGCAGGCCATGACCGGCGCGCAGCTTCATATCGAGGGGCCGGTTGGCGACCTCGTCGTTCCCGAACTTTGAGGACAAGTCCATGACCGAAGCCTTTATCTGCGATTATATCCGCACGCCGATCGGCCGTTATGGCGGCTCGCTCTCCTCCGTGCGTGCCGACGATCTCGGCGCCATTCCGCTAAAGGCGCTGATGGCGAAGAATGCGTCCGTCGATTGGCAGGCCGTCGATGACGTGATCTTCGGCTGCGCCAATCAGGCGGGCGAGGACAACAGAAACGTCGCGCGCATGTCGCTGCTGCTCGCCGGCCTGCCGGTCTCTGTGCCGGGCACGACGATCAACCGGCTCTGCGGATCGGGCATGGACGCCGTCATTACCGCAGCGCGCGCCGTCCGATCAGGCGAGGCCGAACTGATGATCGCCGGCGGCGTGGAAAGCATGTCGCGCGCGCCTTTCGTGATGCCGAAGGCGGATACTGCTTTTTCGCGTGCTGCCGAAATCCATGACACGACGATCGGCTGGCGTTTCGTCAATCCGCTGATGAAGAAGCAGTACGGCGTCGATTCCATGCCGGAAACAGGTGAGAACGTTGCCGAGGATTACAAGGTCAGCCGTGAGGACCAGGACGCCTTTGCCGTGCGTTCGCAGGCGAAGGCTGCGGCCTCTCAGGCAAGCGGCAGACTGGCCAAGGAAATCACGTCGGTGACCATCCCCCAACGCAAGGGCGATCCTATCATCGTCGAGAAAGACGAACATCCACGTGCGACCAGCATGGAAGCGCTCGCCAAGCTGCCGACACCTTTCCGTCAGGGCGGTACGGTGACAGCCGGTAATGCCTCGGGCGTCAATGACGGAGCGGCTGCCCTCATCATCGCGTCGGAAGCGGCTGCCAAAAAATACGGCCTGACGCCGATTGCACGTATTCTCGGCGGTGCGGCCGGGGCCGTCCCGCCGCGCGTCATGGGCATTGGACCTGTCCCGGCTTCCCGCAAGCTGATGGCGCGGCTTGCCATGAAGCAGGAACAGTTCGATGTGATCGAGCTCAACGAGGCCTTCGCCAGCCAGGGACTTGCTGTTCTGCGCGAACTCGGCATTGCCGATGACGATCAGCGCGTAAACCGCAATGGCGGCGCAATCGCGCTCGGCCATCCGCTCGGCATGTCGGGTGCCCGCATCACCGGCACCGCGGCACTGGAGCTTGTTGAAACCGGCGGTCGCTATTCGCTGTCGACAATGTGCATCGGCGTCGGCCAGGGGATTGCTGTGGCGCTCGAACGGGTCTGAGAGCGGCCTATTCGACGATCGACTGCATCCTGATTGCGCTGCGTCGGGCCGAGACTACGGCCTGCCGGTCATGTGTCAACGGCGGCACTGGTACCGCAATCGTACCGATCTCGCTCTTTCGTGCATTGCCCTTCGCCAATCTCCCCTGCTAAGACTGGTGCATATCACGTCATCACCTATGTTCTTGGTTTTTCGGGAGGCTATCGTCGCCATGGCAGATCTTGCTCAATTGCTTGCATCCATCAAAATTCCCGATCTTGCCGGCAAGGCCGTGCTGATTACGGGCGCTTCCACCGGCATCGGTGCGGCCGTTGCGCGCGCCTTTGCTGCGCAGGGCGCCAAGGTCGGCGTACACTACAATTCAAGCCGTGAACCGGCCGAAAAGCTTGCCGAGGAAATCAAGGCTGCCGGCGGCACGGTGCATCTGGTGCATGGTGACGTATCGAAGGAGGGCGAAACGGAACGCGTCGTCGAAGAGACGGCCAAGACCTTCGGCCATCTGGACGGTCTCATCAACAATGCCGGCGGCATGCTCGGCCGCAAGCCGACCGCAGAATATACCGACGAGCATTATGAGAAGGTCATGAACCTCAATGCCCGCTCGGTGCTGGCGGCTACACGTGCTGCTCATCCCTGGCTGAAGAAGCAGGGCGGCTTCATCATCAACACGACTTCGATTGCAGCGCGCAACGGCGGCGGCAACGGCGCCATCCTCTATGCGGCGTCCAAGGGTTTCGTCTCGACGATGACCCATGGCCATGCCAAGGAATTCGTTGCCGACAAGATCCGCGTCAATGCAGTTGCGCCTGGGGTCATCGCGACACCCTTCCATGAGCGCTATACGAATGACGAGCAGATGGAAATACAGCGCAAATCGATCCCGATGGGTTTCGTCGGCACGCCGGAGGACTGTGTGGGTGCCTATCTTTTCCTCGCCTCGCCGACGCTTTCCGGCTACATCACGGGTCAGATCATCGAGGTCAATGGTGGCCAGCTGATGCCCTGATGGGGCCGGAAAGATCGTAGTATACGGAACTTTCGCACTGCAACGACGTTTCCCGCTTGCCATTCATCAAGTGGGGGCGTCATGAGCTTTTCCTTTTCCGAACTCGACTTCCTGAAACCGGAGCTGGGGGCGGAATATACCGGCACAGGCACGCATTTCGCGGTTTTTTCCGCTCATGCCGAGCAGATTGAACTCTGCCTCTTTTCTCCCGACGGTAAGAAGGAAGTCGCCCGGCTGCCGCTGCCGAAGCGAGAAGGCGACATCTGGTCGGGCTATATTGCCGGCATCGGCCCGGGTACGGTCTATGGGTATCGCGCCCATGGCCCTTACGATCCGAAGAATGGGCATCGGTTCAATCCGAACAAGCTGCTGCTTGATCCCTATGCCAAGCAGGTGCTCGGCGATCTCCAATGGGACGATGCGCTCTATGGCTATACGATTGGCAAGGACGACCTTTCCTTCGATGAGCGTGACAGCGCGCCTTACATGGTCAAGGGCGTCGTTCAGGATCCGGATTTCGACTGGGCGGGTGAAGAAGCAATACGGCGGCCTTGGCCGGAGACGATTATCTACGAGGCGCACGTTCGCGGACTGACGATGCTGCATCCCAAAGTGCCCGACAGGCTGCGTGGCACCTTTCTCGGCATGTGTAGCGATCCAATCATCGATCATCTCGTCAAACTCGGCATTTCCGCGATCGAGCTGTTGCCGATCCAGTTCTTCCCCAACGACCGCTATCTCGAAGAGAAGAAGCTGACGAATTACTGGGGTTATCAGACGCTCGGTTTCTTCGCACCGCAGGCGCGCTATCTCTCGGGCGACAAGATCACCGAGATCAAGACCATGGTGAAGAGGTTTCATGCGGCCGGCATCGAAGTCATCATGGACGTCGTCTATAACCACACGGCCGAGGGCAGCGAGAAGGGGCCGACGATGTCTTTCCGCGGTCTCGACAATGCCAGCTACTACATCCTTTCGCCTGACGATCCGCGCCACACATTCGATACGACGGGTACCGGCAATACGCTGAACGTCGCCAACCCGATGGTGATGCGCATGGTGCTCGACAGCCTGCGCTATTGGGTCGGCGTCATGCATATCGACGGTTTCCGCTTCGATCTCGCCAGCACGCTTGGCCGCCAGGATCTGGAATTCGACCGGCAGGGCCTGTTCTTCGGCGCGATCCGCCAGGATCCGATCCTTGCCGGCGTGAAGCTGATTGCCGAGCCTTGGGATGTCGGTGCCGGCGGCTATCAGGTCGGCGGTTTCCCGCATCCCTTCCGGGAATGGAACGACAAGTTTCGCGATGATGTACGCCGCTTCTGGAAGGGCGACGGCGGCATGGTGTCGGAACTCGCCCAGCGCATTACCGGCTCCGCAGTGCAGTTCAACCATTCGGATCGCGGCGCGACGTCGTCGGTCAACCTCCTGTCGGCCCATGACGGGTTCACGTTGATGGACACGGTTTCCTTCAACGACAAGCACAATGAGGCAAACGGCGAGGATAACAGAGACGGCCATTCGGACAATCATTCCGACAATATGGGTGCCGAAGGCGCGAGTGATAACGAAGACATCAATAGGCTGCGTGCGCGCCGACGCCGCAACATGATGGCAACATTGATGCTCTCTCAGGGCGTGCCGATGATCCTTGCCGGCGATGAGGTTGGCAACAGTCAGGGCGGCAACAACAACGCCTACTGTCAGGACAATGAGATCGGCTGGACGAAATGGGACGGTCTCGATGATCCGTTCCTCGACTTTTGCCGCAAAGCGGTTGCCTTCCGTAAGGCGCATCCGGTGCTGAGGCAGGAGCGCTTTCTGACCGGCGACAGTTCCGAGGACGGCCGCATCGAAATCGCCTGGTACAAGCCGGATGCCAATTTCATGGACGATGGCGCCTGGAACGATGATGGGCTGCAAGTGCTCGGCGTCTATCTTTCGAAGAGTGCGCATTCCCCCGATACCGAGGAGATGGACGATCTCTATCTGGTCTTCAACGCCGGCGGCGATTGCGAGGTACGTTTGCCGGAGGTCAACGGCCTGAAGCACTGGGCGCGTGTCCTCGATACCGGCGCAGAGGAGGATGCTTTCAAGCTCCATGAGCAGGAGGGTCCCGTCATGGTTTATGCCCAAAGCATTGCAGTCTTTGCGCCGAAGGGGCAGACCAAACCGCCAAAAGACGCAAGCAAGGCGGAGCGCCGCAGATGGTTCCACTTCGGTCGGCGGAGCAGGTGACGGATTCATAACAAGCAATGAATGCCGACGTCATCACCGAGCTTGGCCTGATCTATGTCAGCGATACCGAACCGGGTATTCGCAGACGACGAAAGGGCAAGGGCTTCAGCTATACGTTGCCGGACGGGAAAACACTGGCCGACGAAATCCAGCGGGCGCGCATCCGCGCGCTCGGCTTGCCACCAGCCTACGAAAATGTGTGGATCTGCATTGACGAGAACGGTCATCTGCAGGCGACGGGCTATGATGCGCGTGGCCGCAAACAGTACCGCTACCACAAGGATTGGCAATCTTTCCGAAGTGCCGGCAAGTTTTATCAGCTGATCGAGTTCGGCCGGGCGCTCCCGAAGATCCGGCGAACGGTCCTGCATCATCTCGATACCGGCGCGGAAGATATCAACGGCGTGCTTGCGGCGCTGACGATACTGCTGGACGAAGCGCATCTGCGCGTCGGCAACCAGGCCTATGTCAAGGAAAACGGCACCTATGGTGCAACGACGCTGCTCAAGCGCCATCTGAAGATCGTCGATGGCCGTATAGAGCTGAAGTTCCGCGCCAAGGGCGGCAAGCGCGTACAACGCAGCCTTAAACATCCACGCCTGCAGAAAATCCTGGAGGAGATATCGGACCTTCCAGGCAGGCAGCTCTTCGTCTGGAAGGATGAGACCGGCGCGCTGAAGCCGATCGATTCCGGTCGGCTGAATGCCTATCTTGCTGATATCTCGGGTATTGCAATCTCTGCCAAGACCTTCCGGACATGGGCAGGTTCGCTCGCCGCCTTCGATGCGGTCCGAAGTGCCGTGTCGGAAGGACGACGGCCGACCGTCAAGGAAATGTCGGAAGCGGCGGCCGAAGTCCTGCATAATACGCCGGCGATCTCGCGCTCCAGCTACATCCATCCGGAGATTATCGCACTTTCGGCTACAGACGAGACGCTGGAGGAGGGGAATACCGAGCCCTTGCGGGGGCTTCGGGCGAATGAGAACCGCATGCTGGATTTCCTGACGCGTCGCGCCGTTCCCGAGTGAAAAAAGAGCCCGCGGTTTGATACCGCGGGCTCAGACCGCTGACAAACCCGTCGATTTTGTCGGCGGTTTTTTGTCGGAACGCCCGGTGAAGTGACGTTTTGCCGATGAGGTTGGTCTGATGAGAATTACGGCTGTCTGGCCTTATCCCCAGGCTGGCTTTGGGGTCTTGGTCAGCGCTATGGTGATCTTCTTGATGTTCTGGGCGGCAGCGGCCAGCAGGCATTGGCAGCGGACTCTGACGAGGCCTCGGAAGCGGGCGTAGCGGTGGCCGTGAAGTTGTTTGGCGTCGGCAAAGGAACGTTCGACGGTCTCTTTTCGCCGCTTATAGATTGCCTTGCCCCAGGGTGTCTTTCTGTTGGCATCTGTTCGTTCTCGGGCGTCTTGCCAGACATGGCGGGTGATGGTGCGCTCAGCCTTGGCATTGGACGTGCAGGAGGCAAGCAGCGGGCAGTTTCGGCAGATGGCAGGATCGGAGCGGTAGTGCTTGTAGCCGTTGCGGTCGGTGGTGGCATAGGTCAGCAACTGGCCCTCGGGGCAGCGATAGCCGTCCGTCTCGGGCTCGAACACGAACTTCGATTTGCGCATCATCCCGTCCTTGGGTGGGGTGGGATTGCGATAGCCGGTGACGCCGAGGATTTTTCTGTCCTCCAGTCCCTTGGCGATGCCTGATGTCGCATAGCCGGCATCGAGCCCGACCGCGCCGACATGCAAGTCGAAGCGGTCGCGCTGCCGGTCCAGCCGCTCCAGGTAGACGATCGAGTCATGCACATTGGCCGGCGTCACATGCGTGTCGGTGATGATGGCATGGCGACCATCGACGGTCCGATGATCGAGATAAAAGAAGCCCTTGGGCTTGCCGTCGCGCACCATGTAGCCGCTTTCAGGGTCGGTGCGGCTGACCTTGGTTTCCTTCACCTCGGGCTCGCGCGCCTTCTCCTTCAGCGGCTTCTGGCCATGCGCGGCCCGTTCGGCCTCGATCGCCCGGTCAAGATCGGCCCAGTAATCGGCCCGCGATTTCTGGAGCATCTCAAGATCATATTTGCCCTTGTTGGCATTGGCCTTCAGATGCGTGGAATCCGTATACAGTACCGTGCCGTCGACCAGGCCGTGCCGGATCGCCTGCTTCACGATCGCATCGAAGATGTCCTGGACCACGGACGTATCGTTGAAGCGGCGGCGACGGTTTTGCGACAGCGTCGAGGCATCGAAGACCGGCTCAGTCAGCTTCATCCGAAGGAACCAGCGATAGGCGACATTGACCTCGATCTCGCGCACCAACTGCCGCTCCGAGCGAACCCCGAACAGGTAGCCGATGAACAGAGCCTTGAACATTAAGGTAGGATCGAGCGGCGGACGCCCGTTGTCGGCGCAGTAGAGCCCGGCAACACGATCATGGATGAAGGAAAAGTCGATCACCGCATCGATCTTGCGAAGCAGGTGATCCTTCGGCACCAGGCTGTCGAGCGTCACCATCTCGAGAGCCGTTTGTTCGGGAGCAGGTTTCTTCAACATGTCCCAGTGAATCACAAACCCCTGGCTGTGGCCAGGGGTTTGTCAGCAGTCTGAAGCCCGCGGTTTGATACCGCGGGCTTCAAGTTTAACGGGAGGGTATGCGTCAGGCGGCACGCTTCTCGTGGCGCCCTTCCTCGACCTCTTCGACAATCTTGGCGACGAAAGCCTCAAGATCGTCAGGCGAGCGGGACGTGATAATCCCCTCGTCCGTGACGACTTTCTCATCCTTCCAGATAGCCCCGGCATTTATTAGATCGGTCTTGATCGACCAATAGGAGGTCGCTTGACGGCCGCGAAGGGCGTCCACCTCCACCAGGAGCCAGGGTGCATGACAGATCGCAGCAACGACTTTGCCTGATTTGAAGAATTCGCTGACGACTGTCAGGGCGCTGTCGTCAATGCGCAGTTTGTCCGGATTGATCTGCCCGCCCGGCAGCACCAGGGCATCAAAATCCTCGACCCTGACGTCCTTGGCCTGAAGGTCGACGGGAACGGTATCGCCCCAGTCGGTCTTGTTCCAGCTCTTGATCTCGCCCTCTTTGATGGACGCGATCTTCACGGTGGCGCCACGTTTTTTCAGTTCTTCGAACGGTACACGCAATTCAGAGCGCTCATAGCCATCAGTTGCTAGGATCAGGATTTTTGCGGATTTGATGGAAGGCATGGCCTCAACTTCCTTCGGTTCGAATTCGGGGTGCTTACAAAGAACAGGTGTCACGATTAAACGTTCCCGAAAAATCGAAACGAAAACAGGTTCAGGACACATCCATGTCGAGTTCCGGATAATGGCGAAAAATTCCCTGCGTGTTGAAAGGCAGGCGCCGGTCGGATTTCAGGTAGCGGGCTATGTTGGGGCGCTCCTCGACGCTGTCATGGAGGGCGGCAAGCAGCGGGTATTTGCTGCGATAGCGGCTCATCGCTTTTGGGAAGGCATAGACGAGACCTTCGATAATCTGGAAAAGCGACAGATCTACATAAGTCAGCGCGTCGCCGACAATATATTGGCTGCTCTTTGGATTCTGTTGCCGCACACGTTCGAAATAACCGAGAAATTTCGGGATACGTTCTTTGATGAAACTGGCCGAACGGGCCTTCGCTTCTTCCTTCTGATCCTCGTAATAGAGCGAGGTGGCGATCGGGTGATGCGTGTCATGCACCTCGGCCACGAAATCGGTAATGGTGAGCTGCAACCCGTTTACGACATAGCGCATCCCTTCGTCATCAGGCGCCAGTCGGAGTTTAGGGCCGAGGTAGAGAAGAATGTTGGCGACATGCGGAATAATGAGATCGCCATCCTTCAGGAAGGGTGGGGCGAAGGGAATATGCGCTTCGCTGCTGCTCTGCATGATGGCTAACATTGCGCCGGTGCCGCGTCCGCGGTCGGACTGGCGGGTGATGTCAATATAGTCGGCACCGGCTTCCTCAAGCGCCAGCCGCACGAATTCTCCACGGCCCTGGATGCCGTCCCAATAATAAAGCTCGTAAGTCATTTACCCTCGTGATTCAGTGCCTGGTTTCTCGGCCGAAATCCTTACGAAGCTCGTCCTTCGCCTTTTCAAGTGTGCCCTTTTGCTTCTTCGTCAACTGGTCTCCGGCGCGGTTGATGTAGAAATTCAGCATCGACATGGCCGAGCGAAAGGGGCTCGATTTGCGGCGATCGCTGCCCTCGGCCGAATGCTTGAGGGAACTGGCGATCTTCTTCGGATTGTGGGATTTGAAGACGCCTCCCTCAATGTCCATGGCGTCGCTGTTTTCGGTCACATCCTGCGACCACTTTTTCTTCTTCTTCGCCATTGCAAGTTCCTTTCCAGAACGTTGCAGGCCTAACGCCTGCAAAGATTGGTGACAAACCGTCAGTGATGGGCGTGATGTTCGTTGCGCTTGCGGGTTGCAGCCGCCTTCTTGGCCGATGCCGAGCGCTCTTCCTTCGACCGGGATGCAGAGGCGCGCCCGCCGACCCGGCCACCCTTCTCCGAGGATTCATGGCTATCCTTCTTGCCGCGTCCCGATCCCGATTTATTGCCGCCGCCGCTCTCCTTGTTGACCGTTGCCCAGGCCCGACGTTCGGCCTCCTGATGGGAAACGCCGCGATCCTCATAGCCTTCCTCAATGTGTTCGGCTTTTCTCTTCTGTTTGTTGGAATATGCGGATTTGTCGCCTCTTGGCATGGCTGCCTCCTTTGTTTCGATTGAGGTTCAACCGCCGGCTTTTCTAAAAGTTCCTGGATTTTCGGCTTGACGGCGAAAAACAGAAATTCGGAACAAAAGCGGCAATTGCCCGGTTTCGATACCACCCCTGCGGACCCCGAAAAGGAGCAGAGAGATGGAAAAGTACCTTCTGAAAGCAGATGCTCAGGGCAAGATCGATGTAAACGGGCAGCTTTCGCCTGTCGGCTACAGCCTTAGTGTCAAAGAGGGGATGGACCATTCGTTTGAGATCAGCATCCGGTTGCTGGCGCCACGCGACTGGCTGTTGAGGAGGGGCTTTGAAAAGGACGCCGTGCTGATCAGTCAGAGCGGCACGCGCATTCCGATCTATCATGATGGCGAGCGACTTCATGTTGGTGACAATCTGTCGATCGAACTTTCGGCGCGTGATGACAGCTGCCTAAGTCGCGAGCATCTATTTCGAAAATATCCCGAACTTGATGGTTCCCAGGTGGCTCGGGTTTAGGCGATAGGGCGCTGTTGCGCGGCGGTTTTCACCGCGTGATCGAGCGCTACGCTGGTGAACGGTTTCGGTAGGAGAACGGAGCCGGAAAAACGGTTTGCATCCGGCGGGTTGCTGTTACCGGTCGCAAAGACAAGGCCGACAGAAGGGAATGCCTCGCGTGCGAGGGCTGCGAAGGCTGGGCCGGACATGCCCGGCAGGCCGACATCGGCAACGATGATGTCTATATCCGTCGTGCGCAGGAGTTCGACGCCCTGTTCGCCGCTGTCGGCTGCGATCACGTCATAGCCGAGATCCTGTAGGATTTCTGCAGTATCCATGCGGATGAAGGCATCATCCTCGACCAGCAAAAGCTTCAGCCTGGCCTGGACGATATCACGCGGCTGTGGGCTGCCCGGCAGCGGCACCGGATTGGTCTGGCGGCGTTGCGCCTGATTGACGAGGACGTGGCGGACTTTCCGCGCCAAGGCCTCCCGCGTATAGGGCTTGGAGAGGAGCTCCAGGCCAGGATCGAGCCGGCCGCCATGAACGATCGAATTTTCGGTATAGCCTGACGTATAAAGTACGGCGACATTGGGCAGGCGCTCGCGGGCCATGCGGGCGAGCTCCGGGCTCTTCAGCGGACCGGGCATGACGACGTCTGTAAAGAGCAGGTCGATATGCGCGCCACTCTCGATCACGGTCAACGCGCTCTGAGCGTCCTTGGCCTTCAGCACGTAATAGCCGAGATCGGTCAGCATCTCGACGACCGTCGAGCGCACACCTTCATCATCCTCGGCGACTAGAATCGTCTCGGTGCCGCCGGTTGTGGGAATATTGTCGCCAGTTGCGATTCGATCCTCGCTCCGGAGTGAGCGGGGGAGATAAAGCTTCACCGTCGTTCCTTCGCCGGTCTCGCTGTAGATCTTCACATGGCCACCAGACTGCTTGACGAAACCGTAGACCATGGAAAGGCCGAGCCCGGTGCCCTTGCCCTCCGGTTTGGTGGAGAAGAACGGTTCGAAAGCCTGCTCGATGATCTCGGGTGCCATGCCTGACCCGGTGTCGGTAACGGCGAGCACCACATATTGGCCGGCTGCGACCTCCGGATGAGTGCGGCTGTAGGAATCGTCGAGAAAGGCATTGCCAACTTCGATCGTGAGCTTGCCGGCGCCATCCATCGCATCGCGTGAATTGATGGCAAGGTTGAGCAGCGCATTCTCGATCTGGATCGGATCGGCGAAGGTGTTCCAGAGACCGCCGGAGACCATGGTCTCCACGTCGATCTCCTCGCCGAGCGCGCGGCGCAGCATGTCGTCCATCGCCGAGACGAGGCGGCCGATATTGATCACCTTCGGCTCCAGCGGTTGGCGGCGCCCGAAGGCGAGAAGCTGACTGGCGAGACGCGATCCACGCTCGACGGCGGAGAGCGCATTGGAGATGCGTTCCTTGGCCCGGCCGTTATTCGTCACGTCCTTGCCGAGAAGCTGCAGGTTGCCGGATATGACCTGCAGCAGATTGTTGAAGTCGTGCGCCACCCCGCCGGTCAATTTGCCGATCGATTCCATCTTTTGCGCCTGCTGCAAGGCTGCTTCGGCCTGCTGGCGTTCGAGGATTTCGGCGGCGACACGTACCTCAAGCGTTTCGTTCAGCTTGCGGAGCTTATCCTCTGCCTCGCGCCGCTGAGCGATTTCGACCTCGGCGGCGCGAATGAGCCGGGCGTTATCGATCGCGACGGCAGACTGGCCCGCAAGGCTGACGAGGCTTGCTTCCACCGCTTCCGAAAAGCGGGCGGGCTCGCTATGGCCGAAGAACAGCCCGCCAATCACACTGCCGTCGCGTGACTTGACCGGCACGGCGAGATAGCTGCGCACCGGAAGGTGGCCTTCCGGCATGCCGGAATGCGGTATATTCTGTCCGTAACGCGGATCGAGCAGGATATTGTCGGAGCGTACTACGCCCTCGCCATTGAAGGTCGGCGCAAAGACTTTGGTGTTGCGCGGCATCGGGAACCGGTCGAAATGTTTGCGATCGACACCCGACAGCGCATAGAGCATGTAACTGCCGCCTTCGCCATCGTCGACATTGTAGAAGAAGGCGCCGAATTCGGCGCCAGCCAGCGCCACGCCGGCATCGACGGCGATCTGCGTCAGGCGGTCGACATTGAGTTCTGCGGTGATCGCCGCGCCGGCGCGGTTGACGACGGCCAGTGTGGCGGATTTCTCCCGTGACTCGTCCAGCGCAGCGCGTTCGCGCCGCTTGGCGAGCACCTGATCCGTCACTTCCATGGTGGCGCAGAGAATGCCGGCGACCTTGCCGTCGTCGTCCCGCAACGGGGTGTAGGAGAAGGTGAACCAGGTATCTTCCGTCCGGCCCTCGCGTTGCATCGGAACGAGAAGTTCCTTGTAGAGCTGCGACTGGCCGTCAAGTGTTGCCTGCACGATTGGTTCGAACTGCGGCCAGATATCAGACCAGACCTGCTGGAAAGGTTTTCCAAGGGCATCAGGGTGCCGTTCTGGGAAGATCGCCACATAGGCGTCGTTATAGATGAAAGCGAGTTCGGGACCCCAGGCGACGAATTTCGGCTGGCGTGAATTGACGACCATTTCCGCGATATGTCGGAGTGAACTCGGCCATGCTTCAACTGACCCGATGCCGGCTGCGTTCAAACCTTTCCGGCGCAGCAAATTTCCGATTTCGCTGTTGCCTTCCGGCCAGCGGCCTCCAACCCGTCCCATTAAAAATCGCTTTCATTCCTTATGCGGCATCATCCGCGCCGGGTCTGCCGGTCCAGTCCACAAAATAGAGGCATCGGACATAAGGGAAAGGGCGTGCTGCAAATATCGTTAACCGGGCAAAGTGTCCGATTACTCGCAATGAGGCTGTTTATATTCGTTATTCCTGGTCCAGCTTCGGAGCAAAGGAACGAAGCTGGATCGGTTTGCGCGGATCACGAAAAAATACGCCGACTATATTATCGACGAAAAGAATAAGCCCCAGCGCGAAACCGATGTAGAGCAAAGCGGCGATTACAAGAAGCGACATCTCCATCCCTTACACCGACGCCGCGAAATCCCGGCCGGGGGGCGCGGGAACTGGGATGCTGATGGCATGAGCAAAACGACCGTTCACAGCGACTTCCCCTGTTTGCCCATTAACAGACGGAAGACGTTCTTGTTCCCCGTCTCGAGGGGCGGACGCGGCTTTTTACAAGTCTGTCCAGACGGACGTTTCATTCGATTTGTGGTCACCCCCGCACAGAAGCTGGCGCTTCACGAAATTCATAGCGCGCAACTAATTCAAACTTGTGACACAAAACCTTAAGGGACGCGGATTAAGCGCCCTTTTTCATTAAAATCTGAATATTTCTCGTCAGGGAGCCGACTTACGAGCAACCGCGCGTTTCGGCGCCGGTTTGACGATGTCGCTGGCTTTGGTGCTTGTCGCTGGCCGTTTGGCCTTCGTCTTGGCTTCGCCACCACCGTTGGTGGGCTCTGCTACCTTCGGCGCATCAGCCTTGGCGGCGGTCGCCCGTTTCGCTCGAGGCTTTACTTCCTTCCCGTTTCCAGACTTCGAGGCCCCCTTGAGCGCATCATGCTCGGCCCTTGCCTGTTCCCAATGGATGGAGTCTCGCCCCGTCGGGTGCCCTTCTTCTTCCCAAAGGGCATATGCACGTTTTTTTATCCACTCTTCCCGAGCTTCTGCCATCGCTGATCTCCAGTCACAACATGCCGTCGTTCGAACGCGATACTGTTGAAAAGGTTCCAGACTATGGGGCCGGTTTCAAGTGGATTTGCCAAGTAAACCGGGAATATTTTTGCGTTGCAACATTTATAGGCAATAACTCGTTCCAGTTGCCCTGAAATTGGACAGCGCGGTGTAGGTCCTCGATGAAATTCGCACGCTGGCGCGCGGCATCCTCTTCCTCGCGAATCCGCAGGAGGAAGGAAGGGTGGATGGTCACGAGAACCGGCGGGTGATCCTTTGGCGTGAGGACGTGACCGCGCTCGGGTGTCAGTTTCACCTTCGCGCCGAGGAGGGAATAAAGTGCCGTCGCGCCAAGCGCAACGACGAGTTTGGGATCTATGATCTCGATTTCGGCACCGAGCCACCAGGCGCAGCGCCGGATCTCCCCGGCATTGGGTTTCGAATGCAGGCGGCGCTTCCCGCGGGGCTGGAACTTGAAGTGCTTGACCGCATTGGTGACATAGCATCGCGAGCGGTCGAGCCCGGCCTCTTCCAGACAGATGTCGAGCAGGCGACCGGCAGGGCCGACAAAGGGGCGTCCTGCAATATCTTCCTTGTCGCCCGGCTGTTCTCCGACAAGCATGATATCGGCCTCTTGAGATCCCTCGCCAAAGACGAGCTGGGTGGCGTCCTTGTAGAGCTCACAGCGCGTGCAGCCTTCCGCCTGATGTCTGAGTTGATCGAGGCTGGCAGCGTCAGCGCTTTCAAGCGTGAAGGCAGGGCCAAATTTCTGTGCAACGTTCATGACGGCAATCTCTTGGTTCTCACCTTCAACCGATCGCGTCGCGGATTGTTCCTGCCCGTTCGGAACAACCCGCAGCTTCAAGAATTTGATCGTGATTGGAAGCCACACGGAGTGAGGGATGAACCAGATTTCAAAGACTGGCACGGTCACGGAACGCACAGGGCGGTGGGGTGCAGAGCTGCTTGCGGGCGGAAGGGCGCGTTTTCGTCTCTGGGCGCCTGGCGCGGATGCGATCTCGCTGCGGCATCGCGGCCACGATGCTCGCATGGAGAACATCGGCGGCGGCTGGTTCGAGCTGACAGGGGCCGAAGCGTCCGCAGGCGATGAGTACATGTTCGTCCTCCCAGATGGAAAAACCGTGCCGGATCCGGCGTCGCGACGGCAGGCCGGGGATGTGCATGGTCCGTCGCTGATCGTCGATCGCAGTTATCAATGGCAGAACTCACGCTGGCGCGGCCGTCCTTGGGAAGAGGCGGTCATCAGCGAAATCCATATCGGTACCTTTACGCCTGACGGTACGTTTCGGGCTGCGGCGGAGAAGCTGAAACATCTTGCGGAAATCGGCATCACGGCTATCGAAGTGATGCCGGTTGCGCAATTTGCCGGTAACCGCGGCTGGGGTTACGACGGCGTTCTACACTATGCGCCGCATTCCGCTTATGGCACGCCGGACGATTTCAAGGCCTTCATCGATACGGCGCATGGCCTCGGCATCATGGTGCTGCTCGACGTCGTCTACAATCATTTCGGACCTGAAGGCAATTATCTCCACGGCTATGCGCCCGGCTTCTTTCGCAAAGACCGGGAGACGCCCTGGGGGGCGGCGATTGATTTCGAGCGCGAACCGGTGCGGCGCTTTTTCATCGAGAACGCGCTCTATTGGATCGACGAGTTCCGGCTGGATGGGCTCCGGCTTGATGCCGTGGAGCAAATCTACGATACTTCAGAAAAGCATGTGCTTTCGGCGATAGCCGACGAAGTGAAAACTGCCTTTGTCGATAGACAGGTCCATCTCGTCGTCGAAGACCAGCGTAATCTCGTGGAGCTGCTTGTCCGTGACGAGAATGGCGTTCCAAATGCCTATGAAGCCGAATGGAACGATGATTTCCATCATGTCGCGCACATCATTGCGACCGCCGAAACCATCGGCCATTACAAGCCTTTCGCCGATCAGCTCTGGCACAAGCTTCGCCTGGCGCTTCAGCACGGCTTCATCTATCCTGACCGAACCGATCCGCCGGAATTGCCTGTCGGCGAGCGTCGTTACCTGCCGCCGACCGCCTTTGTCGATTTCCTGCAGAACCACGACCAGATCGGCAACCGCGCCTTCGGCGAGCGGCTGATAAGCCTTGCCGATCCTGATATGCTGGATGCGTTGACGGCGATACTCCTGCTCTCGCCGCATATCCCCTTCCTCTTCATGGGAGAGGAGTATGGGGAGAGGCAGCCCTTCTATTTCTTCACCGATTACACGGGCGAGCTCGCCAAGATAGTTCGCGAGGGTCGCATGGCGGAAGCTGAGGGGTTCGGCGGATTGAAGGCCGGCAGGACCGTGGCCGATCTGCCCGATCCCAATACCCTTTCGACCTTCGAGAATTCGAAACTCGACTGGCAATGGCGGGAGAACGAGGAGGGCCGGAAAAGCCTGGCTTTCGTCGCATCGCTCCTGCAGTTGCGCAAGACCTATATCGTACCGCTGCTGAAGCAGAGCTCTGCCATCGGGAGCGGCGCGTTGGAAGCGCCTGAAGGAGCGGTCGCCGTCTGGTGGAAGTTCGCCAATCTGACGCTGGCGCTGCGCGCCAATTTGTCAGGGCAGGCACTGGTCATGCCGTCGGTCGCCGGGACGGTGATCTATGAGCGCTACGGTAAGGAAGCAAAGCCCGCCGAGAATGGCGCGCTGCCGCCGCATTCGGTCATCTTTGCCATCGATATTGAGCCGGCAGATTAAGCATCTGAAAATTTCGCGTTGAGAGCGAGCCGCTGACTGATTGAACGCAGACGATTCGCGGTTATATCCTGTGGCGATGTTTCAACTGCTGTCGACCTACTGGCCGCATATCCTCTTCGTCATCTCCATTGCCATGGGGGCAGCGGCGGCGATCCACGCCACCATGACCAAGGAAGAGGTGCGGGCTGCGACAGGCTGGGTGGGCGTCATCATCCTCTCGCCGATTATCGGCGCGTTGCTTTACATGATTGCCGGCATCAACCGCATCCGCCGCAAGTCGCTGAGCCTTCGCCGCGACGCGTTGCTGCCTGCTGCCGATCTGGATGAGCTCGAAAAGTTCGACGCGGAGACCGATGCCGTCATCAGCCAGTTCGGCCGGCGTTTTGCCGCTCTGCAGACGCTTGGTGATCGCATCACGCGCTACCCGCTGACAACAGGCAATACGATCGACATGCTGGAAAACGGCGACGAGGCCTATGCGGCGATGAAGACCGCAATCGATGGCGCCGAGCGCAGTATCCTGCTGGAAACCTATATCTTCGACCGGGACAGGATCGGGCTGCGCGTCGCCGATGCGCTGATCGCAGCCATCAAGCGCGGCGTGGAAGTGCGCGTGCTGATCGATGCAGTCGGCGCGCGTTATTCGGTGCCGAGCATTCTCGGATACCTGAAGGACGGCGGCGTGACCGTCGATGTCTTCAACGGCAATGTCATCATGGGCCTGAGATTGCCCTATGCGAACCTGCGCACACACCGCAAAATCCTGATCGCGGATGGAAAGATCGCACTGACAGGTGGCATGAATATCCGCGAAGGTTTCAGCGAGGAGGCGGTCGGCGAGAGTTTTGCCCATGACACGCATTTCAGCCTCAGCGGCCCGGCAGTGGCCGATCTCTTCGATGTCGCGGCCGAAGACTGGCGTTTTACGACAGGCGAAGTCCTGAACGGCGAGGCCTGGCGCATCGACCGACTGGATCGCAAGCGCGGCGACCCGGTCTTCTTGCGCGTCGTGGCTTCCGGACCGGACCGGAGCGTGGAAACGAACCACAAGATGCTGATGGGTGCCTTTTCAGTCGCGCGCCAGTCGATCCGGATCATGTCGCCTTATTTTCTGCCGGATCGGGAGCTGATCAGTGCGCTGACGACGGCGGCCCGGCGTGGCGTGGAGGTTGATATCGTAGTGCCTGCGGCCAACAATCTCGTTCTGGTCGACCGGGCGATGACGGCGCAGTTCGACCAGATCGTCAAGAACTATTGCCGCATCTGGCGTTCGACCGGCAGCTTCAGCCATTCCAAGCTTCTCTCTATCGACGGAACCTGGGCCTATGTCGGTTCCTCCAATCTCGATCCGCGCTCGCTTCGGCTGAATTTCGAGGTTGATCTCGAAGTGCTGAATGCCGGCTTTGCTGCCGAAATCGATGAGCGCATCGACGATGCCATTAAGTCCGCCACGCCGGTTACGCTCGAGGGCCTGTGGTCACGGCCCTTCCTGGTGCGGCTGCTTGAAAAGGTGCTGTGGCTGGGTTCCCCATATCTTTGACCGCGTTTCGTGATTGCAGCATGGCAAGTTTTGCTGCGCTGCCTATAATCCTGACAAAGAGCCTTTCGAGCAATGGAGCCGGCGTTCCTTCCGATGCAAGTCAAGAAGAAAGACAGTCTGCCCGCCAGTATCATCGCTTCCATCAAGAATAGGAAGAAGCGCGTCGAGACCTGGCGTGCGGGACCAAAGCCGCGCAATGACGGCACTCTTATCGCCTCCTACAATGTCCATAAATGCGTCGGCACTGACCGACGTTTTGATCCGGAACGCACGAGCCGTGTCATCCATGAGATCGATGCCGACGTCATCGCGCTCCAGGAGGCCGATACGCGTTTCGGCGAGCGTACGGGCATTCTCGATCTCGCCCGGCTGGAGCGCGAAACCGGACTCGTCCCGGTTCCGATCTCAGGGGCGGTGAAGGCGCATGGCTGGCACGGCAATGTCGTGCTCGTCCGCAAGGGTCTCGTGCATGATGTGCACCAGGTGAAGCTGCCGGGGCTGGAGCCGCGCGGCGCGCTGGTTGCGGAAATAGAGCTCGAAGCCGGCGGCAAGTTGCGCATCATCGCCGCGCATTTCGGCCTGCTGCGCCACTCGCGGGCGCAACAGGCAAAGACGCTGGTCGATCTCATCAGCGACCGCCATGAGATGCCGACCATCCTGCTTGGCGATCTCAACGAATGGCGGCTCGGCGACCGCTCGTCCCTCAGTACCTTTCAGATGGCGTTCGGTCCGCTGCCCCCTGCCGTTCCGAGCTTTCCGGCCGGCTTGCCGGTTCTGGCGCTCGACCGCATCATTGCCAACCGGAAAGGCATCATCTCCGCCGTGGAGGTGCATGACACTCCGCTTGCCCGCATGGCATCCGACCATTTGCCGATCAAGGCGGTGGTCGATCTGCAGCAGGAGGTGGCAGGCGCCTAAAGCCGTTCGGGCTCTCAGGCCCGGACGGGAGCGGGAAGAAGCTTGCCTCTCACCAGCAGCCAGAGCGTTCCGACTGCAATGATCGCAAGCGCGATGTTGACGAGCAAGAAGATAACGGGCGCAAGCTCGCTGATCGCGCCCGTGTCGCCGCGCGCCGTCATGCGCAGTGCTGTTGTCGAAAGCGCAGTAAGGCCGAAGGTAAAGGCCCAATAGGAGCCGGCGAAGGGTTGTTGCATGATCCAGGGCAGCTGGCGGCCGATGATCAAGACCTGGAGGATGGCGTAGCCGAACATGGCATGCGCGAGCATATCGGGTGTGCCGGTCGTCACACTCAGATAGGCGGCGCTGCCGACGGCTGGCGGGGCAAGCTGGATGCCCAGAGTCGGGCGCAGCGGTGCGGCTAGCTCCGGCGCCATCAGCAGCCGGTGCAACAAGACGGATTCGATCGCCAGCCAGGAAAAGAAACCGGCGCCGAAGGCGAGCTGGCCCCAGTCGGCATAACCAAGCGTGCCTGCCGCAATGGCGGTGACGAAAGAGCCGGCAACAGTCGGCAGATAAAGGACCGGCGTGTTGGTTGCCGGTTCACGCCCACCGCGCCAGAGCAGGCCGGTTCGCCAGAGCAGGAAAAACAAGGTAATGGCGAACCCCGCCAGAGCCAGCACTTCCGTTGCGATGCGCGAATAAGGAAGGATTGCAAGTCCCGCCAGCATGGTTGCGACGCCAATCAGTCCGACGAAGCAGCACTGGATGGGATGCTCAAGTTCCGCCATCACCTCCTTCGGCGCGATAAACCATTTCGCGGCGTAGAGTAGGATGAGGACGAGCCAGGTCGCAAAGCCAAGAAGGATGATGGCTTCGCCCACGCTGGCCGGAACAGGCCAGATGGCAGCGGCGGCGCGCCAGCTGTTGCCGAGCCCGACAACGCCAAGAACAATGCCAAAGAATGCAGCGGGTATGCGGGGGAGCGACATGTTCGGTTCTCCGAATTGGTCCGGCAGGATCATTTACCCTGCCGAGGCGGCAAGCGGTTCACGTTGGACGTTCTACTTTGCAACGGCATCGGCAGCGTCCATCACGCGGGCCGAATAGACAAGAGCAGCGCCGGCATTAACGGAGATCGCGACACCGAGGGCCTCGGCAATTTCCTCCTTGGTGGCGCCTACCTTCTGGGCTTCGGTCGTATGTACGGCAATACAGCCATCGCAACGGACGGTGACGGCCACGGCAAGGGCGATCAGCTCGCGCTGCTTGGCGTCGAGATAGTTGGTCTTCTGTCCGGCGGTCGAAAGGGTTTGATAGCCTCTGATCGTCTCTGGCACGATCTTGGCGATTTCGCCGATCCGACCCAGGAGTTCGCCGCGATATTCCTTCCAGTCCAACATGAAGATCATTCCTTCTCATACCAGCGACGGCGTAATTGCCTCGGCTGTTGGACGTGACTATGACCTTCAGAGACGATAATTTGAATGCTCAAAAATGTCATTTTCTAGCGCGATCGTCTCATGGATGTTTTAAGCCGCCTTATCGAACTTGCCCGCCTGCAGCCAACGCTCGACATTCGCTGCCGGCTGCAGGGTGCGTTTCATATCGACCACGAACCTGTTACTGCAGGTACGTTGCCGTTTCATCTGATCCTCGGTGGCGATTGTCTCATTCGCCTCGGCTCCGGTCGTGAAATCATCTTGCGCTCCGGCGATTTCCTGCTCCTGCCGCGCGGGGATGCGCATGCGATCGACGGTCTGCGACCACGCGGCAAAGCACAGCCTCTGCGCATCGCCGTGGGTGGCATGCTGCCCTTGCGCGAAAACGGCGAAGGTGAGGCCGATGTCGACTTGCTCTGTGGTCATTTCGACTGCGCGCCGGGATCGGCCGCCTTGCTGCTCGATAGCCTGCCCGACGTCTTTCACGTATCGCTCGCCGAGGAGCAGGAGGAACTGCTGAAGACGCTGGTCGCCATGCTCTATAGGGAAACGGCTGAAGAAAAGCCGGGAGCATTGGCGATCATCACCGCGACCTGTCTTTCGCTTTTCGTCATGGCGGTGAGGGCAGGCAAGGTCTCGCCCGTCGCATCTTCGGGACTGCTGCAATTGCTTGACGATGCCAGGCTCGGCAAATCCGTCGTGGCAATGATGTCCTCGCCGGCCTTTGCCTGGACGATTGATGCTCTTGCCCGTCATTCGGCCATGTCGCGGGCTACCTATGCCCGGCAATTTCGCGAGCGCGCCGGAATGACGGTCGGCGCGTTCCTGACCGATATCAGGATGATGCTGGCGAGCGACCTGCTGCTCGGGACACGCCGGACTGTTGCAGATATCGCTGCAGGGGTCGGCTATGAGTCTGAAGCCGCCTTCGGCAAGGCTTTCAAGGCAAGACGCGGCATAACGCCGGCGCGCTTCCGCGCTGCAGAAAAGGCGAGACAGAATGGGCAGGGGTGATGCGCGCGGGGGGCTAAGCACCTTGCCGCTCGACTTCCGTCAGCACGGATATGAAGGCTCTGAGGCTTTGCGGCACATGCCTGTGACCGGGATAATAGAGGCAGAGCCCGGGGATTGACGGGCACCAGTCGTCAAGAACAGAGATAACCTCGCCGCTGGCAAGATAGGGCCGCGCGACCCTTTCCGGCACATAGGCGATGCCGAGGCCTTTGACTGCGGCTTCCGCCATCAGCTCTACATGATCGAGGGTCAGGGCGCCCGATACCTCGATGGTCACTTCCTGGCCGTGTTTCTCAAACTCCCAGCGGTAGAGCTTGCCGCTCGGCATACGCAGGCGGATGCAGCGGTGGCGCTTAAGGTCTTCAGGCGTCTTCGGCCGCCTGTGGTCTTTCAAGTAAGCTGGTGAGGCAACCGCGAGGAAACGTGCCTCGCCACCGAATTCGACCGCTATCATATCGAGCGGCACGGATTCCCGCAGGCGGATGCCGGCATCGAAGCCTTCGCCGACAATATCGACCAGCCGGTTTTCGGTGACGATATCGAGCGATATCCCGGGATAGCGTTCGAGAAAGAGAGGAACGGTGGCACTCAACAGCACGCGCGCGGCAATTTCGCTGGCGTTGATGCGCAGCGTACCGCTCGGCTGGCCGCCGAATTCGCCGACGGCATCGAGCGCCAGATCGAGATCGCGCAAGACCGGTTTCAGCCTGTCGAGAAGCATTTCGCCGGCCTCCGTGACCGCAACACTGCGTGTCGTGCGATGCAGCAGGCGCACGCCCATGCGCGCTTCCATATTGCGCATCATGTGGCTGAGCGTCGACGGTGACAGTCCGAGTTCGCCGGCCGCCTTGCGGAAGCTGCGGTGGGCGACGATTGCCGAGAAGGCATTGAGGTCATCAAGTGTCGGCCGATAACTCATGGGTATTTTTCAACAGATCATGCGGATTTGAACGGATTATCACATCAATAAACCTCTCTATCTTTGCTGTCATCAAGCCGCGATCCGGCGGCATCAGAAAGGTAGAGACGATGACAAAGACATGGTTCATTACAGGCACATCCTCCGGTTTCGGTCGGATCATGACCGAGAAGCTGCTGGCGCGCGGCGATCGCGTCGCCGCAACCTTGCGCAAGCGCCAAGCCCTGACTGATCTTGAAGCGCAGTATGGCGACCGGCTCTGGGTCGCGACCCTCGACGTCACCGATGATCGGGCCGTTCATGCAGTCGTCAACGCCGCTTTCGAAGAGATGGGACGCATCGATGTCGTCGTCAGCAATGCCGGTTATGGCCTGTTCGGCGCCTCAGAAGAGGCGAGCGATGCGCAGATACGCCATCAGATCGATACCAATCTGATCGGCTCCATCCAGGTGATCCGGGCGGCCTTGCCGCATCTGCGTCAGCAGGGCGGTGGTCGCATCCTGCAGGTCGCTTCGGAAGGCGGCCAGATCGCCTATCCGAATTTCAGCCTCTATCACGCTACCAAATGGGGGATCGAAGGTTTCATCGAAGCTGTGGCACAAGAAGTCGCCCCTTTCGGCATCGACATCACCATTGCCGAGCCGGGGCCTGCGGGCACGGATTTCGGCGCCGGCCTCGTCAGGCCGCCGCAGATGGATATCTATGAGGACACACCAGCCGGCCAGGTGCGCAAGGCAATCGCCGATGGCTCGTTCAAGATTCTGGGCGATCCCGTGAAGATGACCGACGCGATGATCGCGGCGGCCGAAAAACAACCGGCGCCCAAAAGGCTGGCGCTTGGCAGCATGACCTATCAATCGATCCGCAAGGCCCTGAACGAGCGGCTCGCCGAGCTGGAAGCGCAGAAGGAGATCACGCTGTCGACCGATATCGACGCGTGAGCCACCCTCAGCGATCGATCGTCGACATGATTGTGTCGTTGTAACGCTTGCCCGAGACCTTGCCGGGGGCAAGCGCTTCATCGAGCGCCTTCATCTGCTCGGCATTGAGCGCAATGGAGGCGGCAGCGATATTGTCTTCCAGGTAGGTGCGGCGCTTGGTACCGGGGATCGGCACGAAGTCGCTGCCCTTGTGCAGGATCCAGGCGAGCGCGATCTGGCCAGGCTTGACGCCGAGCGAGGATGCGAGCGAGCGAACGGCATCGGCCGCGCGAATATTGGCGTCGTAGTTCTCGCCCTGATAGCGCGGATCGCCGCGGCGGAAATCACCTTCCGGATAATCTTCGGCGCGCTTGACCTCCCCGGCCAGGAAGCCGCGACCAAGTGGGCTGAAGGGCACGAGGCCGATGCCGAGCTCCTTCAAAGCAGGGATGATGTCGGCTTCCAGATTGCGCTCCCACAGCGAATATTCGCTCTGCACGGCCGACACTGGAAAGACGGCGTGTGCGCGGCGGATATTGGCGACACCGGCTTCGGAGAGGCCGAAGTAACGAACCTTGCCCTCCTTGACGAGTTCGGCGACCGTGCCGGCGACGTCTTCCATCGGCACAGCCGGATCGACGCGATGCTGGTAGATGAGGTCGATGTGGTCGGTGGCTAGACGCCTGAGCGAGCCTTCGATGGCGCTGCGAATGGTATCGGGCCGGCTGTCGCGCTCCGTGCCCACCTGTTTGCCGTCCTTCAGGCGGAAACCGAACTTGGTGGCCAGCGTCACCTCATTGCGGCGCCCCTTCAGCGCACGGCCGAGCAGTTCCTCGTTCTTGTAGGGGCCGTAAACCTCGGCCGTATCGAGAAACGTGCAGCCAAGCTCGATGGCACGGTGAAGGGTTGCGATGGATTCCGTCTCATCTGCCGGCCCGTAGGACTGGCTCATGCCCATGCATCCGAGACCGATGGCCGATACGTCAAGTCCCTGGTTGCCGAGTTTGCGCTTCTGCATCGTGATGCTCCTGCTTCTCAAGTAAGAAGAGGTCTTTATAGACCCCGGTGCAGGATTATGAATGCGCGAAAATCCCGATAAGCTGCGTGAGCGTTCAACAGTCCGTGTGCCACCGGTTGTCTCTGTCATCAGATGTGAAGGTGACGCGACGAATGGCATCCATCAGGATGGAGACGATCTGCTTCCACACGGCTTTTCTCCTTTTCCCGTGGTTCTCCTCCCGTTGCGCACGGTCTTCAAACGAGCTTATCATCGACTTCGGATGACTTGAGGTTATGGAATGAAGCGTGGTCGACTGCCATTGACGGCATTGCGAAGCTTCGAGGTTGCGGGCCGTCTCGAGAGCTTCACGCTTGCGGCCGAGGAACTGTTCATTTCGCAGGCGGCCGTCAGCCGGCAGATCCGCGACCTGGAACAGCTATTGGGTGAACCGCTGTTCGAGCGGCGCCACCGAAGTGTCGTTCTGACAGGCAGTGGCCGGAAGCTGCTTGCCATCCTGACGCGCTCCTTCGATCGGATCGACGAATGCCTGGAGGATATCCGCGGGGTTTCAGCATCCTCGGATCTGAAGATCAGCGTCGAACCTTCCTTTGCCGCCTGCTGGCTGGTGCCGCGCCTGCCGGAATTCCGCAGACTTCATCCAGAGGTCGAGATATCGCTCGATGCAGATCCGCGGACGATCGAATTTCGCACCGGCCAGGCGCAGATCGCGATCAGGCACAGCGCCACCGTTACCGCATGGCCACGGACGGAAAGCCGGCACCTGATCGATGTCCGCGTGGCGCCGGTGATCGCCTCCGATCTTCTGGAGCGTGGCTCACCGATCTCCTCTCCGCATGACATTTTTACTTACGGGCTTTTGCATGAGGAGACCCGCGACGCCTGGAGCCGGTGGTTCGAGGCCGCCGGCATCGCCATGCCCGAGACGGCGAGGGGGCCTGTCTATGCCGATGACGGTCTCGTGCTGCAGGCGGCGCTGCGCGGCCAGGGCGTTGCACTCCTGGATGAAGCCTTTGCAGAGGAGGAAATCCGGGCTGGCCGCTTGCGCCAGCTCTTCGACCTCACGGTTCCGAACGGCGCCTACTGGCTGGTTACCCGCAGCTTCGACCGCCTTGCGCCCCCGGCCGCGGATTTTGCACGCTGGGTAACCGAGAGCCTTCACAAGCGCTGACCTCTACCTCTCTGTCGCCATCCGCTTCCTGGCCGCGTCGCGGACAAGCTTCCATCGGGTAAGCTCAAGCGTGGCGTCAGCCAATGCGCGATGCGCCGGGACTGCCGCCTTGCTTTCCTCGACAATGCCGTCGATGAGCTTGGATAGCTCTGTCTCCGTGATCGCCGCTCCTGTTAGTTCACGCGCCGCGGCCATAAAGGCATCACGTGACTTGCCGAGCCGGAGGGCATGCCGAGGAAATCCGCCGGCGCGCAGGAGAACGCTCAGCCATTTTCCATCCCACGAAGGAGCGCTCGCATAGAGCTCGTGCCCCGTCAAAACCTCGACCATTTCACGAGCGACCTGCTCTACCGGCACGCCCTCCGATGCCAGTAACTCCCGCGAAATCCCATGGATTGCTTCCGCATCGGCCGCCCAATCGTCCCAGTCGGCAGCGGGGCGGATCAGAAGCGAGCGCGAGCGGCCGTCTTCGAACACCCAGGCAACTTCGATCGGAACGCTTTTCTTGCCGAGGGACGAGGCCTCGAAATCCAGGAAAACGATCAATGCAACGCGACAGGCGAGTGCTGTCCTCCAGCCAGAGTTCTGCTGCCGATCGGCCGGTGCCGCAGGCCCGCGACCGAAGAACAGGAACTCAGCCTACAGCCGGCCGAGTTTATTTGTCGAGCCGCATGCCGTCTGCGTCGAAGATGTGCAAATAACCGGGATCGCAGGTGAAGGCGAGTTGGCTGCCGGTCGCGATGTCAGACGAGCCCCTATACTCCACGGTCAGCGGCTGGCCGTCGCCAAGCTGGCAATAGAGGAACTGAGTGCCGCCGAGATATTCATCAAAATCGACCGTGGCCCGCAGTGCCTCATCCTGTGACCCCGAGGCGATCCTCAGATGCTCCGGGCGCATGCCAAGGGTAATTTTCTGCCCTTGGCTCAAACCAGCCCCGCCGATCGGCGAACGGATTCGATTGCCGGCTACCATGATATTGCCGTCGCCAGTCCAACTTGCGTCGAGAAGGTTCATGCGCGGCGAACCGATGAAGCCTGCGACGAAGACATTGTTCGGCCGCTCATAGATCTCGCGCGGCGTTCCTGCCTGTTCGATATACCCATCCCGCAGCACGACGATCTTGTCGGCGAGCGTCATTGCTTCGGTCTGGTCGTGCGTGACATAGATCATCGTATTGCCAAGCTCACGATGGAGCCTGGCAATTTCGATGCGCATCGAGACGCGCAACTCCGCGTCGAGGTTCGACAGCGGTTCGTCGAAGAGGAAGACATCCGGCTTGCGGACGATCGCGCGACCGATCGCCACGCGTTGCCGCTGGCCGCCCGAGAGCTGTCCCGGCCGGCGATCGAGCAGATGGTCGATCTTCAGGATTGCCGAGGCCGCCTTGACGCGGGCCTCGATCTCTAAGGCCTGCGTCCGGGCCATCTTCAGGCCGAAGGCGAGATTGTCGCGCACACTCATATGCGGATAGAGCGCATAGGACTGGAAGACCATGGCGATGCCGCGATCGGAAGGGTCGAGATCGGTGACATTGCGTCCCTTGATCTCGATCTCACCGTCGGTGACATCCTCCAGCCCTGCGATCATGCGCAGGAGGGTCGATTTTCCGCATCCCGAGGGTCCGACGAAGACGACGAAGGATCCCTCAGCGATGGTCAAGTCGATGCCATGGATGACTTCCAGATTGCCGAAACTCTTGCGAATTTCGGTCAGCACAACGCCCGTATCCGCCATGTTATTCACCGCGCGCCTCGCCGGCTCTAACCCAGACGACCATCTCGCCCGGTTCGCGATTGTCCCAGAAAGGATAGGGCACGAAACGCGCGCTCGCCTGCTTTGCCGCTGGCGGCGAGGTACGGTAGAGCGTAGAACCCCAGTCGGCCATATCACGGCTGACGGGCAGTTCTAGGGCGACCGCGCCGCGAAGCCCTGATATCTCTGATGTCTTGGCCTGGGAGATATCAGCTGAGAGCGTGATGCCATTCAGTCCAGCGCCATTGTCGGTTTCCTCGACGCAATAGACCATCGGACCACGCATCAGTGCCGTGCGGCCGGCGTCCTGACGGACCAGCGGATTGGCGAAGAGCTTGCGGGCCGTCAGCGGGATCGACAGATCGACCGTGTCGCCGCTCTTCCAGTCGCGCTCGATACGGGCATAACCATCCATCAGCACGGATGCGAGATCGAGCTTTTCGCCATTGATGGAAAGCGTCGCACCGTCAGCCCATTCCGGGATACGCAGCGACAGTGCGAAGTGAGCCGGGCGATCGAGCGTCAGGTCGAAATGGATCGCGCCATCCCAAGGGTAGCGCGTCTGCTGCGCAAGCTCGACCTTGGCACCGGCGAGATCGAAGCGCGCCTTGCTTTCCCCGTAGAGGTGGACGGCAATCTCGTCCTCAGCGATCGCATACATGTAGGAGCCGACCGAGGCGAGCAGGCGGGCGATGTTCGGCGGGCAGCAGGGGCAATGGTGCCAGATCCAGCGATGATGCTTTCCAGCGCTTTCCAGTGGATTTTCGTAGAAAAAGCGCGTGCCGTCGAGCGACAGGCCGGCCATGGCGCCATTATAGAGCGCCTGCTCCATGATATCGGCATAACGACGGTTCGGGCCACGGCCGAGCATGCGGTTTGCCCAGAAGACGAGGCCGACCGAGGCGCAGGTTTCTGCATAGGCGCTTTCGTTCGGCAGGTCGTAATAGTCGGTGAAGCCTTCGTTTGCAGCTGCCGGACCGATGCCTCCGGTGACATACATCTGCTTGGTCGTCAGATCGTCCCAAAGGGTTTCGAGTGCAGCCGTCAGCGTGTCGTCATTATATTCGGTGGCAATATCGGCCATGCCGGCATAGAGGTACATGGCGCGCACTGCGTGGCCGACGACCTTCCTCTGTTCGCGTACCGGCATATGCGCCTGGCCATATTCATAGGTCTTCTGGTGGAAGTCGGCAGCACTCCGGCCATCGCGGATCGCTTCGTCGGTGAAGAAATGCGGTTCGGTGCCGCGCTCGTCGATGAAGAACTTCGACAGGTCGAGATATTTCTTCTCGCCGGTGACCCGCGCCAGCTTGACCAGTGCGAGCTCGATTTCCTCGTGGCCGCAATAGCCGGGGATCTGGCCGGGACCGTGGCCGAAGACCGTGATCAGGTAATCGGCATAGCGGCACATGATGTCGAGTAGCTTCTTTTTGCCGGTCGCCTGGTAATAGGCGACGGCGCCTTCGATCAGGTGTCCGGCGCAATAGAGCTCGTGATGGTCGCGCAGGTTCGTCCAGCGTCGGCCGGGCTGGACGCGCTGGAACCAGGCGTTCAGATAGCCGTCCTTGTCCTGCAGCTTCTCATACATGTCGATAATCTCATCGACGCGGGCTTCGAGCTGCGGATTGGGCCGGCGGTAGAGCGAATAGGCGACAGTTTCGATCGACTTGCCGAGATCGCTGTCCCAGAACATCTGCGTCGTGCCGCCCCAGGGTCCGATCGGAATGACGACGCCCGGGCTTGGCTGGGTCACGTCGATCGCCTGCAGCATGCCGGCCTCGACGCAGCGGTCGAGCAGCGTTTCGGCGGTGGAATCGCAGATCGCATCCTGGCGATCGCCAAACAGGCCGTGCAGTTCGACGCTCGGCACGGGCAGGGGACGGAACTGGCGGTCTCTCTTCAGCTTGTTCATGGCTTCATCCATTTCGTTGAAAGATCATCATTTCACCGCGCCGGCCATCAGCCCGCGCATGTAGTAGCGTTGCAGGAGCAGGAAGACGATCAGGCAGGGGATCGTCATGACGACGACACCGGCCTGAACCGCGCCCCAGTTGATGGCGCCGAGGCGGCCGGCGCGCACCGCCGTCATCAGAACGGGAAGCGTGTATTTCTCGTTGCTGGAGAGCAGCACGAGGGCGGCCAGAAATTCGTTCCAGGCATTGAGGAAAGCAAAGATCGCGACTGTCGCAATACCCGGCAGCACCAGGGGCAGAAGTACGCGGATCAGCAGTCTCAGGTCCCGCGCACCATCGATGCGCGCCGCTTCCTCGATCTCCTTCGGCACGGCATCAAAGGCATTGCGCATCATGAAGACGGAGAAGGGAAGTTGCAGCGTCACGTAGACGAGGGTGAGCCCCAGCAGCGAATTGTTGAGGCCGAGCTTCGCCAGAATGATGAAGAGCGGCGTCAGGATCGATTGGAAGGGGATCATCAGCGTCGCGATGATCAGCACGAAGAGGGCATTCTTCAGCGGGAAACGATAGCGCGAGAAGCCGTAGCCGGCGAGCAGGCTCACAGTGACCGTCAGCAACACCGTCGCCAGCGAGACGAAGAGCGAGTTGATCATGTGCCGCCAGATGCCGGCGCCGAAGGTATCGAGCAGTGCATAGGCATCGAAGCTGACACCTGTCGTCGGCCAGGGCGGCAGCGGCGGCAGGCTCGCCTCCGTGCCATGCCGGAAGGAGGCGAGCAGCGTGATGACGAAGGGTGCCAGGAAGAAGATCGAAATGGCGATGCCGGCGACATGATAGGCCGATTGCGATCTGAAGCGTTTGCGGGCGCGGCGTTCACGGGAGGAAATCATCAGCGTTCCTCTCCGACACGCAGCAGCCAGAGCTGGACGATGGAGATCGCAACGAGGATCGCCAGAAGGACGATCGAAAGGGCGGATCCGTAGCCCAGATTGAAGGACACAAAGGACTGGTTGAAGATGTAGTAGACGACAGAGATCATCTTGTTCTGCGGCCCGCCCGACGTCATGATGTAGAACTGGTCGAAGGCGAGGATCGAGCCGGTGACCGAGACGATCAGCGCCAGCGCGATCGTCTTGCGCATCAGCGGCAGGGTCAGATGTCGAAAGCGCTGCCAGCGCCCGGCGCCATCGATGCGGGCGGCCTCAGTCAACTCGGACGGGATGGCCTGCAGCCCGGTCAACAGGATGATCATCGTAAAACCGGCGATCTTCCAGACGACCATGACGATGATGGTTGCAAAAGCGGTATCGAAGCTTGCCATGATATTGGGGCTTCGCTCGACGAAGCCAAGCGCACGAAGGGCCGGGCCGACAAAACCGCTGTCGACATTGGCAAGCCACACCCAGAGCAGCGATGCTGTTGCCAGGCCGACCACGACGGGCAGGAAGATGATCGTCCGGTAGGTGCTGACGAAGCGGCGTTCCTTCTCGACGAAGATCGCCAGCGGGAAGGCGACTGCGAAGATCGCGATGGTTACGATCACCGTGTAATAGGCGGTGAAGTTCAAGGCCGCCATGAAGCGGCTGTCGTTCCACATGCGAATATAGTTGGCAAAGCCGATCCAGCGCGCCGCGCCCATCAGCGGCCAGTTGTGCAGGCTCATCCATCCCGTGAAGAGAACGGGCATGACGAAGAAGACGATGACGAGCGCCATGGCCGGCGCGATATAGAGAAAGCCGCGCCATTGCGACCTCTGCCGCTTTCGGACAGCGCGCGTGCGCTGTGGACCGGAACCGGTCATCGAAACCTCCGCATTTTACGAGTTCTTCTATCTTTGAATCGGCCGGGGAACTGCCACCGTCCCCCGGCCACGGCCGGGAGAGTTATTGGCCGCTGTCGATGATGGACTGCATCTCGGACTGAGCGTTCGAGAAGGCGCCATCGACGTCATCGCCGAAGATCGCGGCGTTGGTGAAGGTTGCCCAAGGCCCGTTCGCGCTGTTGATCAGATCGTTGAACTGCAGCGTGTAGGGTGTCTTGGCAACGGAGATTGCCTTGAGGCCCACCTGCATACGCGGATCGAGCCCGGCAAGAACCTGGTCGGCAATATCGCCGCGCGTCGGCAGGCTTCCATATTTCGCCATGACCTTCTGGCCATCCATCGAATAGATATATTCGAGGAATTCCTTGACGGCATCGAGCTTCTTCGTGCCCTTGGTGATGACGAAATTGTCGCCGCCGGCAAAGGACGAGGCCTTGCCATCGACGCTGGGGATCAGCGTCACGCCGAAGTTGATGTCGGGATATTGGGTGACCAGCGTGCCGATGGCGAAGGCACCGAGGCTCTGCTGGCCGATCTTGCCGTTTGTAAAGCTCAGGAAGTTCGTGCCGTTGTCGCTCGCGGCACTCGCCGGAACGAGGTCCTTCTTGACCATGTCACGATAGTAGCCGACGGCCTTGCGCATTTGCGGTGTGTCCAGCGTTGCGGTCTTGCCGTCCGCCGAAAGGATATCCGCACCAGCGCCCCAGACGAGCGGCGTGAAGGTGAAGATCATGCAGCCGCCGCAGCCGCCGCCCGAGAAGTAAAAGCCGTAGGTATCATCGCCGAGCTTGCGGATCTTCTCGGCGTTCGCCTCGATCTCCTCCCAGGTCGTGGGCGCTTTTTCAGGATCGAGACCGGCTTTCTTGTAGAGGTCCTTGTTCCAGGCGAAGACCGAGGTTTCGACCGACAGCGGCAGGCCGTAGATCTTGTCCTGATAGGTGCCGAGCTTGACATGCGACGGCGACAGCGAACTGAAATAGGGCAGGCTCTTGGCCCAGTCGGTCAGGTCTTCGAGCTGACCGGCGGCCGCGAAGGCCGGGTTATAGATGAGGTCCATCGACAGGGCATCGGGCGCTTGGCCGCCGGCGATCGCGGTTGCGTATTTTTGCACCAGTTCGCCGAAGGGCACTTCGGTGGTGACCACCTGGTTTTCGTGGCTCGCATTATAGGCCTCGACGACCTTGTTGAAGGAATCGCCGATACCGGTGCGGACCCACATTTCGATCTTCTCGGCAGCCGAAGCTGTCGAAACCAGGCAGAGTGTGGCAAGGCTGGTTGCCACCAATAGGCGCTTCATCATGGCTCTCCTCCCAATAAGGCGCGTCTCCTGCGCGCCGTTGCTATATTCCGAGGGTGTCTCCCCCGCATGACTGCCGCACGACGAGACGGCACGGCAGTTTCCTGATGCCAGGCTCCACCTGATGTCCCTCCGCAAGCGCCAGAACCGTCAATCCAGCCTGCCGCCCCAGTTCCTTCAATTCCATATCCACCGTCGTCAGAGGCGGACGTGTCTGGGCGGCGACAATCTCCCAATTGTCGAAACCGACCACCGAAACATCCTGCGGCACCCGGATGCCGCGTTCGCGCAGCGCATCGATGACACCACGCGCAATCTGATCGTTGCCGCAGAAGATGCCGTCGGGCTTTTCGCTGCTACCGCCCCACAATCTTGCGACGGCTTCGTGACCCCAGCTTTCCGACCAGGCTCCAAACAGAACCGGCCGCGCCTCTCCCGCAACCTTGCGATAGGCATCGGCACGCTCGCGCACCGAAAAGAAACTCTCCGGTCCGGTGACATGTGCGATCCGCTTGCGCCCGAGCTTTGCCAGCCATTCGATGGCAAGCCGCGCGCCCTGTGCATCATCGGAGCGGAACGTCACGGTTCCCGGCGCTCCCTCCGTAAAGGCGTAGACCACGGGCACGTTCAAATTCGACAGATCGACCGGCAACCGTCTGTCCAGACGCTTTCCCGTCGCAATTATGCCGTCGACCTGTTTGTCGAGCATCGCCTCAACATGAATCTGCCCGAGTGCCGGATCCTCCTCGATCGCGCATAGAAATACTGAAACACCATGATCAACGAGAGCATCAGATATGCCCGCCATGACCGGCAGCGTGAAGCGGCCATAGGTATCGTTGGTGAGAAGACCGATCGTGAAACTGCGCTTGCTGAGCAGGCCTCTTGCCAAGGCGTTTGGTCTGTATCCGATCTCCGCCGCGATGCGCTTGACCCGCTCGCGCGTCTCCAGTCCCATCCGGCCCGTATCGTTCAGCGCCTTCGATGCCGTCGAGATGCTGATTCCAGCAGCCGCCGCGACATCATGAATGGTGATCCGGCCTCTTTTTCCTCCTGTTATGTCCAGTCGTCCCTCCATCGAACTTGCAATGAAAAAACCTTTTCCCAAAGAAATTGTCAAGTGAGAAAAGGTTTTCTCAGTCATCGCTGACCAATCTGGGGCTGGTTGAAGAGGGGAGGCTTGATGCCAATGATGAGCCGGCTTCTGATCAAAGCTAGGCACCACAAGGCTTGTCAGCGTGCGAGCGCGATCACTTACAGATATCCGACGTGCTCGCCGAACGGAACATCCTCATCCAGGGTGCCGGTACCGATGCGCTCGCTCTCGCCGGACAGGCGTTCTTCGGCCGGATCGGAGCCCTCCGTATGGGGATGGGTGGAATGATGGTCGAGATGCCGCTCTGCTGCCGGATCGTCATCACGATCGATACGATCTTCATCGCTGTCAGCAGTATGGTGATCGTCTTTTTTCCCACTGCCGGCGGTGATCTTTGCCTGTCGCTCGGCGACCCAGGCATTGTCAGGTTCGGAGCCGATGGAGGTGCTGTGGTTTACATGCGTGGCCGAAGAGGCTGCCGTAGGCGAGGTGGGCGCAATCTTTTCGACCATTGAAACTCTCTGGCTTATGGCCCGACTGGCGGACCTTGCCATGATTTCTGTCGCCCAAGCGGGTGCGCATGGGGATCGATGCTGATCTGGTCGCGACCTCTCATCTTGGCCGCGTAGAGCGCCAGATCGGCCCTTCGATAGATATCATTGGCATAGTCTCCGCTCATGACACAGGCAATGGCTGCAGAAAAACTGTACCGGAAGCTGAGCTGATCGGCCAGCGAGCGAGACGCCTGACGGCTACCAGCATGCGATTGACGATTTCGGGAGCCGTGTTCGGAAGAACCAGAACAAGTTCTTCGCCGCCGACGCGGCCGAGAACAGATTATCCCAATCTTGAACTACCTGCCCGGTGTGAAGAAACGGTTGGCCGCTTCGCATAGGCGCAGATCGTCTCATCGCCGCCGCCGGCGCCGCTGTCCCGGTTCACAACGAGACACTTCACTATTCCGCTAAGGGGAATAATAACTTCCACATTCTGCCGATTAACGGATTCGAGTGAATGGCTATTGTTGGTGCGAGGCCAGCAAGGGTTGTTGGCGGATTTGTTAAAACGGAGAACCAACATGAACCGACTGATCCTTTCCCTGATGCTGGCAACCGTCAGCTTCGCTCCCCTTTCTGAAGCCGCAGCTGCTCCTGCCAAGCAGGTAGCGATGACCCGGCAGGCGCCGGTGACCGTTCATTATCGTTCAGCCAAGATCGATGGCGTCAACATGTTCTATCGCGAAGCTGGTCCGGCTGATGGTCCTGTCGTCCTGCTTCTGCACGGCTTCCCGACATCCTCGCACATGTTCCGCAACCTCATTCCGCTGCTTGCCGATCGTTATCATGTCATCGCACCTGACTATCCAGGTTTCGGTCAGAGCGATGCACCCGATCACACCAAGTTCGCCTACACTTTCGGCCATTATGCCGACATGGTCGATACGCTCATGACTGAGCTCGGCGCCAAGACCTACGCCATGTATGTCATGGATTACGGCGCGCCGGTTGGCTACCGCCTGGCTCTCAAGCACCCGGAACGGGTGAGCGGGTTGATCGTCCAGAACGGCAATGCCTATGAAGAAGGCCTGCGCGAGTTCTGGGATCCGATCAAGGCCTACTGGGCCGACGATTCAAAGGAGAAACGCGAGGCCCTGTCCAATCTCGTCGTCCTCGAAACCACCAAGTTCCAGTACACCGACGGCGTCAAGGACCTCACCCGCATCAGCCCCGACAATTGGGTGCATGATCAGGCCTTGCTTGACCGTCCCGGCAACAAGGATATTCAGCTCGATCTCTTCCACGACTATGGCACGAATGTTCCGCTCTACGCGCAATTCCAGGCCTTCTTCCGCGAACGCAAGCCGCCGACGCTGATCGTCTGGGGCAAGAATGACAAGATCTTCCCTGAGGAAGGCGCGCATCCTTACCTGCGTGATCTGCCGGACGCTGAAATGCACCTCCTCGACACCGGACATTTTGCCCTTGAAGACAAGCTGGATGAGATGGCGCCGCTCATTCACGACTTCCTCGACCGCAAGATCGCAAAGCAATAATCGCTTTCATGAGAGCCCGCGCATTCAGCGATGCATACGCGGGCTTTCGCTGCTAATTGAAATGCCTGTTGGCTCTCAGTTTTCCGACGGCAAAATCGATAAAACTCCGTACCTTTGCCGAAGCGTACCGGCCTTCCGGATGAACGACATGGATCGGCAAGGCCTCCTCCTCATAATTAGCCAGGATCGTGCGCAATTCACCTGCCTCAAGCTGCGGCGCAATCTGGTAGGACAGAACGCGTGTCAGGCCCCAGCCTCGGACCGCCGCCGAAATTGCCGCCTCGTTGGTGTTGCAGAAAAGGCGGGGATTGACATGGACCGCAGACTTCTTCTGCACCCCGAAGCGCCATTCGAGCGACGTCCAAGCACTGGTCGATGCGATAATGCGATGCTTCGACAGATCGCCGGGGGTCATCGGGACGCCATGCTTTTCAAAATAGGCAGGCGATCCGCAGATGACGCGCCTCACCTGGCCGACGCGCGTCGCGCTGAGGCCGGAATCAGGCAGGTGGCCAATACGGATCGCAACGTCGATGCCTTCATCGACCATGCTGACGATGCGGTCGACGAACAGGCCGCGACCGATGACATCGGGGTAGAGATCGAGATATTCGGTCATCAGCGGCGAGACGAACATTGTCCCGAACATGGCGGAGGTTGTGACGGTGAGCGTGCCCGTCGGTTTGCCGTAGGCGCCGGCAGCAGCAGCCTCCGCCTCCGAGAGATCGGCGAGAAGCCTCCGGCAATCCGCAAAATACTGGGCACCTGCTGCCGTCAGTCTGACGGATCGGGTCGTGCGCGTCAGAAGGCGCGTCCCTATGACGTCTTCGAGGGCAGACACGATGCGTGTGACGGCCGGAGGGCTCATGTGGAGTTGCCGTCCTGCATCTGCAAAGCTCTCAGCCTCCGCGACCTTCACGAAGACCCTCATTGCCTGCCATCGATCCATGCGATCCACATTGTCTTGAAAAGATTAAGTCCCGGACAGAGATTTAAGCGCTTTTCTCCCGATCGCAATCTATCGATCCCATAGGGACAAGCTGCCGGGCGAAAGCATCTTATTTCTGTGGCGGTGGTTCCAGCCCCTTGACGAAGGCGAGCAGTTCCGAAGCGACGTCTGGAACACCGAAAACGGTGAGCTGTCGTCGTGCGACGGTGCTTGCCTCTTCATCGCCCGCTTCGATCGCCAGCGCGAGTTTCACGGTGATATCGGCAAGCAAGTCGAAACTGCCTCCGCGTTTTGCTGCGTCGATCTCCGCGCCGCTCAGCGCTAGATGTTTCGCCTCGATCTCCAGAGATCGGAGGGCGTTGAGATCATTTCTCGCGTTTGCGATAGCAAGTTCGACTTGTATGCGCATGATCGGGGTGATGAGATCTTTGCTCACCGTATTATCTCCATAGGCCTCAAACAACGCTCGCCTCGTCGGTCGCCGTTTCGAGCCTGCCGGTAAAGATGTCCTGCGACGCTTTGGCCGATGAAGCGATCGCAGGCCCGTTGGCCGTTCGCGGACGAAATATCGTCGATGGATCAATACATCCGGCCGCACCTGCCCTGAACAGAGGTTGTGCTGAAGGCTTTCTTCCGCGTGGCGAAACAATCGGAAGAAGCTGCCATACGGAGCCGCTTCGCAAGGCGGACCCACACCAAAGAACAGTTCCTGAAATGGGGAGGCTCTGCTAACCGTCGTAAAACTCCGACAGAATGCTATAAACCGAGACCACTGAATTCCGCTTCGAGGAACGCCATGCCCCAGCCCGTCCTGTTCTCGCCCTTCACCGTGCACAATCTCGAACTCGCCAACCGCATCGTGATCGCGCCCATGTGCCAGTATTCGGCTTTAGACGGATGCATGACGGATTGGCACCTGATTCATCTCGGACAGCTGGCGCTTTCCGGGGCCGCGCTTCTGACCATCGAGGCAACTGCCGTCGTTCCCGAGGGACGCATCACCTTTGCCGATGTTGGCCTTTATGATGACGCCTCGGAAGCTGCGATGGCTCGCACGCTCGACAGCATCAGAAAATGGTCGGACATGCCGATTGCAGTGCAATTGGCGCATGCCGGCCGCAAGGCCTCGACTGAGGTTCCCTGGAGAGGCGGCGGTCAGTTTCCACCGACCGATCCGAACGGATGGCAGACCGAAGCGCCCTCCGCTGTCGCTTTCAATCCGAATTACGTGCCGCCGACCGCGCTGGATCGCGATGGCATGAAGCGCGTCCGCGATGCCTTTGCTGCTGCCGCACGGCGGGCGGCAAGGATCGGTATCGACGCCGTTCAGATCCATGGTGCCCACGGCTATCTGCTGCACCAGTTCCTGTCGCCCTTGTCGAACCAGCGAACCGACGAATATGGCGGTTCGCTGGAAAATCGCGCCCGGTTTCCGCTGGAGGTTCTTGACGCCGTCAGAGATGCCTTTCCGTCTGATCGGCCGGTGACGATGCGCGTTTCAGCCACCGACTGGGTCGAAGGCGGTCTGGAGATTTCCGAGAGTGTCGAATTTGCCCGGATGCTCGAAGCACGCGGATGCGACGCCATCCACGTATCGAGCGGCGGTCTGCATCCCTCGCAGGCGATCCCGATCAGCCCAAGTTACCAGGTGCCGCTCGCCAGGGCGATCAAAAGCGCCGTCAAAATGCCGGTCATCGCCGTCGGCTTGATCGCCGAGCCGACCCAGGCCGAGGCAATCGTAGCAACCGGCGATGCGGACCTGATCGCGCTCGCCCGGGCCATCCTCTATGATCCGCGCTGGCCGTGGCACGCAGCCGCCGAGCTCGGCGGGCAGGTGAAAGCAGCCAATCAGTATCTCCGATGCCAGCCATCGCAGTTCAAAACCCTGTTTGTGAAGTGACGTTCGGGTCGGATATTCGCGTAAAGAAGACGTCTGCTGCGTCCGTCACGCAAGCTGTAGTCTGATACGCTTGTGATGATGTACTCTCCCAGCCACCATAGGCGAGCTGCTGGAAGCCGGAATGTGGTTCAGGGAAGGTCCCGATGCCGCGGCAGGGGACTGGCGATTATTGAGCCGAGCACCCATATAGGCGTCAGCGAAGCGGACCTTGACGATCCCCGTCAATTTCGCGCATTTGGAAAGGACATTTCTATGACGACAGAACGTGCGGTACTTGCTGGCGGCTGCTTCTGGGGAATGCAGGACCTTATTCGACGGCTTCCCGGCGTTGTTTCAACGCGTGTCGGTTATACGGGCGGTGAAGTCCCCAATGCAACCTACCGCAACCATGGCAACCATGCCGAAGCGATAGAGATCATCTTCGACCCGCAAAAGACGAGCTATCGCGACATCCTGGAGTTCTTCTTCCAGATTCATGATCCATCGACCCGCAATCGCCAGGGCAATGACATCGGCGCAAGCTATCGGTCGGCAATCTTTTACGCGGACGAGAACCAGCGACAGACAGCCGAAGACACGATCGCCGATGTGAATGCTTCAGGCCTGTGGCCGGGCAAGGTCGTCACGGAAGTCGTTCCCGTCAGCGATTTCTGGGAAGCCGAACCGGAGCATCAGGATTATCTCGAACGCATTCCGAATGGTTACACATGCCATTTTGCTCGCCCCGGCTGGAAGTTGCCGAAACGGCAGAACGTCGCCTGAGTTCCCTTTATTACAAGCTAAGTTGAGCTTCTCAGCGGTGGCCCTCGGCCGCCGCTTTTCTTTTGAAATTGTTCGATCCGATTGCAGACTATAGACTTCACTTTGCCGCCATCAGCGGGACTGCCGGGCAGGTCATCATGCAGGTCATCATAATGTGATTGCAAGAGGAAATGGCCGTTCGAGCGCCGCGCACCGAAGACGCTGATCGCCGCTCGCCATCTTGCCGGCAAAGTTACTGGACATCCCGGTTTCAGAAGTTTAGTAGGTGCCCCGCTAACCGGTCGCAGCCCACCCGGTTCAACAAAACAAGGGATCCTACAATGAAAGTACTTGTCGTCTGCTCAGGCGGTCTCGACTCCATTTCGCTTGCATACAAGATTGCGGCGAACCACAAACTTGTCGGCCTCATCTCATTCAACTACGGCCAACGGCATGTCAAAGAGCTGGAATTCGCGGCTCTCTGCGCGCGAAAGCTCGACGTGCCACACGACATCATCGACATATCGAACGTAGGTAAGCACCTGACCGGCTCCGCCCTTACGGACGACGTCAAGGTTCCTGATGGGCACTACGCCGAGGAGACGATGAAGGCGACGGTCGTGCCGAACCGTAACGCCATCATGTTGTCGATCGCATTCGGCCTTGCTGCTGCTCGTCACGCGGACGCCGTGGCGATTGCCGTCCATGGCGGAGACCACTTCATCTACCCGGACTGTCGGCCGGGGTTCATTTCGGCATTCGAGACGATGCAACAGCATGCTCTTGAGGGATATGCCGATGTCAGATTGCTTGCTCCATATGTAAACGCAACGAAGGCCGACATCGTCACCGATGGCGCGAAGCATCGGACGCCTTTTGAAGAGACATGGTCTTGCTACAAGGGCGGTCGTCTTCATTGCGGAACATGCGGGACGTGCGTCGAGCGCCGCGAAGCTTTCCATCTCGCCGGCGTTGAGGATCCGACCGTCTATGAAGACCCGGATTTCTGGATCGCTGCGACGGGTGCGTTCAAAGCAGAAGAGGCGAAGTGATGTACCGGATCACCAAGGAGTTCCATTTTTCCGCCTCGCATCAGCTGTCCCACCTTCCCGGTGACCATCAGTGCGCACGTCTGCACGGCCACAACTATATCGTGGAGGTCGAGCTTGCCGCGTCCGAGTTGAATGAGGACGGCTTCGTCCGTGATTATCACGAGCTTTCGCCGCTCAAGCGATACATCGATGAGACCTTCGATCACCGGCATCTCAACGACGCGTTGGGCCATGACCGGGTGACATCCGAATGGCTCGCCAAGCATTTTTACGACTGGTGCAAGCAGCGCCTGCCGGAAACCTCCGCCGTCAGGGTAAGCGAGACCCCGAAGACATGGGCGGAATATCGCCCATGATCGGCAAGGAACAAAAGATCCGCATCAGCGAAATCTTCGGACCGACGATCCAGGGGGAGGGGCCGCTCATGGGACTTCCGACCGTCTTCGTCAGAACGGGCGGCTGCGACTATCGCTGCAAATGGTGCGACACGCTCCATGCAGTCGACAGCGCCTTCCGCGACGAGTGGACGCCAATGTCGGTCGATGAGGTCTGGTCGAACGTGGAATTGCTCTCTCAAGGCTGTCCTCTCATGGTTTCCCTGTCCGGTGGAAACCCGGCGATCCAGCCGTTTGCGCCGCTGATTGCCCGAGGAAAGCACGATGGCTATCAATTCGCCTTGGAAACACAGGGGTCGATAGCCCAGGACTGGTTTGCCGAGCTGGATCATTTGATCCTCAGTCCCAAACCACCGTCCAGTGGTATGGAATTCAAGCCGGGCGAATTGACAAACTGCATAACTGCGGCTCGCAACGGCCCCCGGATCGCAATGAAGATCGTCATATTCAACGAAGACGACTATGCCTTTGCAAGGTCCGTCGCAAGGGATTTCAAAGAGCTTCCGATCTTCCTGCAACCCGGCAATCACACGCCGCCGACGGAAGAGGAAGCTTTGATTGATCTCGAAGGAATACTGAACCGCATGCGGTGGCTGGTCGACAGGGTTACCTCGGACCGGTGGTTCGACGCTCGCGTTCTTCCCCAGCTTCACGTCTTGCTCTGGGGAAACATGCGGGGTGTGTGATAACCTTTGAGGAAGATTGCGGCCCCGTGCAGAAGCGGTAGCGAAACTGCTATTTATTGGTGTGATTTGAATCGGCTATGGGCGCGCAGCTTGCGCGACCGCAAATGCTCCAATTCAGCGTTGGGCTAACGTTGTTATCATGCCATATGGAATGGGGCGGACAATGTCGGTGACCCTGCTGGCGACCGTGATCAGACATGCAATCGCATAACGATATCGCGGCCGTAATTTCCGAAATTGCGACCAAAAATGTTAACGCCCCCGGTATGGCGGGCATCCTCCGCAATGCCGACCCTTAGCCGTATGGAAGAGTGCTGGGCAAGCGCGAGATCGTTTATCGTCACTTCTGATGCGGGAGCGCCGTCAACAAAGGTCCCCCTACGTGATATATGCCACGTCTTCTGCATCCCATATTGCGAGCCCTCCAGCTTCCACCATGGTGGAGTAAACGCACCCCGCTTATCGCCGTTGTCACCAGGCGAAGTCCACGTTCCGATGGCCACTCCATTGACCCATAGTGTTATATCCGATGGCCAGTCGGCGTTCGTGCCCGGCACTTCCGACGAGAGTTCCAGGGAGAACTCGATTGCACGGATATCCTTGTTAAGGACTCTGGCATTGTTGGGGAATTTGTATTCCACATATCCCCTGCCGAACCAGATGAGCCCGGCCTGCATGCGCTGCGGATCAAGAAAGTAATCCGGGACGTCAAGGGGACCGATGACGCTTTCGGTGGAACAAAGTCCACACGGCGCGTAAACGTCACAACTGGTATACAGCCCGACCGGCATCTCGACCTCGATAACATCATCAAGCCGTTGAGCCGCCGTCTTTTCGAAACTGATGACGATCTCACTGTAGATCGCCGAGCAGATTTTTTGGTTCCCTTTCCGTGCTTTGGCCAGCCGGGACTCGACGAGCCTCGCGTCTTCCAAAATCTGTATTCCGGTAGCAACTGTCGATTGGGGAAGGGAAAGGGCACGCGCAATATCATTGATGTTCATCGGCCCTTCCGCGCAGAGAAGTTTAAGCATATCAACCCTCGCGGGTGCCGAGAGCGCGCGGATGGCGTCACTGTTCTCGCCAGCGAAAATTGTTAAAAACGCCCGCTCCATCATGTCCCCATGTTTTGTTCATGTGTATATCGGAAATTATGATGTATCAAGGGCGCCGCCCGGCCTGCTAGTCAGGCGGCCCTAGAATCTGAGGACAACAGGTGCCAGCTGGCTGCTGTACGAATGCCGTTCAGCCAAGCACGTCCAACCTTGATTAAGACTGCGCAATGCCGCCGGTATACCGGGTGCTCAAGTGTCCGTTTCGCGAGCGGCGTGAGAGAAGTCACAACAGAATGGTCGTATCCTACTGATATCTTGACTTCTGGTATATACCGGAAAGAATGGTTTTAATCGGGAGGAACTTCATGGCAGAAATCAGGCTTGAAAATGTCACCAAGAGCTTCGGCAATGTCAAAGTCATCGAAGATATATCCCTGACAATCCGTTCCGGAGAACTCATGGTTTTTCTCGGGCCCTCTGGCTCGGGAAAGTCAACGTTACTGCGGATGATCGCTGGGCTTGAAACGATTACGAGCGGGGCCTTGAGCATCGACGGTGTGCGAAGCGAGACGTTGGCGCCAGGTCAGCGCCGGCTGGCCATGGTTTTTCAGAACTACGCGCTCTACCCGCACATGACGGTCCGGGACAACATGGCCTTCGGCTTGCGAAACATAGGCATGCCAGAAAAGGATATCGACCTGCGCGTTGCCGAAGCGGCGCGGATGCTGGAGATGGATGCGCTACTTGGGCGAAGGCCTGCCCAGCTTTCGGGTGGCCAGCGCCAGCGCGTCGCAATTGGTCGTGCAATCGTCAAGGACCCAACAGCCTTTCTCTTGGACGAGCCCCTCTCCAACCTCGACGCTGCGCTGCGCGTACGCACCCGCGTGGAACTTGCCGAGCTTCACCAGCGCATGAAGTCGACGATGATCTATGTAACGCACGACCAGACTGAAGCTATGACGCTTGCCGACCGTATTGTTGTGCTCAACGATTGCAGGATCGAACAGATCGGCACGCCGATGGAGGTTTATCTCAGGCCAGCATCGAGATTTGTCGCGGGGTTTGTCGGCAGTCCTGCAATGAATTTTCTCCCTGTGGACCTGCTACCCGAAGGGATTTTACGGCTAGGAGACGGAGCCGAATTGAAAATCTCGCCGCCACCGTCAGGCCCGGGTCGCTACGAACTCGGAATCCGGCCGGAAGCCGTACGGGCCGTTGAAGGCGAAGGTGCCAGCGCACGGGGCAGTGAGGCGAAAGTTGGTGTCGTGGAGCGGCTCGGCGATCGAACGCTCCTCTATTGCAGCTTGAAGGATGGCAGCGAGGTCATTGCGCAGGATGGAGGACGTTGCAATGTTCAGCCGGGCGATACCGTCTTCATCTCATTCGACATGACTGCCGTCCATCTCTTCGACAAGTACGGAAAGGCGCATCACGTACACTGAGGAGCAAAATCTCTTCTTATACGGAACGGCGGCAGCTCTTGCTGACGGTCAATATCATCCCTTGATGCCGGCTGACAGGGTAATCGCTTCCGTCACGCGCCGCTGAAACACCAGATAGGCGATTGCCACCGGCAGGCCGGCCAGCACGGCTGCAGAGAGTTGCCGGGCATAATAGACCCCGAAGGCATCGTTGACCTGCGTAATGCCGACGGTGATGGTCATCATGTCGGTCTTCGTCACGGCAAGGAAGGGCCAGAGAAAGGCGTTCCAAGACCAGATAAAGGTGACGATCGCAAGTGCCGCCGTGACACCCCAGTTCATTGGCATGTAGACCCGCGTCAGAATGCGCCATTCAGAAGCATTGTCCATGACAGCTGCCTCGCGAAAATCCTTCGGCACTCCATCGAAGAACTGCTTGTAGACGATGATGATCACAGGGTGGATCAATTGCGGAAGTACAATGCCGCTCCATGTGTTGAGAAGCCCGAGGCTTGCCACAAGTTCAAAGTGATTGACGATCATGGTTTGCATAGGGACCATGAAACTCGCCAGGATTAGCCACCAGAGTGGGCGGCGGAGCGGAAATTCGAGTTGCGATATCGCATAGCCGCAAAGAAGCGATGAAGCGACGGTCAGTACGGTGATCGCCAGTGCCGTCACGATCGAGTTCAGATACCAGGTCCCGATCTGGGTCTGAGTCAGTGCGAAGACATAATGCGAGAGGGTGAAGGTGTCTGGCCATAGTTCGATGTAGGGCCTTACCACTTCGTCTTCCGGTTTGAGCGACGAGACGACGCCCCAATAGAGCGGGAACGCCCAGAGCACGGCGATGATGACGGTCGCCAGCGTAATCGCAAAACCAGCCACATTTAGGCGCTGGACAGTTGTTGAGGTCATCGCGCGCCTCCCTTCGACAGGCGTGTGAGCTGGAAGTTGATGACCGAGACGACGATAACGATCACGAAAAGGACGACTGCAGCCGCAGCGGCACGACCTCCCTGGTCGGACTGGAACGCGCGTTGGAAGACATAGTAGACCAGGACAAGGTTGTCGTTGGGGCGGCCACCAGTCGAAAACAGGTAGACCTGGTCGAAGATCTTTAGCTGCAGGATCAACTGTATGGTGAGCACCAAGGCCGTGATCGGCCACATGAGCGGCCATGTAACTTGCCGGAACGTCGCCCAGCGGCCGGCATTGTCGAGAGCGGCTGCTTCATAAATTTCGGCGGGGATTGAACGAAGACCGGCAAGAAACAGAAGGATGGAGAAGCCGGCAGTCCACCAGATGGTGATGAAGGCGACGGCCGGCATAAACCAGCCTGTCGACTTGAAAACTGGGACCCGGCTTATCCCTACCATGTCAAAGAGATACATTGCGATTCCGAACTGGAAGTTCAAAGTCCAGTCCCAGATCAGGTAGACGACCGACACCGGCAGGATATAAGGCAGAAAAAACAGCGCCAGGACGAAGGCCTGAATCCGGCCTGCTAGCCGATTGATGCCGAGTGCTATGGCAAAGGCGGTAAATGTCCCAGGCACAACCGTTAGCAAGACAAAATAGGCTGTGTTCCACAGTGCAGTGTCGAAACGCCGTTCACCCCAGAGGCGCGCATAGTTATCGAAACCGACATACGCGCCGCTGCCGATCAGAGGAGCGTCCGTGAAACTGGTCAGGAAAAGTCTGGTCAAAGGGTAGATAAAGACCAGACCGTATATCGCCACAAAAGGCGCAACCAGTACGGCGGCGATCAAAGCCTCGCTTCGTTTATTCCTGAGCATGATTGATGCAAGCTTCCTTCGTTCCAATAAGGGGATCGTGAGGGCTGCTGACAGGTCGGAGCAACGTGCCGCGACCTGTCGTAGAAGGAGCTAGAGGTCGTTGAGTTCGGTCTTGATCTCCTCGACGGCTTTAGCCGGATCCATCTCATTGTTGAGAGTTGGAACGAAGTAGTTGGACATCACATCGAAGATCGGTCCGGCCACGCCGGCGAGCGGCGTCTTTGGATCGAAGATCATGTTGGCCGTCAGAGGAGAATAGGTAGCATTCGGCTGCATGGCTTTGTATTCGGCACTCTGGGTGACCGGTCCATAGGCGGGGATGTGGCCTGCACTTGCCCAGTAGAGCGAGTTCTTCGAAAGCCAGGAAATGACTTCCAGCACGGCTGCTCTTTTGTCCGCCGTCATGTCCTTTCCTTTGTTGGCGGGAATGGCAAAGGTATGGCTATCTGCGTAGGTAGAGGCGTGTTTGAAAAGCACAGGAAGCTCGACGGCACCCCATTCAAAGAGTTTGCCCTGCTTGTGAAGGTCGACCATGGTCGGCACTTCCCAAACCCCATTGATCATCATTGCGGCCTCGCCTGATGTGAAAAGGGCGACAGTCGCGGGATAATCGGTATATGTCGATTGCAGGTCTTCCTTGGTCCACCCCTGGAGGAGGGCAAGCGCGTTTTGCAGTTTCTGCGCGTTGTCACCCGCGAGGAATTCGCCGTCGGTCAGAAGTTCTCCGTCCTGCTGACCCATCAAGGAGTAGATTGTCCGGAACATGAAGTTGCCATCGGCGGTGACCGACCCAAGCGGGAATTTTACGCCGGCTTTCTTCAGCCCCTGCAGGGTTGCCTCGAAATTTTCCCGGCTGTCGAGCCCCTTGGGCTTGCCGTCCTCGGTCAGCAGACCCGCTTTAGCCAGGATATCCTTATTGTAGTAGAGCACGATCGGATGGGTGTCGAAGGGAACGGCATATTGTTTGCCGTCTATCGTAACGGCATCCCACGTGGTTTCGGCATAGGCATCTTTCGCAAGGCCCATCTTGGACCAGTCGTCAGCAGTTATTTCCTGGAGAATTCCCTGCTTCACCGCCAGCGGAATCCGGCTGGCGTGATAAGTCATGATGTCGGGCGCTTCGCCGACCGAGGCTGCGGTCTGAACCTTGGAATAAAATGGCGTGCCCCATTCCAGCGTGGTCGCCTCGATCTTGATTTTCCCCTCATGGGCCTTGTTGAAATCGGCGATCATCTGTTTCATGCGCACGCCGTCGCCACCGCTGAGAAAATCCCACCAGGCGACCGTTTCCTGTGCATGGGCAGCGGACCCGCATAATGCAGTTGCGACCACAATGCACTTAGCGAGTTTCAGCATTCTGAACATGATATTTCCTCCCTATTGCTCGCGGCCTCCCGCCGCTCACTTGTTTCACAACAAAGTCAAAGCGTGATCCTGATCATCGAATAAGAGTATGGGGGCACGGTGACTTGCACGCCATTGCTGGAAATCGTCGCGCCCTCGACCTTCATCGGGGCAACTGTGTCCGGCGCGTCCTTGGTGTTGCGAGCCTCCAGATCATCGTGCTTGATCAGCGTATGCTCGACGTTGCGGGCTTTGCCGAACCCCTCCACAGAGAGATCGATCGTCATGGCCTCCTCACCGTGGCGATTGATCGCAAAGAAGGTCAGCGTACCCGCATCCCCGTCATGAACGCCGGCGATGTCCAGGTAGGAGACACCCGCGGCGATATCGGCGTCGTACCTGGCGCAATCCACATCGAGCCGAAGGGCGGTGCCGCGTCCATAATTCGACGCGAACTGGAATGGAAAGTAGATGGTCTGGCGCCAGGCAGCGCCGCCCGGTGCGGTCATAATCGGCGCAATGACATTGACCAACTGCGCTATACAGGCGATCCGCACGACGTCCGATCGGCGGATGAAGGTATTGAGTATGCAGCCGACCTGAAGCACATCCTCGAAATTATAGATGTCTTCCAACAGCACGGGCGCATGCGGCCAGTCCCACTCCTTCATTCGCTTGGCATCGCTACGACGCTCGTGATACCAGACGTTCCATTCGTCGAATGAGATGCGAACATTCTTCTTGGAGCGCTTCTTCGCCTTCACATAATCGATAACGCCACCGACCGTGCCGATATACCGATCGAGTTTCTCTGGCAGGGCCAGAAACTCCGAGGTCTTCTTCTCGTAGTTCTCGAAATACATATGCAGCGAGATGTAGTCGACCCGATCGTAGGTCTCTTCCAGAACCGTCGCCTCCCATTGGGGGTAGGTCGGCATGTCGGAATGTGAGGAGCCGCAAACGACGAGCTCCAAGCTATCGTCGAAGGCACGCAGCGCCTTGGCCGTCTCGTTTGCGAGGTGGCCGTATTCCACTGCGGTCTTGTGCCCAACCTGCCAGGGGCCGTCCATCTCATTGCCGAGGCACCAGAGCTTGACGTTCCATGGATCGGCCTGTCCATTTTTGCGACGAAGGTCAGACCAGTAGCTGCCGCCTGGGTGGTTGACGTATTCGACGAAGTTGCGAGCGTCATCAAGCCCGCGGGATCCGAGATTGACGGCAAGCATCATCTCGGTACCCGCAGCTTTCGCCCAACCCGCAAATTCGTGAATGCCTACCTGATTGGACTCGGAAGTCCGCCAGGCCAGGTCGAGCCGTGTCGGACGCTCACTTTTGGGGCCGATACCGTCTTCCCAATTGTAAGCCGATACAAAGTTTCCGCCGGGATAGCGGCAGACTGGCGTATCAAGAGCGCGAACCAATTCAAGGACGTCCTGGCGCATGCCAGACTCGTCGGCTGTTGGATGCCCGGGCTCGTAGATGCCCGTGTAGACGGCCCTTCCGAGATGTTCAAGGAACGACCCATACAATCTCTTGTCGATATCGGCTACCGTATAACGCGCGTGCGCTGTGACTCGAGCCTCCATATTCCTCCCCACCATTCATATCAATTTATTTGGTTTATATCCGTCGGTGGCATAGTAAGCGCTGAGCATGTGCGTTCGTCAAGAGGGTAACGCAACTTGCTCGGCCCTAAAATGCACAAATGTCGCGTGTACCACCCATTGTTTTTGCTCATCTTCATCGAGCACTACTTTTCCCCAATACGAAGGCGATTTCCCGTCCCCAGGATCCCGCGATTGTCGCCCTGCAAGATTACCGGCCGGCGATGCGTAGAAAAAGCCCGCGAAGCGGAGCCGCGAAAGCGGGCTATTGAGTGTTAGCTGGCACTGCTTGGCCGACGGCGCCCGGAGCTAGCGGTCGGTCTCGAAGTCTATCCTACCCGTATGTCTTGCCCGCCACACTCCGTTGCACGGGCGGAAGCCTCCATCTTCTACGGGGGTTTTCTAATGCTGTGAGCTCGACCTTGCGCCGTAAGCCGGCCTCTTCTCAAAGCGTGTCGATGAGGCCGCCGTCCACCCGCATAGAAGCCCCAGTCGTGGCCGATGCGAGCGGGGATGCCAGATAGGTCACTAGGTTCGCGATCTCGTCGACGCTGGCAGCACGTTGGATGAGCGAGCCGCTGCGGTGTTGCTTGACGAAGTCGGCGGCAACTTCCTCAATCGACTTTCCGGTCTTCTGCTGCTCGTCGGCAAGCATTGCCTCGACGCCCTCCGAGAGAGTAGGGCCGGGAAGAACCGAGTTCACAGTCACGCCGGTGCCTGCCATGCGCTTGGCGAGTCCACGAGCGACGGCGATATCGGCCGTCTTGCTGACCCCGTAGTGGATCATCTCGACAGGGATGTTGAAGCCCGATTCCGAGGCGATGAAGATGACGCGACCCCAGTTCGCCTTCTCCATGCCTGGCAGATAGGCGCGGGATAGCCTGATCGCCGACATGACGTTCACCTGCCAGTGCCGGTCCCACACTTCGTCGCTGGTGTCGAAGAAGTCACTCGGCTGGAAGATGCCAGCGTTGTTGATGAGGATGTCGACATGGGCAAGCTTGGCTACAAGTGCGCTGCATCCTTCGGCGGTGGCGAGATCGGCCGCGACTGCGATGACGCTGGCCTTGGCACCCTCATTTCTCAACCGTGCGGCGGCCTTTGCCGTCTTGTCTTCGGATCTGCCGTTCACGACGACGTCCGCGCCCGCTCTTGCGAGCTGCCGGGCGATCGCGTAGCCGATGCCCTCCGTGGACCCTGTCACCAGGGCTGTCTTTCCTTTGAGATCGATCTGCACTTTCTGCTCCTGTGAGGTTGGACGTCGATCAAAGATTGCTCATGCCGCCATCGATTATGAGCTCGCTCCCGACGATATAGGCCGCTTCGTCAGATGCGAAGAAGACGATCGTCTTCGCCACTTCCGACACGTCACCGAACCGACCGACCGGAATTTGGTTCTGGACGCCTTCGGCCATCGCCTTCATGTCGGCTTCCGACATACCGAGCTTTCCGTAAAGCGGGGTCGCGATCGGGCCGGGGCTGACGGCGTTGACGCGGATGCCGCGACCGACCAGCTCGCCCGAGAGCGTCTTTGCCAGCGTCAGGAGGGCGCCCTTCGTCAGCGAATAGACGCTCGAGTTCGGCATGCCGATATGCGCGTTGATCGACGTGTTTAACACGATCGAGGCGCCCTTCGAGAAGATCGGCAGGAGAGCCTGGATGAGGAAATAGGGGCCCTTGACGTTTGTCGCGAACGATTTGTCGAAGTCCGCTTCCGACCAGCTCTCGACGGGACCGAACTGAGCGACGCCCGCGTTGACGAACAGGATGTCGAGTTGGCCGAAGGCTTTCGTGACCTGGTCGACGACCTCCTTCTGACCGGCGACGTTGCCAGCGTCGGACTGAATGACGATGACGTCTTCGCCAAGCTCCTTGCGCGCCTTTTCGACACTGGCAGCGCTGCTGCCCGTCACGGCGACGCGCGCGCCCTCGGCGACAAACTGACGAGCCGTTTCAAGGCCGATGCCGCTGGTGCCCCCGGTGATGAGGGCGATCTTGTTAGCAAGTCTGGACATGTTTGATTTCCTTTTGCGTTGTTGAGACGGCCTCGATGTCGGGGTCGATGACAATGATTTACTACTGGCGAGCCGTTCGAATTAGTGGGCTGAAACCAATTCTATTGTTCGGCGGCGCCGAACGTTTGAGGCGAGGGAGCATCAGGGCTAGGCGAGCTGAAGGGTCAACGGGACAATCCCAATAATCCAGTGGAAACAGTGCTTTGAGCCTCTTCAGCGAGAGCGGGACTCTCTGAACGTAAAAGTAGGTCCGCATTTGCCATCAAGGATCCGCACCCCAAAATACTGCCTTGACGCTGCTTCAGCTTTCGGAAATGCTAGGATGTCAGACCAATTTTAAGAGTCGGCTACCTTAGAAAAGAGCTTGGGGAACCATGAAGGCAAATGGTAGCGACAGGCCGGTAATCCGGCCGCTTCCGGCGATTGACCGCGCCCGTCAAGTGACGGATGCGCTGGCGCATTATGTCGAGGATGCCCGGCTTCAGGCGGGTGACCGCCTGCCGGCGGAGCGGGAACTGATGGCCGCCCTTGCCGTCGGGCGTTCCACCATTCGCGAGGCAATCCGGCATTTCCAGGCGCTTGGCGTCATCGAGACGCGCAAAGGCAGTGGAACTTATCTGTTGAAACCGGTTTCCCCGGACACGATCCACATGTCGCTGTCGCTCGATACCGCGCATTTGCGTGACGTGTTGCTGCAGACGCTGGAAGTTCGCCGGGGCATCGAATGCGAGGCCGGCATGGTCGCTGCACGGCGGCGCACGCCGAAGGACCTCATGGTCATCGAGGAGAAGCTCGACGAGATGGAGCGGGTCCATATCGCCAAGGGGACGTCCGGGCCGGAGGACTTGGCCTTTCACCTCGCCGTCTATGACGCCACGCACAATCCGCTGTTTCGCCAGCTGCTCGAACAGATGCGCGAGACCTTCGAACGTTTCTGGGAGCACCCTTTCGACAGGCAGGACTTTGCTCGCCGCTCCTTTCCCTTTCACCGCACCCTTTTCAATGCCATCGCCGCCCAGGACACCGAGGCGGCGCGGCGTGAGACACTGAAAATCCTCGACGTGGTCGAGGAAGACATCAAGGAAATGTCCCGATGACTGACGGCCTCGAACCGTTTGACCTTGCTTCGCTGATCACCGCCCATGACGAAGGCAACTTCGCCGAAGCGGTCGTTCCGCCGATCTTCCAGACGTCGCTTTTCACTTTTTCAGATTATGACGACATGATCGCCTCCTATCGCGGCGAGAAGGTACGGCCGATCTATACGCGCGGCCTCAATCCGACCGTGCGCATGTTCGAGGAGATGCTGGCAAAGCTCGAAGGTGCCGAGGATGCGCTGGGTTTTGCAAGCGGCATGGCGGCGATCTCTTCGGCCGTGCTGAGCTTCGTGGAGCCGGGCGACCGTATCGTCGCCGTCAAGCATGTCTACCCTGATGCCTTCCGCCTGTTCGGCACGATCCTGAAGCGCATGAGGGTCGAAGTGACCTATGTCGACGGCAGGGACGAAGAGGCTGTCACCAAGGCGCTGCCCGGTGCGAAGGTCTTCTACATGGAAAGCCCGACGAGCTGGGTGATGGAAGCCCATGATGTCAGCGGGCTGGCCGCACTGGCAAAGAAACACGGCGTCGTCACCATGATCGACAACAGCTGGGCGAGCCCGTTCTTCCAGCGGCCGATAACACTCGGCGTCGATCTCGTCATTCACTCGGCCTCCAAATATCTCGGCGGCCACAGCGATGTCGTTGCCGGTGTCGTTGCCGGCTCGAAGGAGATGATCGCCCGCATCAAGGCAGAATCCTATCCTTATCTCGGGGGCAAGCTCTCTCCTTTTGATGCGTGGCTGTTGATCCGTGGCCTGCGCACCCTGCCGATCCGCATGCGGGCGCATGAAACGGCGGCCATGACGATCGCGCAGCGCCTGCAGGCGCTCGATGTTGTCGAGCAGGTCTGCCATCCGGGCCTTGCCAACCGCTTGCCTGCCGGCCTCAACGGCACGTCGGGTCTCTTCTCCTTCATATTCCGCGAAGGCATCGACATCAGAGCCTTCGCAGATCACCTCAAGCTTTTCAAACTGGGCGTAAGCTGGGGTGGACATGAAAGCCTGATCGTACCGGGCGAGGTGGTGCTGCAGCAAAAAGCACAGCCGAATTCCGCACAAGCCTTCGGCATCAGCCCACGATCTGTGCGCCTTCATATCGGCCTCGAAGGAACCGAGGCCCTGTGGAGGGATATTGAAGAGGCGGTAGCCGTCGCCTCATAACCGAAACCTCACAAACAACCAGGAGGGGAACTAAAATGAAAAAGCTTATAATTTCTACGCTCTTCGCCACGATGATGGCAGGCACGGCTTTTGCGGATACGACGCTGAAGCTGGTGGAGGTCATCACCAGTCCGGAGCGCACCGAGACGCTGAAATCGATCGTCGGCAAGTTCGAAGCCGCCAATCCCGGCACCAAGGTCGACATCATCTCGCTGCCCTGGAACGAAGCCTTCCAGAAGTTTGCGACCATGGTCTCGGCCGGCGACGTGCCTGACGTCATGGAAATGCCTGACACTTGGTTGTCGCTCTATGCCAATAACGGCATGCTCGAAAGCCTCGAGCCTTATCTTGCGAAGTGGGAACACACCAAAGAGTTGACGCCGCGCGCGCTCGAACTCGGGCGCGACGTCAAAAACACCGCCTATATGCTGCCCTATGGCTTCTATCTGCGCGCCATGTTCTACAACAAGAAGCTGCTTGCTGAAGCCGGTGTGAAGGAACCGCCGAAAACGATGGAGGATTTCACCAAGGCCTCCGAAGCCGTCTCCAAGCTGCCGGGCAAATACGGCTACTGCATGCGCGGCGGTCCGGGTGGCCTCAACGGCTGGATGATCTTTGCCGCCTCCATGGCGGGCGACAACACATACTTCAAGGAAGACGGCACCTCGACCATGAACAGCGAAGGCTGGGCAAAGGGCATCGAGTGGATGGTCGATCTCTACAAGAAGGGCTATGCGCCGAAGGACAGCGTCAACTGGGGCTTCAATGAAGTCGTCGCCGGCTTCTATTCCGGCACCTGCGCCTTCCTCGACCAGGACCCCGATGCGCTGATCGCGATTGCCGAACGCATGAAAAAGGACGATTTCGGCGTCGCTCCGCTGCCCAAGGGTCCGGCCGGCAAGTCCTATCCGACCATCGGTTACGGCGGCTGGTCGATGTTCACGACGAGCCAGAACAAGGATCTCTCCTGGAAGCTGATTGCCACGCTCGAAGGCCCGGAAGGCAATATCGAATGGAACAAGAAGATCGGCGCTCTGCCGGCCTATACGGCAGCCGAGAAAGATCCCTTCTACGCTGGTGACCAGTTCAAGGGCTGGTTCGAGGAACTGGCCGACAAGGACACCGTCCCGACGGTCATGCCGACCTATCTCGAAGAATTCGCCTTCTTCAAGGATTCCATGGCGATCAAGACCTCGCAGCAGGCGCTGCTCGGCGATATCTCCGCCAAGGACCTTGCCGACCAGTGGGCCGACTACCTCACAAAGGCTCAGCAGAAGTTCCTCGCCAAGAAGTAAGGCAGGCTACTGAAACGGCGGCGGAAATCTTCCGCCGCCGCTCATTCAACGACAGACGGCGCCCTGAAGCGTCGCGAGGGAAAGTATCGGGTTAATGACCACCACCGTCCATACGCTCGAGTTACGCCACGACCGCCGGCCATGGCTGCGCCGTCTGGCCGATGCCTCGGAGCCTTATCTCTACAGCGCGCCGTCGCTCATTCTGATCATCGCGGTCATGCTGGTTCCACTGGTGGTCGGCGTTTCCTATGCCTTCCGCGATATTCAGCTTCTCAATCCCTTTTCCGGCGGCTTCGTGGGGTTAGAGCATTTCCGGGAACTTTCACGGGACAAGGCCTTTTATGGCGCGCTGCGCAATACGCTCTGGTGGACCGGTGCCTCGGTCATCCTGCAGTTCTTCCTCGGTCTTGTCCTCGCCCTTCTGCTCGACAAGCCGTTCTGGGGCAGGGGTGTTATCCAGGCGCTGGTCTTCCTGCCCTGGGCCGTGCCGTCCTTTCTCGCCGGGTTGAATTGGGCCTGGCTCTTCAATCCGGTCATCGGGCCGATTCCGCATTGGCTCTTTGCGCTCGGGCTGATGAGCGAGCCGGGCAATATCCTCTCAGATCCGCGATATGCGATGTGGGGACCGATCATCGCCAATGTCTGGTGGGGCATTCCGTTCTTCGCCATCACGCTGCTCGCCGCCCTGCAGGCAATCCCGCGCGATCTCTATGAGGCGGCCTCCATCGACGGTGCGGGCTGGTTCCAGCGCTTTTGGTCGATCACCCTGCCATTCCTGGCGCCGACGATCGCCATCACCGTGATGCTGCGTACCGTCTGGATTTCGAATTTCGCCGATCTCATCGTTGTCATGACCGGCGGTGGGCCGGCGGATCGTACTCAGATCGTTGCGAGCTACATCTTCACCCAGGCCTTCAGACGTCTCGATTTCGGCTATGCCTCGGCGATCGCGCTGGTGCTGTTGGTCCTGCTTCTGGCCTATTCCATGCTGATCATCCTGCTGCGGCAGAGCCTGCTTGCCAAGGATTGAGCCATGAGACGATCCATTCTTCCCATCATTGCGCACCGTCTGGCGATCCTCGCCTATGTCGTTTTCGCGCTTTTCCCCCTCTTCTGGCTCTTGAAGGTTTCGGTTACGCCGAACGACCTGCTTTATACCGAGGGTGTGCGCATGTGGCCGTCGCGGACCACATGGGAACACTACAGCTTCGTGCTGGAGCACAGCGCCTTCCCGACCTTCTTCAAGAACAGCCTGATCGTCTCGGCCTCAACGGCGGTGGCGGTGACGATCTGCGCCTCGCTCTCCGGCTATGCGCTGTCGCGCTTCAGCTTTCGGGCGAAATATTGGATCATCGCGCTGATGCTGCTGACCCAGATGTTTCCGCTCGTCATGCTGGTGGCGCCGATCTTCAAGATCCTGTCGCCGCTGCACCTGACAAACAGCCTGACGGGCCTCGTCATCGTCTACACCGCCTTCAACGTGCCTTTCGCGACCTTCCTCATGCAGTCCTTCTTCGACGGTATTCCGAAGGATCTGGAAGAGGCGGCGATGATCGATGGCGCTACCCAGTTCACGGCCTTCCGGCAGATCATCCTGCCGCTGACGCTGCCAGGCATAGCGGCGACCCTCGGCTTCGTCTTCACGGCGGCCTGGAGCGAGCTGCTCTTCGCGCTGATGCTGATCAACGGCAATGATGCCGCGACCTTCCCGGTCGGCCTTCTTACTTTCGTCTCCAAATTTTCCGTGGATTTCGGGCAGATGATGGCGGCGGGCATCATGGCGCTCATTCCCGCCGGCCTCTTCTTCCTGCTCATCCAGCGGTATCTCGTCCAGGGCCTGACGGCCGGCGCGGTCAAGGGTTAGTTACATGGCATCGATCGATATCAAGAATATCCAGAAGTCCTATGGTCATTTCTCGGTGCTGCAAGGCGTCGACCTGGAGATCAAGGACGGCGAATTCGTCGTGCTGGTCGGTCCGTCCGGCTGCGGCAAGTCCACTTTGCTGCGCATGATCGCAGGCCTCGAAGAGGTCACAGCTGGCGAGATCCGCATCGCCGGCAACCGTGTCAACGAGCTGCATCCGAAGGACCGCGACATCGCCATGGTGTTCCAGTCCTACGCGCTTTATCCGCACATGAATGTCGCGGGCAATATGAGCTACAGCCTGAAGCTCAGGAAGACGGCGAAGGAGAAAATCGCCAGCGCGGTGGCGAGTGCCGCCTCCAAGCTCGGCCTCGATCCGCTGCTGGAGCGCCGACCGAAGGCGCTCTCTGGCGGCCAGCGTCAGCGCGTCGCCATGGGCCGTGCCATCGTGCGCCAGCCGAAAGCCTTCCTGTTCGACGAGCCGCTTTCGAACCTCGATGCGCGCCTGCGGGAGCAGATGCGTGCCGAAATCAAGAAGCTGCATGGCGACCTCAAGGCAACCTCCATCTACGTGACCCACGACCAGATCGAGGCGATGACGCTGGCAGACCGGATCGTTGCCATGCATGGCGGGATCGTGCAACAGGTCGGCAGCCCTCTGGAGCTCTACGACCGGCCCGCCAATCTCTTCGTCGCCGGTTTCATCGGCTCTCCCGGCATGAATTTCCTGGAAGCAAGTTATGATGCCGGTGGCGTGAAGCTGAAGGACGGCACGATCGTGCCGCTCAACAGTTCGCTGCCGTTGTCGAACGGTGAGAAGGTGACGCTCGGCATCCGACCGGAACATGTCGTCATGACGAATGACGGAGCCGGAATTGCCGCCGATGTCGAACTCGTCGAGCCGACGGGCTTCGGCATCATCCTGCATCTTTCGCTGCATGGCCTGCCGTTCAAAATCTTCACGCTCGATCGCGGGGCGCTGAGCGCGGGACCAAAGGTCAACGTCGCCTTTCCGGCCAAGCACCTGCATGTGTTCAACGGCGAGGGCAACCGCGTCGATTGAACGGAGGCAAGGCGATAGAATGCAACGGTCGCCTTCGGCATACTGCCTTCCTTGTGAATTGAGAGGCACGACATGCTCGTTGCGCTGATATCCGGTATCCATGCCGGGCCGGACAGTCAGTCGTAAGCGGTGTCCCGGTGTCACCTTGACGATGATGCTGTAGGTCGTTTCGACGATTGCCGCAAAACCACGCGGCTGCTTTGCGCTAGAAGCTGACCTGATACGACCGATGAGCTATTTCAATATGCCCAGTAAGAACATTGCATTGGATTTGGAAACCTGGTCGCAATAGCCTCGATTCCAGTAACTGTCTTACCCTGAAGACGGGATGATTTCGGAGCGCCTAATTGCAGCAAAACTTTCTCGAATTTCATTCTCTGACGCCCGATGCCACCACCAGGGTCATTGAACGCGCTTGCGACTTAGGAAAGCATTGGGCAGATCGCACCTCAGACGCTTTCGGGCAAGCGGATTGCTCTCATTGTAGACGATGCTGGATGGCGAAATACCACAGCCATTGAACCCGGCGTGAAGGCGATGGGTGGGATTTGCGTCGAGGCACCGGTCAAATTCGGCAGCGGCGAAGCCAGTGCGGACCTGGGGGGGCTATCTCTCCAACTGGTTTGACCTACTCGTCATAAGGCCAAGGGTTGGCGAATCTGAAGGCACTTGCATCCGCGATTGATATCCTGTCATCAACGCACTGACGCGATCAAACCATCCATGCGAAACACTCAGAATACGCTCATGGAGTTTCTTGTCTCGCGTCCCCAGCTCTACTGATCTGACCACTTCGGATCGAAAAGAGCCTGCAGACGACACGTTGGTTGTACCCGAATGTCGTTTTGTTAACCCCTTGTCGCGCGACATCACGCGCTTTTCATAACGTTGCGGATTTCGTTCGCGAACGCCTTAATGGAGAACCCTTCTGGCAAGGAATCGATAAAGACTATGTCGGATATCGCACTCTTGATCCGGAGATCGCGAATGGCGGTGTATGCCGCCGAGTTGTACCATTGGTCAGCGGCCTCCCGGGTCGGGAACTCCATCAGAACAACAGCGCCAGGCCAAGCCCCCTCGATTACGTCGCCTGGCCCCTGCGCTAGCCATTTACCGCCGTAGGGTGCAACTGTCACCTCGACTTGGTCGAGGTAGTTCAAGGCATCAATGTTCGGGACATCGCCCGGAATCCTGAGATGATTTACGAGGTAGGTTGGCATCGTGGTTCCTTAAGGTTGCTGATTTCTACGAATTGCCAGGGCGCGTGCCAGCGCCTTGGCCTTGCTCGGTTTAAAGTCAACCTGATGCTGCCCGTCAGCCGCCTGTTGAGTGTTAAAACCTCCTCAGGCTAACCCTCGAGGAGGCAACACTTGCATCGCTCGTAGCGTCGGGTATCAGAAGTCTCCCGTACTAGTACCACACCACAGAGATTATGACTCTTTGACGGGGTAAGCTTTGCGGAGCTTTTGGCGAGCATTTTCGGTTGTGAACATCCATTGGATCTTTGCGCCATGGGTGTTGCGTTGCTGCTCCCAGGCTGCGACTTCGGCGATGATGGTTTCTTTGTTGTCGATACGACGGTCGAGGCATTGGCTACGCAGGACACCGATCTCGATCTCGACCATGTTGAGCCAACTGGCGTGCTTGGGCGTGTGGTGGAACTCCAGTCGCTTCAGCACCCTTCGAGCCTCCGGGGCGGGAAATGCGTCGTAAAGCGCGCCGGCGGAATGGGTGGAGAGGTTGTCCATCACCACGCGGATGATCGGGGCGTCGGGATAATCGACGTCGACCAGTTCGCGCATGCACTCGGCGAAGTCTTGGTTGGTTCGCCGATCAGTGACCTTGACCCTGCGCCAGGGCCGGTGGGCGTCCATGAAGACAAACAAATTGACCGTGCCGTTTCGGCGATACTCGCAGTCGTGGCGTTCAAGCTGGCCAGGCTTGGCCGCAATGGGTTCGCGCACTTCGCCGATGAGTTGGGTCGGGCTCTCGTCGAAGCAGACCACGGGCTTTTGTGGATCAGGCGTTTCTGCGTAGAGGTCGAGAACATCCTCCATGCGCGCGACGTATTCCCCATCGATCTTTGGGATGCACCACATGTCTTTGCGCCAAGGCTTGAGATGGTTCTCAGCCAGCCGGCGACGCACGGTCTCCGAGGACAACTCGTCATGGTCGGTGAGCCGGATCATCTCATCGGCCAGAAGCTCCAGGGTCCAGCGGGCTCGCCCGGGCGGCGGCTTTGAGCAAGCGGTCGCTACCAACAGCGCCTCCTCCTTGCTCGATAGCTTGCGCTCAACACCCGGACGCGGTTCTTCGCTGAGTGCCCCTTCCAGATTGGCTTCCACAAACCGGCGCTTGGTCCGGTAAATCGTCGATCCGCTGACGTTCAAGGTTGCCGCGATCACCTCGTCGCTGAAGCCTTCGTCCGCTGCGACCAGGATCTGGGCGCGCTTGATCTTGCGAGACCTGTGGCACCCCCCGCTCAACAAAGCGGCCAGTTGGTCACGTTCCGATTGGCTAAGCTCTATGTGAAACTTTATATTCATCGACACCTCCTTCAGCGTGGAGACGCAGATGAATCCCAAAATGAGTCCCCCACTTGACCCGCAAGCCGCAACGGCAAGACGGCGCCTTACGCAGATCCAAGGCCAGTACCTGGCCTTCATCTACGCCTACAGCCGCATCTTCAAACAGCCTCCGGCCGAAGCCGACATGCGGCGCCACTTCGGTGTTACGGCTCCGTCTGTTCACCAGATGGTGCTGACCCTCGAGAAGGCGGGCTTTATATCCCGCGTGCCAGGCGCCGCACGCAGCATCCAACTTCTCATCCCACCAGAAGCCCTGCCCATTCTACGATAAGACAAACCGTCATAATCTCTGTGGCGGGCTACTAGTTGGGTGAAATGGTCGGCAGGCGGACGACGAATGTCGCGCCGCCCGCCGGGCTCTGGCTGGCGGTAATCTTCCCGTCGTGCGCCTCAACGATTGACCTGCAGATGGCGAGACCCATTCCCATCCCGTGTTCCTTCGTCGTGTGAAAGGGCTTGAAGAATGCTTCGCCATCGCCGGAAAAGCCGGGTCCGTTGTCGCTGCACGAAATGACGACCTCATCGTCGTCAACGCGCGCCGATACACGCACGATCCGGCTGCTGAAATCGTTGTGGGAAAGCGCCTGTATTGCATTCATTATCAGATTGATGATGACCTGCTGAAGCTGGACGGGATCGCCGTTGATGTTGGGCAGATCGTGCGCGATGTCGATAACAACCTCGACCTTGTTTCGCCGGGCCAGAGCTTCGACGTAGGACAGCGCCCCTGATAGGAGTTCGACGCAGTCTACCTTACTGAACGTCGATCCCCCCTTTTCGAAAAGCGTTCGGACACGCGCGATGACGTCACTTGCCCGTTGGGCATAGCCGATCATCCGTCTGGCGTTCGCCTTAGCCTTTTCGATATCCGGCTCATCGCGTTCGATCCAGCGGAGCAGCGCTCCGCCGCTGGCGACGAGAGCGCCGAGAGGTTGGTTGACCTCGTGCGCGATCGAGGCGGTGAGTTCCCCGGCCATCGCGACGCGGGCGACATGGGCGATCTCCGCCTCACTCTTCTTGAGGCGTTCGGCGCTCTGGAGCTCGGCGGTGACGTCCATGATCACGGCGGTATAGGCGGCTTTCCCGGCCGAAATGAGCTGTCCGAGTACCCGGATATGCTTGATCCTGCCGTCATTGAACGAAAGACGGAACGTCGCCTCGATCTTCTGGCTGCCCTTGCGCAACTCCGCGCGGAACCGCTCGAACTCCGAAAGGTCGTCTTCGTGAATACGCGATACCAGGAGCGAAAGCGACGGTCGGGTTCCCGGATGATACTCGAGTATCCGGTAGGTTTCGTCCGACCAGAACAACCTTTCAGTGGAGAGCTCGAAGCCGAAGGTGCCGATCTTGCTGAGTGCCTGTCCTTTCGCGAGATAGGCTTCGCTCAGTTGCAAAGACGTCTCTGCCGCCTTTCTCTCCTCTATGTCGAAAATCACACCGTACCAGGCGGAGATAGCGCCGTTCTCGTCGTATCGAGGCGTTCCGATGCTGAGGCACCAACGGTATCCGATCTTGTCATTGCCGACGCGGGCCTCGTAGCTTCCCTCGGTGCCGCTGGCGAGCATCCCCCGCCAGTAGGTCTCTATGCCCTCCCGGTCCTCGGGATGCACCCCGTCGCGCCAGCCCCACCCTAAGGCTTCAGCGAGGGTCAGGCCGCAGAAATCAAGCCATCGTTTGTTGGCGTAGTCGAGGAAGCCGTCCGGCCTAGCTCGCCAGATCATCGCGGGTACGTGGTTGAGCGTCCGCTCGAAATCGGCGGCCATCTTCTCGCCGGCGATCTTCGACACGATAACGCTATGAGCTTCCATTCCGACAAGGAGGCGACCCTGGTGGACATCCGACGCTCTGAAGAGATGCGAACGAAATTCACCGTCCCCAGCACGCACGCGTACGACCGCTTGGTCATCATCACCGGATGGCAGGCGCGCCAGAACGGAAACCTCAGCCGGGTGCAGGAACGACTTCCAACGGTCGCCGAGCAGGGAGGAACCGTGCTCGCCCGTAACGCGTACCCAGTGCCTGTTCAAGTAGATCGCATGCCCTTCGTGGTCCAAAATTATGGCCAGCGCGGGCAGTTCGTCAGCGATTTCGGATGGTTTAAACATCGGGCTAACTGTGCGACGGTCTGATGGAGGTCGCTGACAAATGTGGATAACCCGTTGCTGGAGTGACCTCCTCAATCATGGCTGTCTTCCTCAACGAAAGCCGAAAACGCTCTTTTCACTCCGTTCATCGGATGCTCCGTCAACGACTGTTCTCGGGATGCCCTACCTCGTTTGGCCTCTCTTGGCGGAAACGCTTTGATTTTTGAGCACCATCGCGCGACTCCGCCGTTTGTGGGAGTCGTGCTATGTTAATAGTTGTAAATCGATGCATAGGGTTTGTGCGAAGTGATGAACTCCGACCAGGGTGGCATCGTACATTTCGGGCCGTTCGAGCTAAACATTGATGAGAGAATCCTAACAAGGAACGCCGAAGACATTCGGCTCGGTTCTCGCGCCTTGGACATCTTGATTAGTCTGATCGAGCGGGCCGGTGAGGTTGTCAGCCGCCACGAACTCATGAAGCGCGTCTGGAGGGACGTAGTCGTCGAAGAGGCCAATTTGCGAACGCAGCTTTCGATCTTGCGAAGGGCTCTGGCGGATGGAGAGGGCGGAAACAGGTATATCGTGAACATCGCGGGACAAGGCTACTGCTTCGTGGCCCCTCTTACCCGAATGGCAAGGGCTGCGGTCCCGGTGGCGGTTGCGTCGTCGTGGCCAGGCATGCGCCACGAACTTCCCCCGCTTCTGGCAACCCTCATCGGACGAGAAGAGGCGGTCACCAGCGTCAGGCGGCGTCTCAAGGAGCGGCGCTTCGTCAGTATCGTAGGTGCCGGCGGGATCGGGAAGTCCAGTGTCGCGGTCGCTGTCGCCGACCAGATGAGGCAAGAATACGGGGATGATCACGTCTTCTTTGTCGATCTCGGTTCGGTTGCCGACGAGGCGGACGTGCCGAGCGCGATAGCGTCGTCTCTCGGGTGCGCCGTTCAGGGACCGAACGCCGAACCGGCGATCCTCGCGTTCGTTGCGTCCAAGAATTGCCTGGTCGTACTCGACAGTTGCGAGCACTTGATTGTCGCAGTCGCGCAGATCGCCGACCGCATACATGCCTATACACCGACAGTCTATGTCCTCGCTACCTCCCGGGAAGCCCTGCGGGCCGACGGCGAGACGATCTTTTTGCTGGGACCGCTTGAGGTTCCACCGGAAGGAACCGTCTTCAGAGAAGAAGTTGTTCGTTTTCCTGCGGTTCAATTGTTCCTGGAACGTGCCAGTGCGAGTGGCCACGACGGCGAGCTAACGGATGACGAGGTGTTGAAAGTCGCCGGCATGTGCCGCCGTCTGGACGGTATCGCGCTTGCAATTGAGCTTGCCGCGAGCCGTATTGGCACCTTTGGTATCGGCGGGACGGCCGAGCTTCTAGCAAACGGTGCCGAACTTCATCTGCGGGGTCGGCGTAACGCGTTGCCCAGGCATCAGACCTTGCAGGCGATGCTTGACTGGAGTGTCAACCTCCTTTCGGACGTCGAGAGGACGATGCTGGTCAGGCTATCCGTCTTCGCGGGTCCCTTCAGCGTCGAGGCAGCGCACGCAGTAGCAGCCGAGGATGGATGGACCCTGGGACAAACCAGTCTCGTGATCACCTCGCTGGTCGACAAGTCGCTGATTTTCGTGTCGCCCATCGGCGGCCACCTGTTTTACAGGTTGCTCGACACCACTCGCTCCTACGCCGCAAGCAAGTTCGCGTCGCGGGAGGACGTCAACGTCATTTCACGCAGACACGCAGACTATTTCAGGAATTTCCTGAAGTCGCATTCTGTCGAAAGCGCGATCCACGATGCAAGGACCATGTCGTCCTTCATCCCGCATCTGGGGAACATCAGAAAAGCGCTTGCATGGTGCTTTTCCGATAGCGGGGACACACTTGTAGCCGTTGATCTTTCCGCCAGCGCCGCGGTACTGCTGATGGACCTGTCGCAGTACGGCGAGTGTCAAAGGTGGTGTTCGCGGGCACTCGCTATCATCGAACCGAATGCAAAGGGCACGCCACTGGACTTGCGCCTGTCCGAAGCACTTGCCCGATCGGCGATGTACACACTGGGTAACCGCGACGAAACGAAGTTCCTGATCGAAGCGGCTCTAGACCTCGCGGAGCGGTTGGGCGACAACCGGCGGCAGTTGAACCTTTTGACCGACCTGAACATCTTCTTTACAAGACGGGGAGACGCTCGCGCTGCGGTCGATGCGGCCAATCGAGCGGCCGTCATCGCCCAGAAAATCGGAGTTTTAGAAGACGAGATCGCCGCCGAGCTCATGCTCGGAGTGGCGTGTCATCAGGCGGGTGACCAGGCAGGCGCTCTCAGGCACTGCCGGCATGGTTTTGAACTGGCTGCACAGGCCGGACCAATTCAACTCGACCTGCTCACGGAAGCGCGCGGGCGTTTCATGCTGGCCCGGTCACTGTGGCTCGTCGGGTATCCAGACCAGTCCCTGCAAGTCGCTCGACAGACGATCCGAGAGATTTCCAGATACAGCCATCATGTGTCCTATTGCGTGGCCCTGACCTATTCCATCCCGGTTTTCTGTTGGTGCGGTAACTTCGACGAAGCATCTGCCGCCGTTGATATACTTCTGACGCAGGCGGATAAATATTCGCTTCATGCCTTCAAGACACTCGGGGCTGCCCTAAACGGCCAGATCATGGTGGAGACCGGGCGGAGCGAGCGAGGGACAGTATTGCTGCAAGCCTCTCTTGAGGCGTTGAAAGCAGAGAACTACAACATCGTTTCATCGTCGGTATCCTGCTTCCTCGCGAAGGGTCTGGCTGATCTCGGTCGTTTCTCGGAAGCCCAAACCATTGTCGCGGAAGCCCACCGGCTTGCCGACGCGATCGGCGAAATCGTCTGGCTTCCCGACCTCTATCGTACTCGAGCAGAAATCTTGCTCGCCCAGCCGGACGCTGACCTCGCGCAGGCCGAAGGCTTTTTGGTGCTGTCGATGGAGGAGGCCGTTCGACAGTCTGCCAACAGTTGGGAGTTGAGGTCGGCCATAGCGCTTGCCAGACTATGGCGATGCATGGGAAGAGAAAGCAACGCCAAAGAATTGCTCGGTCGTGTCTACGCCAAATTTGAGGAGGGATTCGACACATCTGACCTCGTCGCGGCCCGACAGATCCTTCTCGAGAACGGGCCCGCCCACTGAGTCGGCGGGGATTTTGCCGCCATCGACCTTTGGTTAGAACGGAGGCAAGGCGATAGAATGCAACGGTCGCCTTCGGCATACTGCCTTCATTGGGAATTGAGGGCACGATATGCTTGTTGCACAGATATCCGATATCCACGCCGGACCGGACAGTCCGTCGCTGCTCGTATTCGAAAGGGCGATCGATTGGCTGAAGGCATTTCGGCCCGATGCGCTCGTCCTGACCGGAGATCTGGTGGATAACGGATGGCGGGAGGGCTATCGCCGCATGGCGCAAAGCCTGCGGTCGCTGGATTTTCCTGTCTATCTGTTGCCGGGCAATGGCGATGATCAACCCGTGATGCGGGGCGAACTTGCCGGGATTGGCAACTGGGCCGGCACGTCCGTCCCGATGCATTTCCATGCAGCTCTCACTGGTGTGACCCTTGTTGGGATCGATGTAACGGTAGCCGGACAAAGCTATGGTGACATCCTGCCGCATCTGCCGTGGCTAGGAAGCACGCTTGCCGATGCGGCGACACCCCTTCTCGTCTTTTTGCATCAGCCGCCGTTCGAGATCGGCATAGAGGTGCTGGATCAGGTCGGATGCAAGAATGGTGATGCGCTCCTTGAGCTTTTGAAAGCGGTGGAACGTCCACCACTTGGAATTCTCTGCGGCCATGTTCACCGGCCCGTTCTCGGCAGAACGGGATCGATCGCCCTTCAGACATGCGGTTCGCTTTGTCCGCCCAATCCGCTGTTGCTGGGAGATCGGGGTGATCTTCCCGTTCTCGACGCCTCCTCCTTTCTGCTGCACGAGATCAGGAACGACCGGCTGTTGTCGCATATCGTGTCGATACAGTCGTTCGCCGAGGGCGGATGAGTTGGATTGAGCGGTGAATGCCGGCCCGCTGCCGGCGGAAAGAGCTTTCACCACAGGGCCTTCGGACGCTATATCATCAGATGATGATCATGCTGGAAGGGATATTATGACAAGTACCGTTCTCGACCGTTTTCTCCGCTATGTCGTCATTGACACCCAATCCGATCCCGCCTCATCCACGCAGCCGACCACCGAGAAACAGAAGGATCTCGGCCGGGTTCTGGTTGCGGAGCTCCTGGAGATCGGCCTTTCGGATGCGCATCTTGACGAGCACGGCTATGTCTATGCGACCATTCCGGCAAATACTGATAAGAAGGTGCCGGTCATCTGCTTCTGCTCGCATATGGACACGGCGCCTGACTTCACCGGCAAGAACGTCAAGCCGCAGATGGTGAAGAACTATGCCGGTGGAGATATCCAGCTTCCCGGCGACCCGAGCCGGGTGATCCGTGTCTCCGAGCATCCGCAGCTGAAGAACCAGATCGGCAACGACATCATCACCACGGATGGTACGACCCTGCTCGGTGCCGACGACAAGGCGGGACTGGCGGAAATCATGGCCGCGGCAAAGATCCTCGTCGACGATCCGGAGATCAAGCACGGGACGATCAAGATCCTTTTTACGCCTGATGAGGAAGTCGGCCGAGGCGTCAACAAGGTCGATCTGAAAAAGCTCGGCGCCGATTACGCCTATACGATGGATGGCGAGACCGCCGGCCATATCGAGGACGAGACCTTCTCGGCCGACAGCGTCGATATCGTCATTGCCGGCGTCGCTATCCATCCGGGTTTTGCCAAGAACCGGATGGAAAATTCCATCAAGATCGCCGGCGCCATCATCGACCGGCTGCCGAGGGATATCGCGCCGGAGACGACCGAAGGAAAGCAGGGCTTCATTCATCCGACGGGTGTGGCCGGCTCGATGGAAAAGGCAGCGATCAGCCTCATCATTCGCGATTTCACCGACGAAGGCCTTGCCGAAAAGGAGACCATGCTGGAAGCGATCGTCAAGGATGTGATGAAGTCCTATCCGGGCTCGACCTATCGCTTTGAGGTGAAGGAGCAGTACCGCAATATGAAGGTGGTACTCAACCGTCACCCTGAGATCGTCGAGAACGCTGTCGAGGCGGTGCGCAGGGTAGGGATGACACCGGTGCGCGGCAGCATCCGCGGCGGCACGGATGGTTCGCGCCTTTCCTTCATGGGCTTGCCGTGTCCGAACATCTTTGCCGGAGGCCATGCCTTCCACTCGCCGCTCGAATGGATCAGCCGCCAGGATATGGAAAAGGCTGTCGGGACGATCGTGGAGCTTGCGAAGATATGGGAAGAGCGCGCCTAGCGCCGCTACTCTAAGCGTCGGCCCGAAATCGGAACTGATTTTCGGGCCGATGCTGAAGCGCTCTTCATTCTTCCCGCATCAGCCGCCGTATGCCGGAATGCTTCCGCGCAGCATCACGTTGTCATAGGCAGGGCGGGGCGTCGGAATCGCAATCGGCATTCCGGGTTCCGGCTCGATCGACGTCACCGGCTCACTGACCGGTATCAGTTGTGTGCTCGCCGTCGCCATGGGATCGGGCGCTGGAATCGGCACGGGAACGGCTGACGGGATCAGCGCCTCGAACTGTGGCGGCAGCATGCTTTCGCCGGGTACATAGTTCATCGCGACTTCGTAAGAAGGCAGCGGCGGCGGGGTCTCGAGCGTGCCGTCTTCATCACGCTTCTCGTAAAAGGCATTGCCGCCCGCAACCGTCACATAATGCATGTTATTGTAGGGGAACTTCAACCCTGCGGTGTGGAAGAACATTGCGTCCTTCACTGCGGGATGGCGCGCGCCGCTCAGGATCGCATCAGCCGCGGTCGCAAGCTCGGGCTCTGCCTGCGATTTGACCTCGCGAGTCATAACACCTGGCGCAAACTGCCTCTTCTGGGCCACGACACCGCAGATGGAGTCGGCATAGGCGCCGGAGGTCAAGCGGTTCATGATGACGCTGCCGACGGCCATATAGCCGGCCTCATCCGAATGCTCGGATTCGAAGTACATCGCCCGTTTCAGGCAGTCGCGATCCTTGGTGGTGTAATTGAAAGTAACCTTTGCCGGTTGAAGCTGTTTCGGTTTGGCTTTGACCGGCGCTGTCGCCGGTTTCGGTGTCGTCGTGCAGCTCGCGGCTGCCAGTCCTACGAATAAAATCCCTACCAGGGATTTTCCAAAGGAAATCTCCGCCCTCAACGCCAGGTGCCTCCTATTGGAATTAGTCCAGCCCTTTTCGATCTAAGCGAAAACGTTTTACCCGGCATGTGACAAAAATACAAACAACCGGAGATCACAAAAATACCAATGGGTTCCCGCCCGGAATTCGATTCTGGCGGGAACCGGTGCTGCGATGATATCAGCCTCGGAAGAGCTTCCAGCGTGTCGGCTTGAAGGCGACACGCGTGCGGTCCAGCCGGTCGGCTTCGCTCGGCGGAAGCTCGATTTCGATATGTGGGCGGTCCTTGCCGATATCGAGCTCTATATGGCGAGTGCCCGCGACACGGCGGCTGGCAACCGGCTGGCCGGCAATGCAGTTCTCCGCCGATTCGCAGAGCCTGACATCATGAGGACGAAAATAGAGCTGGGCGGCGCCATCGGCCTCATCCTCGGCGTTGAGGCCCAGCGAACGGCCTTCGAAGTGAATATCGCCGCCGGCGACCTCCACCTGCAGGCAGTTCGACTGGCCGACGAAGCCGAAGACGAAGGGCGAATTGGGACTGTCATAGACCTGGTCCGGCGTGCCGACCTGCTCGATCGCACCTTGGCTCATGACGACGACGCGATCGGCAAGCTCCATCGCTTCGTCCTGATCATGGGTTACGAAGACGGTGGTATGGCCGGTACGATCATGGATCTCGCGCAGCCATTTGCGCAGATCCTTGCGAACCTGTGCATCGAGCGCACCGAAGGGCTCGTCGAGCAGCAGGACGTTCGGCTCGACTGCCATGGCGCGGGCGAGCGCCACGCGTTGACGCTGGCCGCCGGAAAGTTGGGCCGGATAACGCTTTTCAAGACCCGAGAGCTGCACGAGATCGAGCAGTTCCAGCGCCCGCTTGCGGATCTCCGCCTGCGGCGGACGGCGGGATGAATTACGCACTTTCAGGCCGAAGGAGACGTTCTCGAGTACCGTCATATGGCGGAACAGCGCATAATGCTGGAACACGAAGCCGATGTTGCGCTGCTGGACCGTCTTCCTCGACGCGTCTTCGTCACCGAAGAAGATCTGGCCTTCGGTCGGGCTTTCGAGGCCGGCGATGAGACGCAACAACGTGGTCTTGCCGGAGCCGGAGGGGCCGAGCAGTGCAATCAGTTCGCCCGAGCGGATGTCGAGCGAGACATCGTGCAGTGCCGGAAAGCGATCGAATTCCTTGCGTAGGTTCTGGACGCGTACTTCCATTCTAATTCCTTCAGTGCCGCCGGCTGGCGGCGATTTCGGCGCTATAGCGCATTTCCAGCAGCGTCTTCAAAACAAGCGTGACAAGGGCAAGCAAGGCTAGAAGCGAAGCGACCGCAAAGGCCCCGGTGAAATTATATTCGTTGTAGAGGATTTCCACCTGTAACGGCATCGTATTGGTCTGGCCGCGAATATGGCCCGATACAACCGACACGGCACCGAATTCTCCCATGGCGCGGGCATTGCAGAGCAGCACGCCGTAAAGCAGGCCCCATTTGATGTTCGGCAGTGTGACGTGCCAAAAGGCTTGCCAGCCGCTGGCACCGAGCGAAAGGGCGGCCTCCTCATCCTGCGTTCCCTGTTCTTGCATGAGCGGAATGAGCTCGCGCGCGACAAAGGGGAAGGTGACGAACATGGTGGCGAGGATCAGTCCCGGCGCTGCAAACAGGATCTTGATGTCGTTGGCACTCAGCCACTGGCCGAGCCAGGTGTTGGCGCCGAAGAGCAGCACGAAAACGAGGCCTGAAATGACCGGCGAAACCGAAAAGGGCAGGTCGATCAACGTCGTCAGAAACGCCTTGCCCTTGAATTCGAACTTGGCGACGGCCCAGGCGGCGGCGACGCCGAAGGTCAGGTTCAACGGCACGCTGATGCCGGCGACGATCAGCGTCAGGCGGATCGCCGAAAAGGTTTCGGCATCCTGAAGCGATGTGAAAAATGAGCCGGCACCCTTGCGGAAGGCCTCGACGAAGACCGCCGCCAGCGGCAGAAGCAAGATCAAAAGCAGGAAGACGAGCGAGATGGCGACCAGCGTGACGCGGGCGACCTTGCTTTCGGTGACCGCCGAATGGAGCTTGTGCGGCTCGGTCGATGGGATGGTATCAGACGCCATAACCGTACCTCCGTCTGCTCCAGCTCTGGATGAGATTGATGACGAGCAGCATCGCGAAGGAGATGATCAGCATCATCGCCGCAATGCCGGTCGCAGCCGCATAATTGTACTCTTCGAGCTTGATGACGATCAAAAGCGGGGCGATTTCCGACTTGAACGGCAGGTTGCCGGCGATGAAGATGACCGAACCATATTCGCCGACGGCGCGGGCAAAGGCGAGCGCAAAGCCCGTCAGTACCGCCGGCGCAAGGCCCGGCAGCAGCACGCGCGCGATGGTCTGGAAGCGGTTGGCGCCAAGCGTGGCGGCGGCTTCCTCTACTTCCTTGTCGATCTCTTCCATGACCGGCTGGACCGTTCGCACGATGAAGGGCAGGCCGACGAAGATGAGGGCAACGACGATACCGGCTGGCGTGAAGGCGATCTTGATGCCGAGCGGCGTCAAGAATTGCCCGACCCAGCCGTTCGGAGCGTAGAGAGTGGTCAGTGCTATGCCGGCGACGGCCGTCGGCAGGGCGAAGGGCAGATCCACCATGGCGTCGATAATGCGTTTGCCGGGAAACCGGTAACGCACCAGAACCCAGGCAAGGATAACGCCGAAGACGACATTGAGACAGGCAGCGATGAACGCACAGCCGAAGCTGATGCGCAGCGCGCTCAATGTCCGCTGGTCGAATGCGATGCCGAAGAACGTCTCCCAGCCGAGTGCGCTCGACCGCCAGGCAAGGCCGGACAGGGGAATGAGGACGATGAGGGTGAGCCAGATCAAGGTAAGGCCGAGCGCCAATCCGAAACCCGGAATGACGCTCGGCCGCTTGAACCGCCACCGTGTGGGGTTATGTGCGCTCATAAGATCTATTATTGGGCCGGCTGGTAGATCTGGTCAAATACGCCGCCGTCGCCGAAGAATTTCGGCTGCGCATCCTTCCATCCGCCGAAGTCATCGATCGTCGCGAGCGTCAGCTTCGGGAAGCGGGCAATATCGGCCGGATCGGCTGCTTCCGGCTTGATCGGGCGGTAATAGTGCTTCGCCGCAATCTTCTGGCCCTCATCCGAATAGAGGTAGTTCAGATAGGCTTCTGCGACCTTGCGGGTGCCTTTCTTGTCGACGTTACCGTCGACGATTGCAACCGGCGGATCGGCACGGATCGAGAAGGATGGGGTCACGATCTCGAACTGGTCGGGACCGAGTTCTTCGAGCGAGAGATAGGCTTCGTTTTCCCAGGCGAGTAGTACGTCGCCGAGCCCGCGCTGGACGAAGGTGGTCGTCGCGCCACGTGCGCCGGTGTCGAGAACCGGAACGTGCTGCAAGAGCTTGGTGACGTAGTCTTGTGCCTTGGCTTCGTCGCCGCCATTCGCCTGCTTGGCCCATGCCCAGGCGGCAAGGAAGTTCCAGCGGGCGCCGCCCGAAGTCTTCGGGTTCGGCGTGATGACCTGCACGTCGTCCTTGATCAGGTCGCTCCAATCCTTGATGCCCTTGGGGTTACCCTTGCGCACGAGGAAGACGATCGTCGACGTGTAAGGGGTCGAATTGTTGGGGAGCCTAGTCTTCCAGTCGGCTGGAATCTTGCCCGTTGCCTTGGCAATTGCGTTGATGTCGCCTTCGAGGGCCAGCGTCACGACATCGGCATCAAGGCCGTCGATGACCGATCGCGCCTGGGCGCCGGAACCACCGTGAGAGGCTTGGATCGTTACGGCTTCGCCAGTGTCGGTCTTCCACTTTGCAGCGAAGGCGGCGTTGAAATCCTTATACAATTCGCGCGTCGGATCATAGGATACGTTGAGAAGCGTCTGGTCGGCGAATGCGGGCGCGACGCTGCCGATCGCAAAGCTGCCTGCCATGACCGCGGCCGCGATGAGCCGTGTGAGCCTTGAAGTCTGCATGGGAACCCTCCGTGGTTATACGCTAAACTCTATCAACTAAGTCGTATAATGAAACGAAGATTGTTCCGCTTCCGGGGACCAACCTTAGAAAGCCATCCCATTTTCAGCGGGTGATTGCGAATGGGACGTGCTGCCAGTCGGCCCGCGGCTAATTAAGGCGCTGCGCCATAGTCGTGATTTTTCTGCCACAGTTCGACCGCCAAAGTGACATTGGTGTGTCGATTTTTAGTCTTCTTTTGCAGCGCTGACGTTTTCGAGTGCCTACATGGACTTCCGGTCGTTGGGATTCGGCGACCGATGGTGGGGGTGTCCTTGAAGCACTGCTTGCCTCTTTCAAACCGTAAAAGGTCTTTCTGATGTCTATTAAAACTATCCTTCTTGGCTCTGTTGCCGCCCTTGCAGCGGTTTCCGGAGCACATGCAGCCGACGCTATCGTCGCAGCCGAGCCGGAGCCCGTAGAATATGTTCGCGTTTGCGACGCCTACGGGACTGGCTACTTCTACATCCCGGGCACCGAAACGTGCCTTCAGATCAGCGGTTACATCCGTTTCCAGCTTAACGCTGGCGAAAACGTCGGCGGCGACTCCGACTGGGATGCCGTTACCCGTGGTCAGGTCACCTTCCAGACCAAGAACGACACCGAGTACGGCACGCTGACGGGCGTTATCACGCTGCGTACCAACGCTGACAACGCTACCAACCAGACGACGACGCTCGATGAAGGTTACATCGATATCGCCGGCTTCCGCGTTGGTAAGCAGTACAGCTGGTGGGATGACGATCTGAGCGGCGAGACGGACACGCTCTCGAGCAACGAGACGACTCACAACTCGATCCGCTATCAGTACGAGACCGACCGCTTCGCAGCCGGTATCTCTGTCGACGAACTTGAAGAAGCCTACGACGAGAAGCCGGGCGAAGGTCCGAACAACTTCGGCGTTGCAGCCCAGGTTTCTTTCAAGAGCGGCGCATTCAGCGGCTACCTGCTCGGTGGTTACGATAGCGACAACGAAGAAGGCGCTATTCGCGCAATCTTGTATGCCGACATCGGCCCCGGCACCCTCGGCCTCGCTGGCATCTGGGCCAGCGGTGCTAACTACTATTACGAAGCGTCCGAATGGACGGTCGCTGCCGAGTATAAGGTGAAGCTCACCGACAAGTGGGCCGTTACCCCGGCCTTCCAGTACTTCGACAAGATCGATCTCGATGCCGATGGCGACTTCAGCGGCGGCAGCGCTTACACGACTGGCGTCACCATCGACTACCAGATCGTTGAAGATCTGCGCAGCAAGCTCAGCGTTCAGTATCACGACGAAGAAGACGGCGACGACGAAGTCTTCGGTTTCCTGCGTCTCCAGCGCGACTTCTAATAAAAAGGGGTCGAAGCGGCCCCTTTGTTCCGATTTGCCTTCCCCCCGCTATGGCGGGGAGAAGGTCGAAAGCGCGAAGCGAATTTTCTCTTATATGCGCGAATCTGCTATGAAATCCGAATAGAATTCATCGACGCTTCTGGCTTTTCGCATGGCGGCCAAGACGCCATCCGACTGAAGCCGGCGGGCGATGGCGGCAAGCACGTTCAGATATTCCCCACGATTGTTTTCCCCGAAGAGCAGCACGAAGGCGATGTCTGTCGGGATATCGTCGATCGCATCGAAATCCAGTGGTTGAGCGAAGCGGATCAAGAGGCCGCGTGGGCTCGTCATGCCGTCGATCGCCGCATGCGGAACGGCAATGCCGTTGCCAATGCCGGTAGAGCCGAGCTTCTCGCGGGATTCGAGCGCTTTCAGCACGGTCTGGCCGTCAATTTCGAAAGCCTTGCCGGCCTTTTCGGAAATCGCCTGCAGCGCGCGCCACTTGGTCGTCACCGACAGGCCGATGAAGGTATGCTCCGGCCGGATGATGTTGGAGAGGTTCATTTCATTCTCGATGCTGTTTCGACTTGTATCAGTCAGGCTCACGGAGCCGGTAGCCGACGCCGGTCTCGGTGGTGATATAGTGTGGCTGGTCGGGAATCTGCTCGACCTTTTGCCGCAGCTGGCGCACATAGACGCGCAGATACTGCACGTCCGCCGCCGGACCCCATATCTGCTTCAGAAGAAATTGATGTGTCAGAACCTTGCCGGCGTGCTGGGCGAGCACGCGCAGGATGTCGTATTCCTTCGGCGACAGCTTGATCTCCCTGCCGTCAACCTTGACGATGCGCTTGACGAGATCGATCGACAGACCGCCGGTCTGAAAGATCGCCTTTTCTCCCTGCTGTTGCAGCCGATGGCGGAGCGCCACGCGGATTCGTGCGCCGAGCTCGTTAACACCGAAGGGCTTGGTCACATAGTCGTCGGCACCGGTTTCCAGCGCCTTGACGATGCCGGCTTCGTCGGTACGGCTCGACAGGATGACGACGGGCATGGTGAGCCCATCCTCGCGCCATTCCCGCAAAAGGTCATGGCCCGAAATATCGGGAAGACCGAGATCGAGCACGATGAGATCGGGCTGGTCGTCCTTGACGGACTGGCGGGCAGCACCGGCATTCGGCGCTTCATGGACTTCGTAGCCCTGTGCGGTAAGGCCGACGCGTAAAAGCTTGCGGATCGGGGGCTCGTCGTCCACTACGAGAATCTTGACGGCTGAACCGGTCATTTGAGTTCATCCAGTTTGGGAATGTCATTCGGTTTGGGAAGGCGGATGGTGAAAACGGCGCCGGACCGGTCCGTCCGGTTGCCGGCGGTGATCGTTCCGCCCATTGCCTCGATGAAGCCCCGGCATATGGAAAGGCCGAGGCCAGTGCCGGCGCGGACCTGATCGCCCTTGCGCACGCGGTAGAAGGTGTCGAAGACACGGGTGAGGTCTGCAGGGGGAATGCCCGGGCCTTCGTCGGAGACCTGGACGACGACATTGTCGGCGTCCGCCCAACCCTCGATGCGGATGACCGAACCCTCGGGCGCGTATTTCGCGGCATTGTCCAGCAGGTTGAAGAGGACCTGCTCGAAGAGCACGGGATCGACACGGACCATTGGCAGGTCTGCGGGGATCGTCATTTCCGTTCTGTGACGATCGAGAATCTTGGCAGCGCGGCGCAGCGCGCTGCCGGCGATGTCGCCGGCATAGTGCAGTGCATAGTTCGGCTCCATGGCACCGGATTCGATCTTCGTCATGTCGAGCAGGTTGGCGATGAAGCGGTTGAGGCGCTCGGATTCATCGACGACGGTCGAGAGAAGGTCGGTGCGGTCCTCCGCAGTCATGGAATCGAAATAGTCGCGCAGCGTGCCGGACGCGCCGAGGATCGCCGCAAGCGGCGTCTTCAGATCATGCGAAATCGAAGTCAGCAGGGCCGAACGCAAGCGATCTGCCTCCGCAGCAAGTCTGGCGCGATCGACATCGGCGACAAGCTGGACACGCTCGATGGCGAGTGCTGCCTGATCCGCCAGGGCGTCCAGAAGACGTTGCTGCTCGGGCGTCAGCAGCGGGCCGTCGCGACGGTCGCTGTCCAGTCCGATGACGCCGACGGCCGTGCGGCCGGTGCGCAGCGGTACATAGAGACGCTTGGCGCCCGGCAGCGTATCGGCGCCGCGTCCGGCAGCGTGATTATGCTCCCAGGCCCAGCGGGCGGCGGCAATATCGGCATCGTCGAGCGTATCGTCAGGCGGATAGCCGGCCTTAACCGCGATGGAGCCTTCTTCCGGAAGGAGCAAAACGACGCGCACCTTGAGCATCGAGGCAAGCTGAAAGGCGGTCGCCCAGAGGACGTCATCCAACGTGCCGGTACCGGCGAGCTTCTTGGAAAAGAGATAGAGGTCTTCGGTCGTTCGCGCCCTTTGACGAGCCGCTGCTGCCTGACGCTGCACCGTCGCCGTGAGATTTGAGGCGATAATGGCGACGCCGAGGAAAAAGAACAGTGCCAGCACGCTTTCGGGGTCGCTGATCGTCAGCGTGTAGCGTGGCGGCAGGAAAAAGAAGTTGAAGGAGAGCGCGCTGAGGATACACGTATAAAGCGCCGGTCTCAGTCCATGGATGACCGCTGACGTCAGAACCGCCATCAGGAAAACGAGCGCCAGGTTGCGCACATCGAGCACCTGATCGAGCACCACACCGACGGCCAGAGCGATGGCGACATAGGCTGTCGAGACGATATAGGCCCTGAAATTCAGCGCCGGGGCGCTCGGGGCTGCCTTGACACCGCGCTGCGAAGCCGTGTCTTTCTCGCTCCCGGAAATGACATGAACGCTGATATCGCCGGCCTGGCGGATGAGCTCGTCAGTCGTCGAGCGGCTCCACCACCATTCGCGCCATGTCGGCTTCTTCGGTGCGCCGATGACGATGTGGGTGACATTGTTGGCGGTGGCGTGGCGCACCAATTCTTCGGTGACTTCGCGACCGGGAATGGTGATCGCCTCACCGCCGAGCTGTTCGGCAAGCCGGAGCGTGGCCGCGATCGTGTCTCGCTGCGTTTCCGACAGATTGATGGAGCGGTTGGTCTCGACATAGACGGCAGCCCAGGGCGCGCGCAAGCGCGCAGCCATGCGCGAGGCGTAGCGCACGAGCGAGGCGCAGCGGGGATGATCGTCGATCGACACCAGCACGCGCTCGCCGGCAGCCCATGGGCCGGAAATCGCATGCGCCTGCATATGGGTCAGCAGCTGGTCGTCGACCCGCTGGGCGGTCTTGCGCAGCGCAAGCTCGCGCAGAGCCGTCAGGTTGCCGGGGGTGAAATAGTTGGTCAGCGCTCGCTCGGCGGTTCTTGCTACATAGACCTTGCCGTCATGGAGGCGCTTGATGAGGTCGTCGGGTGTCAGGTCGATGATCTCGATATCGTCGGCCATGTCGATGACAGAGTCCGGCACGGTCTCGCGCACCCGGATGCGGGTGATCTGCGAAACAACGTCGTTCAGGCTTTCGACATGCTGGATGTTCAGCGTCGAATAGACATCGATGCCGCGATCAAGCAGCTCCTTGACGTCGAGATAGCGCTTCGGATGGCGGCTGCCCTCGGCATTGGTATGGGCAAGCTCGTCGACGAGAACGAGATCGGGCTTGCGAGCGATGATGGCGTCGAGATCCATCTCTTCGAGCGATTGGCCGCGATAGGCGACCTTGATGCGAGGGATGATTTCAAAACCGGCGAGCAGCGCCTCGGTTTCCTTGCGGCCGTGGGCTTCGACAACGCCGATAACCACATCGAAGCCGTCGGCCATCTTGGCGCGGCCGGAGACGAGCATTTCATAGGTCTTGCCGACGCCTGGTGCAGCACCCAGGAAGATCTTGAGGCGCCCGCGCGACTCCGCCCGGGCCTTTTCAAGGAGCGCATCGGGCGAGGGCCTGCCGGCCTGGTCGCGGTTGTCGTCTGGCATGCGGTCCGGTCTTTCTTCACGAGCGAGCCCCGGCCCGCCTGCAGCGCTCCGGGGCTCTCAACCTTTACTGAGTCATAGAAGCATCAAGGCTCTGGTTCAACGCCAGAACATTGACGGTCGGCTCGCCAAGCAGGCCGAGTTCGCGGCCGGTCACGGCCGCATCGACCAGCGCCTTGACCTTGGCTTCGTCGACACCACGCGCCTTGGCGACGCGCGGCACCTGGAAATAGGCGGCATCGGGCGAGATGTGTGGGTCGAGGCCACTGCCCGAAGCGGTGACGAGGTCGGCAGGAACCTCGGCATTCGGGTTCGCCGCCTTGGCCGCATCATAGTCGCCCTTCACGCGGTCGATCAGCTTCTGGCTGGTCGGGCCGAGGTTGGAGCCGGAGGATGCAGCGGCATTGTAGCCGTCACCCGCGGCGGATGGGCGGCCGTGGAAATACTTGTCGCTGGTGAAGGCCTGGCCGATGAGCGTGGAGCCGATGACCTGGCCGTCCTTTTCAATGAGGCTGCCGTTTGCCTGAGAGGGGAAGAGAGCCTGGGCGACCCCTGTCATGGCGAGCGGGTAGAGGAGGCCGGTGATGGCCGTGGTGGCAACGATCATGACGATTGCCGGACGAATTTCTCTAAACATTGGATATCTCCTTAGGCGAGGCCGACGGCCGTGATGACGATGTCGATCGCCTTGATGCCGATGAAGGGGACGATGATGCCGCCGAGGCCGTAGATCAGCAGGTTGCGGGACAGCAGCGCACCGGCCCCGATCGGGCGGTAACGGACACCCTTCAGCGACAAGGGGATCAGCGCGATGATGATCAGCGCGTTGAAGATGATCGCCGACAGGATGGCGCTCTGCGGTGTGGCGAGGCCCATGATGTTGAGCACGCCGAGTTGCGGGTAGAAGGTCAGGAACATCGCCGGAATGATGGCGAAATACTTGGCGATGTCGTTGGCGATCGAGAAGGTCGTCAGCGCGCCGCGAGTCATCAAGAGCTGCTTGCCGATTTCGACGATTTCGATGAGCTTCGTCGGGTCGGAGTCAAGGTCGACCATGTTGCCGGCTTCGCGGGCCGCAACGGTGCCGGTGTTCATGGCGACGCCGACGTCAGCCTGCGCCAGTGCCGGCGCATCGTTCGTGCCGTCGCCGCACATGGCGACCAGCTTGCCCTTGGCCTGTTCCTCGCGGATCAGCTGCAGCTTGTTTTCAGGTGTTGCCTGGGCGAGGAAGTCGTCCACGCCGGCTTCGGCTGCAATGGCGGCTGCCGTCATCGGGTTGTCGCCCGTGATCATGACTGTACGGATGCCCATACGGCGCAGCTCGTTGAAACGCTCGCGGATGCCGCCCTTGACGATATCCTTGAGCTGGATGATGCCGAGCAATCTGCCATCGCGGGCAACGGCGAGCGGGGTGCCGCCGGTCTTGGCGATGTCGTCTGATATCGACTGCAGTTCGCGAACGACTTCGGCGCCGTTCTTCGAGGAAGCGTCCCCATTGACGTAGGTGAGTACCGCATCGACGGCACCTTTGCGGATCGCAGACCCTTCGAGGTCGACGCCGCTCATGCGGGTCTGGGCGGTGAAGGGCACGAAGGTGGCCTTCAAGCCTGCCATGTCGCGGCCGCGGATCGCGTATCTTTCCTTGGCGAGCACTACGATCGAACGTCCCTCAGGCGTTTCATCGGCGAGCGAAGCAAGCTGGGCCGCATCGGCGAGATCCTGTTCGGAAATTCCGCGCACCGGGCGGAAGCTGGTCGCCTGGCGATTGCCCAGCGTGATCGTGCCGGTCTTGTCGAGCAGCAGCGTGTCGACGTCACCGGCGGCTTCGACGGCGCGGCCGGACATGGCGAGCACGTTGAAGCGGACGAGGCGGTCCATGCCGGCAATACCGATCGCCGAAAGCAGGGCGCCGATCGTGGTCGGGATCAGCGTCACGAAAAGGGCAACGAGCACGATGATCGGGATCGAGCCGCCGGCATAGGAGGCAAAGCTCGGGATCGTTGCCGTTGCGAGTACGAAGATCAGCGTCATGCCGGCAAGCAGGATGTTGAGCGCGATTTCGTTCGGCGTCTTCTGGCGTTCCGCCCCTTCAACGAGCGAGATCATGCGATCGAGGAATGTTGAGCCGGCAGCCGCCGTGATGCGCACGCGGATCCAGTCGGAAAGAACCTGCGTACCGCCGGTTACGGCCGAGCGGTCGCCGCCGGATTCACGGATGACGGGAGCGGATTCACCGGTGATGGCCGCTTCGTTGACCGAGGCGACACCTTCGACGACTTCGCCGTCGGAAGGGATGATGTCGCCGGCTTCGACAAGAACGAGATCGCCAACCTTCAGGCTCGTGCCGGGCACCATGCGGTAGCCGCTGCCATTATTGGCTGTCAGCAGCTTGGCCTGTGTTTCGGTGCGCGCCTTGCGCAGCGATTCGGCCTGCGCCTTGCCGCGGCCTTCGGCGACGGCTTCGGCGAAATTGGCAAAGAGCACGGTGAACCAGAGCCAGAGATTGATCTGGAAGGAGAAGCCGAGATTGCCGTTGCCCGAGACGAGGTCGCGCAAGAACAGAACGGTGGTCAGTGCCGAGACCGTGGCCACGACGAACATGACCGGGTTTTTCGCAAGGGTGCGTGGGTTGAGCTTGGTGAAAGCTGCACCCACGGCCGGAATGAGAATGCGAGAATCAAGGATGCTCGCGGATTTTGCCTGGCTCATAAGAGACTCCAGCTTTGAAACGAGGATGGCGAACCGGACTGCCGGTCAGCCCTGTAAAATTCTGATTGCGCAGACGACGACGAGCAGGCCTGCCATCATCACCAGGATGATGTCGGAGGCGCGCGGCATCCGCTGGGCTCCACGCCCCGGCAGACCGGGACGTGGATGGAAGGCTTTTCGGAGCCTGCGGCGCACGAGCATGGCTGAGCCCTCAGAATGTCTGGCCCGCAAGGCCAACGAGATGCTCGACAACCGGACCGAGAGCCAGTGCCGGCATGAAGGTAAGGCCGCCAACGATCAGGATCGTGCCGACGAGCAGGCCAACGAAGAGCGGGCCGTCCGTCGGGAAAGTGCCCGCCGAGGCCGGAACCGTCTTCTTGGCAACCAGCGAGCCGGCAATGGCAAGCGCGGGAATGATCACAAGGAAACGGCCCATCAGCATGTCGATGCCGAGCGAGATATTGTACCAGGGCGTGTTGCCCGTCAGGCCGCCGAAAGCCGAACCGTTATTCGCCGCGCCCGACGTGTAGGCATACAGGATTTCGGAAAAGCCGTGTGGACCGGCCGTGCCGACGGAGGCGACAGCCGAAGGCATCACGGTGGCAATGGCAGTGAAGACCAGCATGGCGAGCGGCAGGCAAAGGATGGCGAGAACAGCCATCTTCATTTCCTTCGCCTCGATCTTTTTGCCGAGATATTCCGGCGTGCGGCCGACCATCAGACCCGCCACGAAGACGGCGACGATGATGAAGAGCAGGATGCCGTAGAAGCCGGCGCCGACACCGCCGACGATGATTTCGCCGAGCTGCATGTTGATGAGCGGGATCAGGCCGCCGAGCGCAGTGAACGAGCCGTGCATGGCATTGACCGCGCCGCAGGAAGCAGCCGTGGTGATGACCGCAAACAGCGAGGACATGGCGACGCCGAAGCGCACTTCCTTGCCTTCCATGTTGCCCCCCTCAAGACCGAAGGCATGCATCAGCGGGTTGCCGGCAGCTTCTGCCCAATAGGTGATGCCGACGCCGACGATGAAGAGGACGCCCATGGCAGCCAGGATCGCCCAGCCCTGGCGCTGATTGCCGACCATGCGGCCGAAGACATTGGTGAGGGCTGCACCGATCGCGAAGATCGATACCATCTGGATGAGGTTCGAGATCGCGTTCGGGTTTTCGAAGGGATGGGCGGAGTTGACATTGAAGAAGCCACCGCCATTGGTGCCGAGCATCTTGATGGCAAGCTGCGAGGCCACGGGGCCGACGGCGATCGTCTGCTTGGCGCCTTCAAGCGTCGTCGCATCGACATAGGGGCCGAGTGTCTGGGGCACGCCAAGCCAGACATAGGCAAGCGTCAGCACAATGCAGATCGGCAGCAGAATATAGAGCGTTGCGCGGATCATATCGACCCAGAAATTGCCGATCCCCTTGCCCGATGCGCGCGAAAAGGCGCGGATGAAGGCAACGGCAATCGCCATCCCGGTCGCAGCCGAGACGAAGTTCTGAACCGTCAGGCCCATCATCTGCACCAGGTATGACATCGTGCTTTCGCCGCCGTAATTCTGCCAATTCGTATTGGTGACAAAGCTGACGGCGGTATTGAACGAAAGCTCTTCGGGCACTGCGGCCATGCCGGCCGGGTTATAGGGCAGTACGCCCTGCAGACGCATCAGCGCGTAAAGCACGATGACGCCAAGCAGATTGAACATCAGCATGGCGAAGGCATAGGAGGTCCAGTGCTGGTCTTCGCGCTCGCTGGTGCCGGCAACGGCGTAAAGTCCCCGTTCGATCGGAACGAGGACCGGTGAGAGGAATGTGCGCTCGCCGCTGAAGACACGCGTCATGTAACCGCCGAGCGGTTTGACGAGCACAAGGACGATCCCGCAGTAAAGCAGGATCTGAAGCCATCCGTTGAGGGTCATGGGAGGAAACTTTCAGTACCCGGCTGCTTCCGAAAGAGAAGCGCCGGTTTTGTCAGAAACGTTCTGGGCGGATGAGAGCGTAGGTGAGGTAGACGGTGAGAAACACGGTCACGGCACCGCTCAAGACATAATCGAGGGTCATCAGTGTTTCTCCTGTCAAAGCCTGTCGCAGGCGCGCGTATAGGCAAAGCAAAGCCCGAAAAAAATGATTGCAGTGCCGAGTAGAATTATATCCATCATCGATCGTGACTCCGGTTGATATTCTTGGAGTCAGACAAGACAAAGGGCGCCGTCTCGCCGAGGCGGCACCTTTATGCTTTCTGGCGTGGAGACGATCTTTGCGATCTCTCGGACATTAATATGTGGCCGAAGCGCATAAAGGTTCGAGACTGGGAAAGAGGCATCAATATAAAAATCTTATAAATGCCTTTATGCGATCAACACGCGCATAGGTGGCCCGATAGACAAAAAAGCCGTGCCTGGACGGCACGGCGCAATTTCGAACAGTTTGTATCGGAAAATTCAGGGATCGACCCGGAATTGGTATTGGCCCTGAGCGCTGTGGCCGTCCATCGAGAGGACACGCCAGTTGAGTGTATAGACACCGGGCGCTATTGCTGGATCGAGCGGGACCTTGAAGACGGAACCTTCCGGGCCGGAGAGGAATGGTTTGCCGGTCGGCAATGCCAGGCCCTGGGCATCGAGAAGGGTGGCCGTCGAGTGGGCGAGATCGACTGGCCCGGTAAAGGTGAGCTCGAGGTTGGCCGGCACCAGCTTTTCTTCCTGCTGTGGCGGCGGAAGCGATGCTTCCTCGATCGCCGCAGACGCGTCGTTTGCGGCCAGCAGAAGGGATGCGAACAGGCAGAATGACACAATCGATTTCATGACGGTCTTCCTTACATTGCCGATCCGCATGGTGTCGGAGGCGTCATGCCCCCTCCACGCCATGCCGGCGCATGCCTAATAACGCTGCTGGGGGCGATTTCGATCCCGCGCCCGCGCAATAACCCGCACCGGTTGGAGCAGCAGCTGCGGCTGGCGACCTTGCTGGAGTGCAGCAACGGCCTCATCCACCAGGTCGCGCCAGAATTCACGGAGCTGTTTTGTGATCCGCGAGTTGGAAGCAGGGTTCCTGCCGACGTTATCGTTGTCGTGCTTCATCGCTTTTCTCCTTCCCACGTTATCGTGGTAGCTGGAGATAAGTGTAGCCCTCGCTGGGTCTTTCCGGAATCATACGGACGTCTAGGGAGTGCTTATCTTTCGGGTGATAGGTATGTGAGCACTTTGTCACGCATTGAGCAAAAGCCTGCCGGACAAGATTGAATTGCTGCGCCTTACGGTCTTATAGTCGCCGCAACGGCGCCCCATGAATCGCGGGAGCCATAGGGAAGGAAACCGATCATGACCAAAGTCCGTGCTCTGGTACTGGAGCGCCAGCATGAGCTTGCGCTTCGCGATATTGATCTGCCTCTGGAGACGGGACCGGGGCAGGTGAAGATCAAGATCCATACCGTCGGCGTCTGCGGCTCCGACGTCCACTATTACACACACGGCAAGATCGGCCCATTCATCGTCAACGAGCCAATGGTGCTCGGCCACGAAGCGGCAGGCACGGTGGTCGAAGTCGGCGCGGGTGTGACGCATCTGAAGATCGGTGATCGCGTCTGCATGGAACCAGGCATTCCCGATCCCAATTCCAAGGCAAGCCGCCTCGGCATGTACAATATCGACCCGGCCGTCAACTTCTGGGCGACCCCACCGATCCATGGCGTGCTGACGCCTGAAGTCGTGCATCCCGCCAACTACACGTTCAAGCTGCCCGACAATGTCAGCTTCGCCGAGGGCGCGATGGTCGAGCCTTTCGCGGTCGGCATGCAGGCTGCCACTAAGGCGAAGATCACGCCCGGCGATACGGCCGTCGTTCTCGGTGCCGGGCCGATCGGCACCATGGTGGCGATTGCCGCCCTTGCCGGCGGCTGCGCCCGTGCGATCGTTGCCGACCTCGCCCAGCCGAAGCTCGATATTGCCGCACAGTATCAGGGCGTCATTCCGGTCAATATCCGCGAGAAGAACCTGGCCGAAGAAGTCAGCCGGCTGACCGATGGCTGGGGTGCTGATGTCGTCTTCGAATGCTCGGGTTCACCGAAGGCCTGGGAGACGATCATGGCCCTGCCGCGTCCGGGCGGCGTCATTGTCGTCGTCGGCCTGCCAGTCAATCCGATCGGGTTCGACGTCTCTACGGCTTCTACCAAGGAAATCCGCATTGAGACGGTGTTCCGCTATGCGCACCAGTACGAGCGCTCGATCGCCCTTCTCGGATCGGGCCGCGTCGATCTGAAGCCGCTTATTTCCGAGACCTTTAACTTCGAGGATTCGATCAAGGCTTTCGATCGTGCGGTCGAAGCACGTCCAACAGACGTCAAACTGCAGATCGTCATGGCATAAGGCGCCGCTACGGGTGCCTTATGCCGGGTTTCATCCTGTGAAGCAGCAGCGCCGCGCCCGCGATGATGGCCGCGGCGGCAAGCGCAACGAGCAGATGGTTGTGTAGCGGAAGGCGGCCGAGCATCTGTTCTATTCCATGTCCGAAGGCATAGCCGAGGGCGGTAAAAAGCTGGCCCCAGACCAGCGCCGCCAGCAGGTTGATGACGAGGAATTTCTGCGTCGATATGCGCGTCGTCCCGATGACGATGGGGCTGATCGTTCGCAATCCCACCAGGAAGCGGAACACGAAGATGAAACCCGTCGGGTATTTTTCCAGAAGTTGCGTTACCCTCGCCAGCGCTGGCGTCTCCATCAGGCGGTGAACGAAGCTCCATTGGGCAGCGTAGCGCCCGGCGAAGAACCACATCTGATCGCCAGCAAAGGATCCCGCCGAAGCCGCCATCGAGGCAGCCCAGTATGTCAGAAGGCCTCTGTGCGCGATGACACCGCCCAGAAAGGCCGCTGTCTCACCCTCGAAGGCGGTGCCGAGAAAGATTGCGGGTAGGCCGTAATTCTCGATCAGCAGTTCGATATTCAATGGCCGGCCTCCGGCTGATTGCGATGCATCTGTCGGCGGTGCAGATCAGACAGCCTTCAAATCTCCGAGCAGCGTCGGAATCAATTCCGACACCGTCGGGTGGATCGGCACGGACCATTGCAATATGGGATAGGTCGTGCGGGCGTTCATGGCGTCGATAAAGCCGTGGATTGCCTCGTCGCCTTCGATGCCGAGGATCGCCGCCCCCAGGATTTCCTTGGTTCCGGCATCGGCGATCACCTTCATGAAGCCCTTGGTTTCGCCGCGTTCGCTGGCACGGCCCACCCGGCTCATCGGCCGCGTGGAGACCATGATCTTGCGGCTCGATGCGCGCGCTTGCTTCTCGGTCATGCCGACACGGCCGAGCGGTGGATCTATATAAAGGGCGTAGGCAAGAATGCGGCTCGAAAGCTTGCGATCTTCGCCGTCGAGCAGATTGGCGGCTGCGATCTCGAAGTCATTGTAGGACGTGTGGGTGAAAGCGCCGTGGCCGTTGCAGTCGCCAAGCGCCCAGATGCCGTCCACATTGGTGGCAAGCCGGTCGTCGACGGTGATGTAGCCGCGCTTGTCGGTGGCCACACCCGCGGCATCGAGGCCGAGATCGTCGGTATTCGGCGTGCGGCCGGTAGCGATAAGCACATGGCTTGCCTCGATCGTCTCAGTGTCGATCGTGACGGCCGCGCCATCAGCACTCTTTGCGAAGCGGATGTCCTTGACGTCAGTATGGATCTTTATCCCCTCGGATCTGAGGATATCGGCGATCGCATCGGAAATATCCTCATCCTCGCGGGAGGCGAGCTTCGGGCCGCGCTCGATCACCGTTACCTCCGAGCCGAAACGCCGGTACATCTGCGCAAATTCCAGGCCGATATAACTGCCGCCGATGATGGCGAGATGTTTGGGCAGGTTGTCGAGATGGATGATGCCGGTGGAGGTGAGATAATCGATATCGGCAAGGCCCGGCATGTCGGGGATCGTTGGCCGCGCGCCGACATTGAGGAAGATCTTCGGCGCCGTCAGCCTCTCGCCGTTGACGGCGACTTCCTTGGGAGACGTGAAGCGTGCATGGCCAGAGATGACCGTCATGGTTTTCATGCTGGCGAACCAGTCGCTCAGACCGTTGCGGGCATTCATGGTGACCGTCTCTGCGCGACCGCGCACGGTCTTCATGTCGATGCCGATCTCCCCCGCTATCCGCACCCCGTAATCAGCTCCGCGTCGCGCCACCTGGGCGGCGCGCGCACTTGCCACCAGCGTCTTCGTCGGCATGCAGCCGGCATTGACGCAGGTTCCGCCGAGGAACTTGCGTTCGATAAGCGCCACCTTCATGCCTTTTTCCGCCATGCGGGCGGCAAGGAACGGGCCAGCCTGGCCGGCGCCGATGAATATTGCGTCGAAGGTCTTCATCAGACCGCTGCCACGATGATGATGGCGCCGATGATGGCGACGGCGTCTTCGATCAAGGCCGCCGGGCGATCCTGGCCGAACGAGGCAGCGAGCCTGCCGCGTAGGGCAGCCCCGCCAAGCGTGCCGATGACGGCGCCGATGACGCCGGCAATCAGGCCGCCGAAGAGCAGGCTGCTGGCCGCGCCGATCACGGCGCCGCTAAGCGCACCCATGACGATGCGGGCGCCGAACTGGATCGGCACCTTGCGCGACGGCGTGGTGGGCAACTGGTCGGTGACGAGCTCAACGACAGCCAGTATGGTGAAGATCCATGGCGTCCACTGGTAGCCCATGAAAGCAAGCGGCGTCTGAGAGAGATCGTACCAGCCAAGTGCTGCGCCCCAGGCGACGGCGGCCGGTGCAGTCATGGCGCGAAGACCGGCAACGACGCCGATCAGGAGTGCGAACAGCAGAAACATAGGCCGATCCCCCTTGAGCCGCCGGCTTGTCTGCCGCGGTAGGGGAAAAGTTGCACATTGTTAACTCCGTTGCAATTCGCCTTGTCCGCGGCAGATTCAGTTGGAAAAGGCTGCAATGCCCGTGATGGCGCGGCCCAGGATCAGCGCATGGATGTCATGCGTTCCCTCATAGGTGTTGACCACTTCGAGATTGACGAGGTGGCGGGCAACGCCGAACTCATCCGAAATGCCGTTGCCGCCCAGCATATCGCGGGCTGCACGGGCGATATCAAGCGCCTTGCCGCAGGAATTGCGCTTCAGGATCGAGGTGAGTTCGACCGGCGGATGACCCTCTTCCTTCATGCGGCCGAGCCGCAAACATCCTTGAAGGCCGAGCGAGATTTCAGTCGCCATGTCGGCAAGCTTTTTCTGGATCAGCTGGTTGGCGGCAAGCGGCCGGTCGAACTGCTTGCGGTCGAGCGTATATTGCCGAGCCATGGCATAGCAGGCCTCCGCAGCGCCAAGCGCGCCCCAGGCAATGCCGAAACGGGCGGAATTGAGACAGGTGAAAGGCCCCTTGAGGCCGGTGACTTCCGGTAGCAGGTTCTCTTCCGGCACGAAGACGTCGGCCATCACGACTTCGCCTGTTATCGAGGCGCGGAGTCCGACCTTGCCCTGGATTTTCGGCGCAGAGAGACCCTTCCAGCCCTTTTCCAGGATGAAGCCGCGGATGACGCCATCCTCGGTCTTTGCCCAGACGACGAAGATATCGGCGATTGGAGCATTCGAAATCCAGGTCTTGGAGCCGGTCAGGCTATAGCCGCCGTCGACCTTCTTTGCCCGCGTCGCCATGGAACCGGGATCGGAGCCGTGATTGGGTTCGGTCAGTCCGAAACATCCGATCCATTCGCCGGTCGCAAGCTTCGGGAGGTATTTCTTCTTCTGTTCTTCGGAGCCGAAGGCGTCGATCGGCACCATGACGAGCGAGGATTGCACGCTCATCATCGAGCGGTAACCGCTGTCGACGCGCTCCACCTCGCGGGCGATGAGGCCATAGGCGACATAGCCGAGGCCGGCGCCGCCATATTCCGGATCGATCGTCGGGCCGAGCAGACCGAGTTCGCCCATCTCGCGGAAAATTTCCGGATCGGTCTTCTCGTGGCGAAAGGCTTCGAGAACGCGTGGCGCGAGCTTTTCCTGCGCATAGGCATGGGCGGTATCCTGCACCATGCGCTCCTCATCGGTCAGTTGCTCCACGAGCCGGAAGGGATCGGCCCAGTCGAAAACCTCGCGCGTATGCTGCATGTCCAGTCTCCTCGCCAGTATTCATGGGCCACTGTTCAAAGGGCCATTGTTCAGGCATGCCTGATTTAAGGTCGCCATAGACCTGCCGGCTGACGGCGTCAACAGAAGTGACTATTGCACCAAAGATGCGGAAGTCATCTTTTCAATTGACGGCCGGTGCGCCAGTTTGCGCGCGACGGATCTGGTCGGATAGATTCCGGTCAGGTGGATTCTGGAGCGAGGAGGCAGACATGTCATCAAGCGATCTTTTCGTATCGGCCGAGGCCGCCGAGTGGGTGAACCCCGAGCCAGGTGTGACCCGGCGTATCATGACCTATCTGCCCGAGATGATGATGGTGGAAGTCGTCTTTGAGCCGGGCGCCGTGGGGGCTGCGCATTTTCACCCGCATATCCAGGCAAGCTATGTTGCCGAAGGCAGCTTCGAGGTGACGATCGATGGGCGCACCGAAGTGCTGAAGCAGGGCGGCAGCTTCATCGTTCCGCCTAATCTCGTCCATGGCGTCAAGGCGCTGGAAAAGGGCCGGCTGATCGACACCTTCACCCCGCACCGCGCCGAATTCCTGAAATAGTCAGGTTTCGGCCTTCGCCTTCCGTATCGCGCCTGACACGCTGATAAAAGGCGGGATAAAACGGGCATCCTCGCTGCGAACTGTTTCCCGCAGGAAGTCGATGACGGCGCGCACGCGCGGTGCCTGCTTGAGATCCCGATGGCAGGTGATCCAGTAGTGGCGCTTGAGGTCGATTTCGTCGGGCAGCACGCGCACAAGCTCAGGATAACGGCAGGCGAAGAAATAGGGCAGGATGCCGAGGCCGAGGCCGTTTCTCGTGGCGGTCAGTTGCGCGAAGATGCTTGAACTCTGGAATTGCGGCTTGATGCGCGGATGCACGTCGCCGAGATAATCCAGTCCCGGCGCGAAGATCATTTCCTCGATATAACTGATGAAAGGATGTTTCAGAAGATCGTCGCGCGTGCTGATCGGTTCGGCGCGCGCCAGATAGTCCCGGGAAGCGTAGACCTGCAGATGGTAATCCGTGAGCTTCTCCGCAAAATAAGCCCCGCCCTTCGGCTCGTCGAGGACAACGGAAATATCCGCCTCCTTGCGCGACAGCGACATGATCTGCTGAATGGTGACGAGTTCCAGCGCGAGATGTGGATGGCGCGCGGCAAATTGTGGCAGCACCGTCGCAAAGAAGAAGTTGGCAAAGCCTTCCGGCGCGCTCAGCCGCACGAGCCCGCGCTGGCTTCCGGAGCCATCGGAAAGATCGGCTCGCAGGCGCTCCGTCTCCTGCTCCATCTTCTCAGCGGTTTCGACAAAGCGCGCACCCATGGCGGTCAGCACGTAGCCGCGCGGATTTCGCTCGAAAAGCTTCACTTTCAGCGCAAATTCCAGCCTGTCGATGCGCCGCGAGACGGTCGCATGGCTGGAGCGCAACTGCCGCGCCGCCGTCGAAAGTTGACCGGTGCGCGCAACGGCTAGAAAAAACTGCAGATCGTCCCAGGTAAATTGCGAAGCGTGGCTCATTGGCGTCGCCTATCCGTCTACGTCTTATGCAATCAGTTCAAAACCAATCTTTCAGGAAAAAATCCTGTTCAATATTAGCGGCTTTCTCTGTTCAAACCATTGATTATTATAGAATCGCCCGACATTTTTATCGTTCAGTTTGTGGGTGGTCTCTAGGTTTTTCAGCCGGCGACGTGCCTTTCGCGAATGCGCAGGCTTTACTGGATAACCGCAGAAACCCACGCCTGAATCCTTTATTTGATCGAGTGGCAAGATCGGAGCCGGGTTAAAGCCGAAGCAACATCGAGTCCACTCTAACATCCAGCATCGATATTGCAGGGTGAAATCAGAAGGCGATTCCGAAAGGGGGCTTGCTTCGGTTACGGGATAACTTCGGGTGCTCCATGCAACGCGTCTCAGCTTTCAGAAGATAGATGCTCGTCGTCATACTGATGTCTGAGGAACTCTGCCTGGAGGCTCCAGCCAGAAGTTGTTGTGGGCGGCGAGAACGAAATACCTTTCTTGGCGTAATGACGAACGAGCTTCTCAACGCTTGCGATACCAGCCGTGCCATTCTCCGCCATGTAGATCGTTCTGGAGCTCACGCCTGATTCATTACTCACCTCGATCTGAGTCTGACCGACGAGAAGGCGAGCGGCTATCAGGAGGCGGGATGGCGGTCTCATAAGGATTGAGTGTCATCAAATCCTTCGGCAATCAAATAATAGTTGACAATTGCTGATTAGTCGCAAAGAAATGCGGACACGAAGATTCAAATTGCCGATAATCAGAAAATTAAGAAATGCGAAAATCGAATCGTAACCGACAGGGGAACCCGCTTGAACACGTTTCAATGGATAGACAGCCAAACGACAGAGCGCCTGCTGGAGGACCTTCGCCGAGCGAATGCAGGCCAAATCGAAATAGGCGTCATCGCAAATGCTCCATTGCTGGATAGCTATCGGGCCGTACTGGGACGCGCCTACGCATTGAAGGGGATTGTGACCGGTCATCCCCGTCTCGAGGACGGCAAGGAGATCATCACCAGCCAGCTCTTCTACTTGGATCCCGAGCGCGGCGTCGCGCGGACCATGAACAATTGGTATCGCCTGTCGCAGCGGGATCAGAGCAGGGGCAATTAGAATGCAGTTCGTCGACGCGAGGACCCGAAACCAAAAGCTTTCAAAGGATTCAGGCGTATTCCTAGCTGGCTGTGGCCTGGTTCGAGCGATGAGAGGAATTGGCCGACTGCGGCATGGCGTCAATGGCTTCCTTGTCTTCGTTGTTCCCCTGGGATACCGCACTGAGGAGTATGAGGCCGCCGCACTAGCAATTCTTGGCACCTTGCGGGATCGGTGGGCCGATGACTGGGTCGACAAAGATAGTCGGGTTCGTCTTGCGAACCCGGTCCGGAAAAAGGGGACTCCACACAGGCCCGCATCGATCTTCGATCTGAAGGGGCTGGACATTTTGATCGCCCGAGACATCACTGAGGTTCCGCGAGACGTGCGCTTTGCGGCAACCGCCGTCCTGTTTTTGGAGCCGCCGACAGTTCAGCACCTCAACGCCGCGAGGCGTCTGTCCGGCAAAGCGCCATTCCGCAGCAAATTGGCATCTGTCTTGGTCGGACGCCCACAGAATGTTCTGCTCGCAGCCATTCTCAGGCCAATCCTTTCCGAAGACGATATTGAGGAACTCGATCGTTTCGAAAAGCCAGACGTTGTTGGTCCGGATCTGTTCGAGCTGCCCGGCTACGATGAGGTCAAGCCGTGGGCAAGGGATCTTGTCGATAACGTGTCGCGATGGCGTCTGAGGAAGCTTGAGTGGAAACTTGCGCGGGCAGGGGTGTTGATCTCGGGTCCACCCGGAACAGGGAAGACGCTGTTCGCATCGGCGCTCGCGACCGCGCTCGGGATGAGGCTGGTTTCTGTGACGGTCGGCGCCTGGCAGTCGGCTGGGGCGCTAGATGACATGCTCGCGGCGATGCGAAAGACCTTCGAGAACGTGAATGATGGGAGGGGCGCTGTCCTCTTCATCGATGAAATCGACGCTATAGGCAAAAGGCTTGCGCGACCGTCCGGCAATCATAACGATCAGTATTGGCAAGTCGTCGTCACAGACTTCCTAACCCTATTGTCGAGTCTTGGGGAGGGCGTCGTCGTAGTTGGTGCTACAAACTATCCCGACTGGATTGACGCGGCGATCTTGCGCGCTGGAAGGATTGACGACCACTTCGTGCTTTCGCTGCCAGATAGCCGGACGAGAGCAGAAATCCTGAACTATCACGCAGGTGGCGTGCTGCCACTCGATTCTCTGGTTGATATCGCGTTGCATCTTGAGGGAAGGCCGGGCGCGGATATCGCACGCTTGGTCCAGAATGCTCTACGCAATGCAAGGAATGAGAATAGAGAACTGGAATTGCACGACTTGGAGGCCCAGCTTCCTGAAAAGCATCATTATTCGCCCGAGCAGTTGCTCAGGCTAGCAGCACATGAAGCCGGGCATGCCTTAGTTTCGCTGGCACTAGGTTACGCGACGGCCGCGACTATCGAGATCAGGGACAGCTTCGACCCAAATGGTGATGGATCCATTGGCGGAAGTACAGTTTATGATCTGGAGCCTGATCACTTTCCGACAGAGACGAGCCTGCTAAATCGAATTGCGGTGTCCTTGGCGGGTATGGCTGCCGAGCTTGTGGTATTCGGCAATCGATCAATCGGAGCGGGCGGGGTCATGGGCAGCGACATCGAGCGGGCGACTGCTGTCGCGAGGCGAATGGTTGGCAGTTACGGACTCGGCAAATCTCCGGTTTTCATGGGCGCCATCAAGGATTTAGCCGACCGGCCACTCCCGGAAAGGATGGAAGTTGAAGTGGCACAGATCCTTGAAGACCAGTGGAAACGAGTGCGGGACATGTTGATGGAGGACCGAGAGAGAATCCTTGGGCTTGCAGGTGACATTGTAACCCACGGTTCTGTTAAACTAGAGCGCGCAGGGACGGCGAGGTCGGTAGAGCAGCATTCGCTCTAGCGTTTTTTGAGGCATCGGCGCTCCATTTAACTGCGGTTTTGCACTAGGACGATGAACTCGTGTGAAGAGCGCATTGACATGTAGGAGGCAGATTTGTCGGACGATAATCGGAAGGAGGACGAAAAGGCTAAGAAGTCGAGCCCGCTGGGCAGGTCGGTGCGCGGGAGCGAAGGGGTCAGCGGCCTTCCGCTGAAAGAAGGACTCGCGCCGGCCCGGATCGGGCGCAAAATTGTCGGTCAAGGCAAACGCAGAGAAGCCTTGAGGAAGTGGAAGAAGGACAAGGACTAGACAGATCTGTTCGAGGACGGCATGGCAGCCTCGTGCGCGCCACACACACCCGTGCCTGGTAGCTTGGATTCACGACAGGTGCCTTGAATGCTCGATGGATCGCATGATCGGCGAAGGCGTCGAGGTTCTCGAAGAACTTCATCTGGGTCAGGAATTCATAGACCTTCACGATCACATCTTGCGGATCGTCACGTTCCTGCAAAGGACGTACATCGTCTCGTTCGTCCCCAAAATCTGGCGAAGGCGTCGCGAATCTTTGCAGCTCGTGTACGCGTTGTATGTCTGGTCGGGCTTGTCGGGAGATTTCACCACGACATTGCTGATCGATTTCTTGCCCTGCCATACCAGCGAGGCCATCCGATGGGCTTCGGCGCGAGCCGACTCCTTGACAGCGAACAGCAGTGCCGCAGACATCGTTAAAAGGAGAAAGGGCGCGGCGCGTCTCGCGGGTTTCATGAGAGGCCGATACATGGTCGCCAGTAGATAAATGACAGCGACTATTACGATCGTCCCGAGAACCGGCCAATGGGAACGAAGGCATAAACCAAAACCGTAGCGAGCGAAATGTTGACCTGTGTGGCGTCGATATCGAATTCAGCCAAGTAGACTGACAGGTATGCCCAGCCGCTGAAATAGACGAAGGCCAGCGGGGTTGCCGCTGCAACAGCTTCGACGATCGCTGTCCTCGTTCCCGCCACATGACCCCCATGCATTGACGCTACGACGGCGCGATGATGACTCAACTTTAAAGTTTGGCAAGCGACTATCAAATGTCCACTGGGCCATACCTTCGTGACGGTCGGAAGCCCGGCCCTCCGGCAGTCGTCCTCGCATTCCAACCCATCGCCGGGTCCGTTGTTGCGGATGACGCGATATAATCCCGCTTCGACGGGAATGGTAAAGCGTTCGTGCATCGATAGCTCGAATCACAGGTTCAATCGTAAAAATCCGGCAAAAGCTTGAGCCCGTCGGTCTGGTGCTTGTCGTGGTTGATGAAGAGCTGCGCATCGTATTCGCTCATTATTTGCTTGATCCGGTCCATCGACGAGATGGATTCGGCCTTATCGACGTTCAGCGCAGGAACGATGTCCCGCTCGAAGTTGTCTTCGAGGTGTGCCACATCTCCGGACAGGATGACGTAACCAGCCTTGGCCAAATGGACCATCAGCGACTGGCTACCCGGGGTATGCCCCGGCGTGGACAGCAATCTGACGCTACCGTCGCGAAATAGATCGACGTCTCCAGTCACGAGTTTAAGACGGTGGGGATGTCCGAGCAGCTTCCGGGCCAATTGCACGAGAGTGTTGAGGTTCGGGTCTGACGGTGGAGGCGAGTTGATCCATTCGTATTCCGGCTGCTGCATTACAACGGTTGCGTCCGGAAAGAGTCCTACGTTACCGATATGGTCGCCATGGGTATGTGATACGACGACGTAGTCGATATCCGCTGGCTTCAGTCCAATTTCAGCAAGCTGCGAAGAGATCGTCTTGTCGAGATGATAGACGATTAGACTGGGAAGTGTCGACCATCCCTCCGGATCGCCGATCGCCGTCTCAGGTACCCCTGTATCCCACATGATGTAGTCGCCACGGTGCTGGATGAGATAACATGTCGAGGAGAATTCAATCGACTTGCCCTTATTCTCGCCGGGCGTCCAGACGGACTCGTCATTCGCGAGGGAGTGGCCGCAGTCGACCCGGTAAAGCCGATCAATCGTTGCAGCAGGAGTTTTTGATTCTGCTGCTGACAACTGCGGGGCTAATGCTGTTGCGAACAACATGAGGCAGGTGATTTCAGCAATTGCAAAAGGAAGTTTCATCATCTGTCTCCGATCTAGCAGCACAGATCCATTGTGGCGGCGAAGCGCCACGATAGGAAAGTTCATGATGGCGTTGGAGGTTCGCAGCATCAGAGGTGACTTCTCCGGCTGATTGGTTCGATACACCGGGTGGGAAAGAATTAGGAGCCGTGGAGTTAAGTGCCGCCCTAGGTTTCGTCGCGCAGCGACTTGAAGGAGGCGCGCAGCTCGTCGGCAAACAGCTCCGGCTGTTCCCAGGCGGCAAAATGCCCGCCCTTTTCCGGCCTGTTGTAGTGGATGAGCTTCGGATAGGCCTTTTCCGCCCAGCTCTGCGGCGCCTGATAGATTTCGTCCGGGAAGGCGCTGACGGCGACCGGGATCTTGATGCCGCGCGGATCAAAAAAGCCGCCGGATGGGAAATGCGCATTGTCCCAGTAGAGGCGCGCAGACGAGATCGCCGTATTCGTCAGCCAATAGAGCGTGACATTGTCGAGCACATCATCGGGCGTCAGGCCTTCCTTCTCGCCGTCGAAGGAGCGGGCGATCATCCGGTAGCTTCTGATATCGTGGTCGAGCATCCAGGAGGCGAGCCCGATCGGCGAGTCGACGATGCCGTAGAGCGTCTGCGGCCGGTTATTCATCTCGATCGCATAGCCGAGACCGTTCTTGTAGAAATCGTCGAGCTGTTCGTAGGCGCGCTTTTCATCGGCCGAAAGATCGGCCGGGGCCGGGCTTCCGGCCGAAAGCGCCTTGGCGATATCGGCCGGCACAGTCGCTGCCATATTGGTGTGAATGCCGAGCAAACCCGGAGGCTCCTGCACCGCCATCAGTTCGGAAACGGCATTGCCCCAGTCGCCACCCTGGGCGACGTATTTCGTGTAGCCAAGACGCTGCATCAGCACGGCCCAGGCCTTGGCGATGCGTGGCGGATTCCAGCCGGGCTGCTTTGGCTTGCCTGAGAAGCCATAGCCCGGCAGTGAGGGGATGACGACGTGGAAGGCATCGGCCTCCGTGCCGCCGAAGGCGGTCGGATCGGTGAGCGGCTTGATGATCTTCATTTGCTCGATGATCGAGCCCGGCCAGCCATGGGTGATGATGATGGGCAGCGCATTTTCGTGCTTGGACTTCACATGGATGAAATGAATGTCCAGGCCGTCGATCTCGGTCATGAACTGCGGGAAGGAATTGAGCCGGGCCTCGACCTTGCGCCAGTCATGGGCGCGCCAGTATTTGGCGACCTTCTGGATCGTGTCGAGCCGCACACCCTGCGTATCGTCGGACACCGTCTCGCGGTCGGGCCAGCGGGTGGCTTCAACACGACGTTGAAGATCCTTAAGCTGCTCGTCGGTAGCCGAGAACTTGAACGGTTTAATATCGGGACTCGTGGTCGAAGCGGTGAGCGTTCCCGGCAGCATACCCACCGCGCCTACGGCTGTGGCGGCGGCAAGAAGAGTTCGACGTGTGACTTCGGGCTGTATACCGGACATGGGCATCCTCCTAAGTGTTTGCCTGGGTTGAGTGGGAGGAAGGTCACATTGAACTGGCGTGGGAACCATTGCACTATGGTATCGCCGATACTTTGGTATTTACGATGCTGTTCGTTGTCCAACAATGACGAAGTCGAGATCTCTCCGAACATCGCTTTCCGTCGAAACCCACAACAGTCCCCTCAATAGCGGTACCGCGAGGGACCAAGGCTGAATCGTCAGATCACGAGCGAGGCGAGGCGAAGCGCATTCTGCAGCTCGTCTTCACTGAACGGCTTGAACAGGCACTCCACCGCCCCGTCCCGTATCACGCGCTCGCGCACCATGTCGTCAGCGAACGCTGTCACAAAAATGATCGGAATTTGCAGGTTTCTGTCTCGTAGTTCCCTTTGCAGTTCCGGTCCCGTCATGCCCGGCATCGCCACGTCCAGGATGATGCCGTCGCTGGCCCCCAGTGCCTGCGACCCGAGAAACGCCTCCGCTGAAGGAAACGCTTCGACGGATAGGCCGAGCGACCGGAGCAGGTCTGGGAGAGCTTCTCGAACAGACTCGTCGTCATCGATCACCGATACGAGCTTCGATCGTTTCCTCATCGAACTGTCCCCGAGGGCGACTGTGACCTGTCTTTAGCTCTAAGGTCGCAAGACTCGCTGGCGACCTCATATATCGGAATGGCAAATGCAACCGTTGCGCCAAGGCCATTGTTTGCGTTTGCCCACAGCCGTCCATTGTGATTTTCGACTATGGATCGACTGACAGATAGCCCGATGCCCATGCCATCGGGCTTCGTGGTGTAGAATGCGTCGAAGATCCGTCCCATCCCTTGCGAGCCGAAGCCGACTCCGTCGTCACTCACTGAAACCTGGACCTCACCTTTCGGGTCTGCTTGCGTCCTGATTGTGATTTTCCTCGGTCTGTCGTTGATCACAGCCAGAGCCTCGATGGCGTTTCGGAGCAGGTTCATGATCACCTGCTGGAGCTGGACACGCGCACCTGCGACGCGTGGCAGGTCGGGGCCGAATTCTGTCGCGATCGACACGCGCGCCCGCTGGAGATCGCTGAGTGCCAACGCGATCACTTCGCTTGCTATCTCGTTCATATCGATCGGTTCGATGCTCGGAGGTTTTCTGCTGAACAGCGCCCGCAGCCTGACGATCACGTCGGCGGCCCGGTTGGCATCGCGGATCATGCGGCGAGCCGTGTCTTTAGCGACCTCCATGTTGGGAGGTTCCGTAGCCAGCACGCGAAGACACGTATTCGCATTGGTGACGATTCCGGCAAGAGGCTGATTGACCTCGTGGGCGATCGACGCGGTCAGCACGCCAAGGCTTGTCGCGCGGGTGACATAGGCGAGCTCGGACCGAACCTCGTTGAGTGTTTCTTCTGCCCGCCGGCTTTCAGTTACGTCCTGCACTGCGCCAGTTAGTTCCTGCTCGCCGTCCTTGTTTCGCTCGCTGTGCGCCAGCACGCGAACGTGCTTCATCGACTTGTCGGGCATCACGAGCGTGATGTCGTAGTCGAAGTCGCCATTTCCTTCGCGCGCGCGTTCGAGGATGCGCTGCACCCTTGCAAGACTGTCGTGATCCAGCCGCGACAGAATCGTGCGCAGCGTGACCCTCGAGGAAGGATCGACCTCGAAGATGCGGTAGGTTTCCGCCGACCAGGTGACCTCGTCTGTGGCTAGCTTTAGTGAGAAGCTTCCAGTCTTGCTGAGTCGTTGGGCATCGGCGAGAAAGGCTTCGCTTCTGCGGAGGCTGTCCTCCGTCCGCTTTCGATCGTCTATGTCCGTCAGCAGGCCATACCAGCGCACGATCTCACCGTCGGTGTTTCGCAATGGCAACCCGCGAAGCTGAAACCAACGCCACGTTCCATCGTGTCGCAGGAAGCGGGTCTCGTAGTCATAGGGCTCTCCGGTCGCGATGGCTCCCATGAAACTGTCGATGCAGATCTGCAGATCGTCGGGATGGGTGATCCCGTTCGTTGCCCAGTTGTCGAGCTCCTCGATAGGACGCTGGAAATAGTCGATTATCTGCTGGTTGCCGCCAATCAGTTTGGCGTCCGGCGAAAAGATCGCAATCATTCCAGCTATGCCGTCGATGACAAATCGTGACTCGCGCTCACGTTCCGCCAGCGCGTCTTCTGCCCGCTTCCTATCATCAATGTCCATGTGAAGGGCGTACCACCGGATGATCCTGTCATCCTCCGACTTCAGGGGATGTCCGGTGACTTGGAACCACCGATATGTTCCGTCGGCGCGCCTCAGACGCACTTCTGTATCATACGGAGATCCGGATGCGACGGCATCCGACACGGCTGCGATCATCCGGGGCATGTCGTCCGGATGAACGACATCTGTGCTGCCCCATTCGCGCAGCTCATCGAGCGTGCGGCCGTAGTACCGCAGCAGCGGTCCGTTGACCGCCTCGACCTCTCCATCTGGAGCGAGGACGCCGATCCCGGCCGGGATGCTTTCCAATACGAGTTGCGCTTCGCGCTCGCGCGCGGCGAGCGCCAATTCAGCCTTTTTGCGGTCATCAATGTCGACGAGAAGATGAAACCAACGCAGAATATTTCCGTCGCGATCCTTGAATGGCAAGCCAAGCACATTGTGCCACCGATATACGCCGTCCGAGCGGAGATGCCGGCTTTCGACATTGTAGAAGGTCGCTGTCCTGTGAGCCTCGAGCTGATCGGCGATGGTTTGCTGCAGGTCCTCGGGGTGAACGACTTCGATCGCCTTCCAGTTCTTCAGTTCCTCCAGCGTCATGCCGAAGTATTCGAGAGCGGGATTGTTCAATGCTTCAACGTCTCCGGTCGGTGTGGTGACCGCGACTGGAACAGGAATGCTATCCACGATGCGCTGAAAGTCAGTTTCGTGCTCGGAACGGCTATCGCTGCTTCCAAGCCTGGATTCGGAGGCAAGCCCATACCATTTCTGGACATTGCCGTCTGTGAGCATGGGATTGCACTGAACCCTCAGAAGGCGGCGCTCGCCGTCAGCGCGCAGGGTTGGAATCTCCATCTCGAATGGCTCACCCAGAGATAGCATCGAACGAAAGCGTTGCAGGATCATCGACGCCTGCGCAGGTTCCGCGTGCACCGGCCATTCCCACGAGTCTGCCTCGGTCATCGGGACGCCCGAAAAGTCGGCCAGGTCCTTGTTCACAAAATCGATGCGTCCGTCCGGAAGAGCGCTGAACACCATCCCAGGCAGCGTATCGAGAACCCGACCGAGTTCCGTCTGCATGCATGTCCTTTCAAGGGCTGAGCTACCCTTCTCGTGCACTGTATGGGTTCCGCAACTTGTCGTACATTGTCCTATGGTGTCGGATGCTGCCGGACTTTGCTGAGATTGCACCCGAGCTCACACTCTCCTAGGCAAAAACCCGATCCAGCGTTTCCTGGAGCGCGACATCGCTGAACGGCTTGAACAGGCAGGCAACCGCGCCGTTCTGCATGAGTGGAATTCGATCGTTCTCATCCTTGTGGGCTGTTATGAAGACCACGGGAATTCGGTCACCGCGACGGATCAACTCTTCCTCAAGCTCGGGACCGGACATGCCAGGCATGGCGACGTCGAGTATCAGGCAGTTCGTTCTTGACACCCATTCGGAATCCAGGAACTCATCGGCAGAGGAGAATGCGCGGACGTCGTATCCGAACATCCGGATCAGGTCGGGAAGAGACTCTCTGACCGACTCATCATCATCAACGACAGATACCAGCGCGCGCGCGCTCGTCATTATCGATCCGCCTTCGAGCAGGGGCTGTCCTGCGTTCTCCGAGCCCTTATCGAAAAGCCAAATATGGCGCCGCCTGCGGAACCCGAGGTCGCCCAGATTTTACCTCCATGCGCTTCGACTATGGAGCGGCTTACCGACAAACCGATTCCCATGCCATCGGGTTTCGTTGTGCGGAAGGCGTCAAACAGGCGATCTGTTTCCAGAGTTGCCAATCCGCACCCAGTGTCGGAAACTGTCAGTTTCACGCCTCCATCGTCCTCCGCCTCTGTTCGAACTAGGATGCTTCGGGACGAAGGCGATATGTCCGCCATGGCCTCGATGGAATTTCGGAGGAGGTTCATTATGACCTGCTGGAGCTGCACGCGATCTCCAACGATGAGGGGCAGGCTATCGGAAAGTTCCGAATGCAGGCTGATGCGGCCTCGTTGCATGTCGTTTGTCAAGAGCGCGATCACTTCCCGGGCCGCCACGTTGAGGTCGAGCGGCTCGACCGTCGCAACGCCTCGCCTGAACAGATTTCGCAGCCGGACGATCACATCCGCCGCCCGGTTGCCATCGCGGATCGTCCGTCGTGCTGTTTCCATTGCACCGCTCACATCTGGCGGGGTCTGCGACAGCATTAGCAAAGATGTACTGGCGTTCGTGATGATTCCGGCCAAGGGCTGGTTCACCTCGTGCGCAATGGATGCGACCATGGTGCTCAGGCTCATCGCTCGAGCAAGCTGAGCCAGGTCGGAGCGCAGCTTGTCCCGGGCCTGCTCCGCCAGCCGCTGCGCTGAGACATCCTGCACTGCTCCAATGCACTCCGTCGTGCCGTCGAGGTGTTGGACTATGCGTCCCACGACCCTGACATACTTCATACGACCATCGACGAACAGCCTGATGTCGTAGTCAGGGTTGTCGCCTCCCGAGCGCACCTCAGCCATCTTCTTCGCCAGAAGGCCAAGATCCTCCTCGTAGACGCGTGCAGCTATCTTGTCGAAATCGATTACAGTGTTCTGATCGAAGCCGAAGATCCGGTTCAGCTCGTCCGAGAATGTCAGTTCGTCGGTGTCGACCTTCCAGGAAAAGGTCCCGGTCAAGCTGATCCTTTGTCCTTCCGCAAGGAGCACTTCACTTCGTCGGAGCGTCCTCTCCGCGATCGTTCGCGCGGTGATGTCTGTCACGGCGCCTATGAATTCTGGGTCAGCGGCATTCAAGCCGATGTTCTGAAGGACCACGTGCACGTATTTGATTTCCCCGTTTGGCATCAAGAGGCGGTGCTCGAGGTCGACATTCATGCCATCGTGCGCCGCGCGGGAAATGAGCTCTCGGACTTGAGCTAGGTCTTCGGGGTGGCAACGGTCGAACATCATGGTCACCGTCGGCTTCTGCGTGACGGGCAGGCCGGCAACCCGGTAAGCCTGGTCCGACCACTGGATCTCGTCAGTCGACGGTCTCCACCAGACGCTGCCCGTCTGGGTCAGTTCCTGGCCCTGCGCGAGAAACGCAGCGCTCTTGCGCAATTCTTCCTCTGTTCGTTTCCTGTCGTCGATGTCGGTATTCGTGCCGTACCAACCCGCCAGCGACCCATCTTCGGCATATGACGGATTTGCACGGAACAGGAACCACTTGTAGTCGCCATCGCAGCCGCGCAGGCGGGCCTCAGCTTCTCCAGCGCGCCCCGACCTGAGAAGTGCGAGCCATGTGTCCTTCAACGTCGTTGCATCGTCCGGGTGAAGGGCCGTCATCCAGTTCCAGCCAATAGCCTGTTCCCTCGTGTATCCGAGAAACCCCAGGAAATGCGTGTTGAGGTGATCGGCGCGACCGTCCGGTAGGGCGAACCATGCCATCAGTGGAATCGCATCGTCGATCCTGTTGCGCTCGCGAATGATTGCCGCCTGATTGTCATCCCGAAGTTTGAAAGCCTGTCCGATTGCGACGGCTGCCTGGATTGCTGCAACGCGCAGGATGACCCTGTCCTCTTCATCAGGGAAGAAGGATTCACGGGTGCCGGCAACGAGCGCGCCATTGGCGATGTTTGCGTTGAGTTCCTGGAGAACACAGGAGAACGTCGATGTGCCCCATTGCAACGTAGTGGCAGATAACGTGGAAGTCACATCGCCAAGCATGGCTATCAGGTCATGTCGGAAACCACTCGCGTCGTCCAACCCAGCGAGTCTCCCGAACCAAGTGATGTTGGTGCTCCGTTCGCCTTGGCGCGCGGCAATTCTCAGAACCAGGAAATCGACGTTCAACAGAGGGCCGACGACATCCAGGAGTCTCTTGCCAATGTCATCAAGGCCTTTTCCGATCCATGTAGTAGGAAGAGCCGTGATTGTCAGGATGTCGTCCACGCACCGACGAAGCCGATCGCGACCTGTCATCGCGGCGATCTGGGCTGAAGCATGCGGCGGCAGCGCAGGATTGTCTGCATGGGTATTGTCCGGATTCTGGTTCGTCACAATTTCCCTTCGTGAGCTGGAACATCCGAATTGCTTGTCGTAGCCGGTAGCCGTCCGACAGTCGCTCCGTGCTTTTGCGAGGACAATGTCGCCGCCGGATCATGCCTCACCCTGCTGCTATCCATCTATAGTGCAATGGTATCGGTATCGGCGGAAAATCAGCGAGCCCGCGACGCCGCTAGTCCCACCTTGGACTCATTCAGCGCCGCCACGCACAATGCTCATCGAGTCGGGAGAGGACCGCCAGACTGCTCGCTCACGATATATTCGGCGTACCAGTCCGGCCATGCATCGTCGTGTTTCCCACCCATGCGTTTCTCATGTTCGCCATGGGCTTCGGCGGCACGACGAAGCGCGGTCGCAAGATCGGCGGCGGAGCTGAAGGCTGCACCTGTGGCTTCGATGCGGCCGGGAAGTCTCGCGGTCACTTCTTGGAGCAGCCACCCGTTGCCGTCCGGATCCGTGAAGGACGCGAACGAGCCATAGCTGGCGCGAGAGGGGTGGGGGCCGGGGAGCCGTCCGTCTGTACCGTTGTGATGAAACACACCACCCGAGTCATGGAAAACACCGCTCATTTCCGCTCCGCGAGCCGCGAGCGCCGCATGGGCCATCTCGATGTCCGAGACGATGAGATGCAGGCCCTGTGCCGATCCCGGAACGGCCGCAGCAACTTTCCTGCCGAAGATGACGGAGCAGGGCGATCCCGGAGGCGTAACCTGGACGACCCGGAAACCATCTGCGCCAGAGACGTCGGCATCGAGTCTCCAGCCAAGGGCCGTGTAGAAGGACTTCGAGCGATCAACGTCGGATACAGGTATCACAATGACCTCAAGCTTCATGTCGATGTCGTTCACAGCGGTGGCAGACTGAGTGCTGCGCTCCTGGATGGTCATTCGCCTTCTCCCTCTAGGTGAACCTGCGGACCATCCGCAGACGGCGTGACGATGCTCTCGCGCACCGGTCGCGTCCATTGTCCGATGGTGTTGGTTCCGGCGTGTGATCGATCGCGAAAACCCTTCCAAGGTATCGCCGATACCTTCGTCCAATGGATTCTGGGTGGGTTCCGGCCGATCCCTATGACGATTAACGGCCAACAGTCAGATGGGCAGCACGCCCACGGACGCTCAGCAGGGAGACGCTAGATGACCCAATCCTCCAAAGGGACAGCCCTGATTACAGGTGCATCCTCAGGCATCGGGGCGATCTACGCCGACAGGTTCGCCAGACGAGGCTACGATCTCGTCCTCGTGGCGCGCAGCCAAGATGCGCTCACGAAGGTTGCCGGAGAAATCACCCGGGGGACTGGGCGTCGCGTTACGACCCTGCGAGCCGATCTCGGCGCCAAGGAGGACCTTCTCAAGATCGAGAGGTTACTTCACAGCGATCCATCAATCGCGGTGCTCGTCAACAATGCAGGCGTTGGCGCGGTGCAGCCGCTCCTTGTCTCTGATGTTGACGACATGGAGCGCATGATCAGGATCAACGTCACGGCATTGACCCGGCTTGTCTATGCCGCCGCTCCGTCCTTTGTGGCGCGCGAGAAGGGCACGATCATCAACGTCGCATCGGCGCTTGCTCTCGCCCCCGAAATTCTCAACGGCGTCTACGGTGCCACCAAAGCGTTCGTTCTCGCGCTGACGTTCTCGCTTCACAAGGAACTTGCCGAGAAGAACATTCGCGTTCAGGCCGTCCTTCCGGGGGCTGTGGAGACTCCGTTCTGGGAGGCTTCCGGCGGATCGCTCAAGCATCTTCCTGAGAATATAGTCATGAAAGCCGACGACACGGTGGACGCTGCTCTCGCGGGCTTGGATTTGGGGGAGCTGGTGACGCTTCCATCCGTTCCGGACGCGGATGACTGGAATGCATATGAGGCGGCGAGGCAGAAGTTGATACCAAACCTGTCGCGGAGCATTCCTGCGCCCCGATATCGCCCCGCAGCGATCCCGCAGAATGCCATGCCCGGAGCGTCCCATGCCGGGGTTTAAGTTGCCGATCGCACTCAAATCTTGGGTGTCGGCAGGACGGCAGGCAGTCGTCCTCGCCACGATAATAGGTGCGCTGGCATCATGCTCAAATGTATCACAGACGAAGTCTGCCTTCACGCCTTCCGAAGGTGGCGAAGGTCGTAACATGGGTGACCTCAACTCTCGGAATTCCGGTGCGAGCTGCACGCCATCGGGATGCGAATCCACGTCATGACGAAGCACCGCACCGAAGAAGGAGATGACCGATGCCATTGGTGAAGATCCACGTCTTCAAAGGGCGCAGCGTCGATGAACTTCAAACGCTGCTCGACGTAGCCCACGATGTCGTGGTCGAAGCGCTCGGCGTTCCGCGCCGAGATCGATATCAGATATTGGAGCAGTACGACAAATCGCATCTCCAAGTCCTTGATACCGGTCTCGGGTTTGATAGATCCGAAAGATTCGTTCTTGTCGAAATCATCAGCCGCGTCCGCTCACGCACGACGAAGCTCATCCTATACGAAACGCTTGCCCGGTCGTTTCGCATCGAGTGCGGTATCGATCCGTCCGATGTCATGGTCTCTATCGTGGAGAATTCGGACGAAGACTGGTCGTTCGGTATGGGGCGGGCTCAGTTTATCACCGGAGAACTGACTGCAAGCAGAACCGACTGAGGCAGTCGTGCCGCACATCAACCTTCGTGGAGACAGTCCGATGACTAAAACACCGCTCCTAAGCCGTTTCCCGCGCACGCGCCTGATTGAGGGGACGACGCCAATTCAGCGCCTCGACCGCCTCGAGAGTGTCCTCGGTGCGCGTGCAAAGGGTATCACAATATGGGCGAAGCGGGACGACCTCATGGGGTTGGGGGGAGGCGGCAACAAGCTGCGCAAGCTAGAATTCCTTGTAGGGCAGGCCGCAGCCGAGGGCTGCGACACCCTAGTGGCGATCGGAGGAGTCCAATCGAACTTCGCCCGGCTCGCCGCCGCGGCGTGTGCGCGATCCGGCCTGGCATGCGAGCTGGTTCTCGCAAAGATGGTTCCTCGGGATACGGCGATCTATCAGGAGAACGGGAACGTCCTGCTGGATCGCTTGTTCGGGGCTCGCTTGCACGTCCTGAAGCGGGGAGATGACGCGGGTGTGTTCGCCTCACGCCGGGCGTCCGAGCTGGCCGCGTCCGGGCGCAAGCCCTTTGTGGCCACCCTTGGTGGTTCAACACCGGTTGGGTGTCTAGGCTATGTGGACTGCGCTTTCGAGATCGCGATGCAGTCTGCCGAGCTGGGAACGGAATTCGACCACATAGTCATCCCGAATGGCAGCGGTGGAATGCATGCGGGGCTTGCGGCGGGAATGGTGGTCGCAGGCCGTGAACCTTCCCGAGTACTGGCTCACACCGTCCTGTCACCCGTTGATGCCTGCCTTCCCGCTACAGTCGACAAGGTCAATTCTGTTCTCCAGCTTATGTCCAGGAAGGAGCAGGTGGGGCCTGTCGATCTCAGGATCAGCGGCACACAGCTCGGAGGCGGCTACGGCATTCCGACACAGGAGATGGTCGAGGCTGTGAGGTTGCTCGGCAGCACGGAAGGCCTTCTTGTCGATCCCGTCTATGGAGGCAAGGCATTCGCCGGCATGCTTTCTGATTTCGACAGCGGCGCCATCAGGTCGGGATCAAACGTCCTCTTCCTAATGACCGGAGGTTCGCCAGGGCTCTACGCGTACGCCGATGTCCTGAACGACGACTAACCCTCGCACGAGGGCCACAGACAGAAACCAACAGAAGTGAGGATCGCATGGCTTTCAAAAAACCTAAGATCGCCGTCATCATCGGCTCGACCCGTCCGACCCGTTTCGGAGATAAACCAGCGCAATGGATGCTGAAGCAGGCTCAGGCACGCGACGACATGGATGTGGAGGTGGTCGACCTGCGTGACCATCCGCTGCCGTTCTTCCATGAGGTGGCATCCAACGCATGGGCGCCTAGCCAGGATCCGGAAGCGGCCCGTTGGCAGAAGACGGTAGGGCAGTATGATGGCTACATCTTCGTCGTCGCGGAATACAATCGCTCGATCACCGGAGCGCTGAAGAACGCGCTCGATCAGGCCTATACGGAATGGAACCGCAAGCCCTTCACCGCCATCGCCTATGGGAGCACTGGCGGCTCGCGGGCCCTCGAGCATCTCAGGGGTATTGGTGTGGAACTGCAGATGGTCTCCACGCACGCTGCCGTTCACATTGGCGGAAGCGATTTCTTCGCGGTATTCCCGATGGGTGGAAACAAGCCAATCGAGGATATCGAGGCAAATCTCCTGCCGTCGGCCAAGATGGCGCTCGACGAGCTTGTGTGGTGGGCGAAGGCAACAATGGCGGCCAAGGCAGCCGAGCTCTGATCTTCGGAGATGAGGGTTGGTCGGGAAGGCGGTCCAGCCTGCCCGACTTCTTCGTCACCACCCGAGCGCGCTTACGACCTTCTAAGTGACTCCGGAAGCAGCTCCGCCGGGAAGTCCTGGTAGGAAACAGGTCGCAGGAAGCGATAAATCGCCAGTGTCCCGACTGAGGTCGATCTACCGTCTGACGTGGCCGGATACGGCCCCCCATGGACCATCGCCGGGGATACCTCGACGCCGGTTCCGAAGCCGTTTACGAGAAGTCGACCCGCGAGAAGCTCCAACTGCGGGATGATCATCGAGGCGTCAGCGATGTCCTCAGCATCCACGTGCAGGGCGATCGTCAACTGACCTTCCAAGGATTCGATCACTTCAAGTAGCTCCGTTTCGTCCTCGCAGCGAACGATCAGTCCCGAAGCGCCGAAGACTTCCTCCTGAAGCTCCGGATCGCGGAGGAATGCTGCGGCAGTCGTTTCGAAGAGCGCGGCCGCGGCCTGATAGGAAGTTCCGTTCCTCCCCGCAGCGACCTTCGAGACGGACGATGACGACGACAGCCTTGCCACGCCCTTGCGATAGGCGTCGCAGATCCCGCCCGTCAGCATGGTCTGGGCCTCCGTTTCTGAAATCGCTGCACTGGCACTTTCGATGAACGCATCGAGCCCCGCACCGTCGACGGCGATGATAAGGCCCGGATTGGTGCAGAACTGGCCTGCACCCAGGGTTAGAGCGGATGCGAACGATCTTCCGATCTCGGGTGCGCGATTGCGAAGCGCATTCGGATAAAGGATGACCGGATTGATACTGCTCATCTCTGCGTAGACTGGTATGGGCTGCTTCCGCTCCGAGGCGATCTTCATCAGCGCGGTGCCGCCCCGGCGCGAACCGGTAAATCCGACGGCACGGATCCGGGGATCGGCGACGAGGGTCTGTCCCATTTCGAACCCTGCATCGAACAAAAGGGCAAACGTCCCACGTGGAAGACCGCATGCCGCGACGGCGTCCACGACTGCTTTGCCAACGAGCGCGGACGTTCCGGGGTGGGCGGAGTGGGCTTTAACGACAACCGGGCAGCCGGCGGCGAGAGCCGAGGCTGTGTCGCCGCCAGCGACAGAGAATGCGAGCGGGAAGTTCGATGCTCCGAATACGGCGACCGGACCGAGAGCAACGTTTCTCAGTCGTAGGTCCGGTTTGGCAACAGGCTTGCGCTCAGCGTCGGCCGGGTCGAAGCGAAGCTCCTGAAACTTGCCGTCGCGGACCTCTTTCGCGAACAGGCGCAACTGTTCGACAGTTCTGGCGCGCTCGCCTTCGATTCGAGCGCGCGGCAGACCAGTTTCGTCCGACGCTCGCAGGATGAGATCGTCGCCGAGTGCGATGATGCCATCAGCGATGGCTTCCAGAAAGCGCGCCCGATCTTCGAGCGTCGTCTCCTTGTAGACCGGGAACGCGGCCCACGCCAAAGCCGCGGCCATCTCCGCCTGCTCCTTCGTCGCGCCTGCGAAAGTCGGTTCCATCGAGCTGCCGTCGGCAGGGTTTGTCGCGGTGAACGTCGCAGCCGCGCCACGCACGTTTGCGCCGCCGATGAGGAGGTCGCCGGAGAGTGTCATGTGGATCCTTTCGAATAGGGAGCCTCTGTGCTGCATGGGAGCATCGACATAGTCGGCGGCAATTGGCTGTCGAACTCACATAGGTGCAGGTGAAGGGCCTGCCAACCCTTCGAAACGAAAAGTATTACTTTTTAGTTTCAAGAGAGATCCGGCGCGCGCGTGAACGCCCGCCGGATACTGGTGGCGGCTGAGATGCGAGCTTACGCCGCTTGTGTGAGGGCGATCGCTTCGATGGCCTCAGTGGTCTCGACGATAGCGCTGGCATAGCTGGGGAGGTTGACCTCCAGAGCGGCATGCATCATCTCCGGCGAGTAATCGGCTACCGCGTCCTTGACGACGGTCACGTCGTATCCGAGTTCGGCGGCGTAGCGGACTGTCGCCTCGATGCAGGTATGCGCGACGAGCCCGATCACGATCAGCCTCTGGATTCCATGCCGCTTCAGCTCGAGATCGAGATCGGTGTTGGCGAAACCGCTGGAGCACCAGTGTTCGGAGGCCACGACCTCGCCCGGTTGCGGCACGAACTCAGCGCGAAATTCTCCGCCCCATGTGCCGAACTCGAAGCTCTTGCGATGCCAAGCCGCGCGCTGGATAGGAGCGATGAACTTCCAATTTTCGTAATCGCCTGCGCGATACCTGTGATGCATTGCGTAGAAGACACGAAGCTTCGCCTCGCGTGCCGCATTGAGCACCTGGAGCATGTGCGGCACGCAGTTGTTCGCCTCGGCCACTTCCTTGATCCTCGGCCAGATCTTGCCGCCTTCGGAAATGAAGTCGTTGTATGGATCGACCACGAGCAGACCAGTATTGTTCCGGTCGAAAGACAGTTGTGTCATGGGTATTCCTCCGGTGATCAGGCCGCTTTCGTGGAGGCGGCGTTCTTCAGCGCCGCCCGCTCGATGCTTGCCGCAAACAGGGGTGTTTCGCCTTTGTTGTGTGCGATCGACATCGGTTGCCGCTGCGTCCGGAAGATCTCGAACGGGATTCCCTGGCGGTCGAGCGAGGCCATCATCTCGTCCGTCGCATAGGACCTGACGCGGTTGGTGAACTCGCATCGACCCGCGTCGAGTTTCTTGACGCTGAGCTCCCAGGTGACGTGGATCGTAACGCGGCCATTTGGCGTGAACACGTCGGAATCGGAATCAAGAATGAGATGATCCTTCTCGCCGAGGGTTTCGAGGTAATGCTGGACCATGAGGCTCCCGCCGATCGTCTCGACATTAATCGACATGCGAGTTCCGTCGGAAGCCGTCGTGAAGCCTGCGGCGATGTGTGCGGGAGAGCATCCTTGGTATTCCTTCTCGGGCAGGGTGAAGCACCACTTCGGTATATCCACCTGTTCGATCGGCGCGTTGATGATTGCCGAGAAGCTGGAATCGACGATCTGGTTTTCGATGCTGTGCATGTGACTTCTCCATCGCTGGTTGGTTGTCGGTGCGGAAAATCTCCGCGGCTGGGACGCGATTTATCTGAGTGGACGATTGGCAGGATGTGCGCCCGCGCGACCTGCCGTTCCGACGCGCGGGCGCGGCTCCGGCCTACTTGTCGGCCAAAGTCTGCGTGTAGTGCCCGAGCCGCGCTTCGATGTCGGGGTTCGTCTGAAGCCCCATTTCCATCAGGCGGCCGATGTTCTTCTGCGCCACGGGGCGCTGGACGGACTGGATGAACGCGTCCCAGCCCGCTCCGATTTCCGGATCGCTGGGGAGGCTGGCGAAATCGACGAGGCGTTTCGTATCGGCGATCGCCTGGCGGTCGAAACCAGAAATCCTCGCGGCGAGCGCATCGACGAAGGGGTCGAGCTTCTCGTCGTCGAACGAACGGTTGACGTAGCCGTACTCCTCGGCAAGCTCGCCGTTGATGTCATCGGACCCGAGCAGCACCTCGAGTGCACGGCCGCGGCCCATTAGACGCGGAAGGCGTGCCATTGGGCCGCCGCCCGGGACGAAACCGGCTCCGACCTCCCATTGAGAAAGGATTGCATTCTGCTTGCTGGCAAACCGCATATCGCTGGCGAGCGCCAATTCGCTGCCGACGCCCGTGGCTCGCCCGCGGATCAGCGCGATAGAGACAACGGGCGCCTTGCTGATACGAACGAGCATGTCCGGGAGGGGATGGAGGCCGGTCTTCCCATAAGGCAAGCTTGTGGATTCGGAGAGCGGCGGCGTAAAGTTGTAATGGGTGAGGAAGAAGCCCGGCACAGCGCTGTCGAAGACAACGACCCTCAGGTTCGGGTCCGCTTCGATCTCCGCGACGACCTTCTCCATCTGTGGAATGGTCTCCGGCCCGAATATGTTGAAGGGCGGATTGTCGAAGGTGACGCGCCAGTATGCGGGTGTGCGCCTCTCGATCCGGATCTGCGGTTTCTCGCTCGCAGGCTGTGACTTGGCGTCAGCGGGGCGATCGGTCTTTTGCGCGACCATGGTCTGCCCGGAAAGAGCGAGCGCGGGAAGCATGAGCACTGCGGCAGCAGTCAGGAACTTCGATGACGCGATCATTGCGCTCCTCGAGATGGGTTTCATGAATACCTCCATTCAGGTTGTTGGAACGATGTCGCTAGGATTCGATTTCGAGCACGAGTTCGATTTCGACCGGCATTCCCAACGGAATGCTGGAGACGCCAAGGACGATGCGGGGCGGAACCGACGACGCGCCAAAGACATCCCGCAGAAGCTCGGATGCTCCGTCGGCCACCTTCGGGTGCTCCTGGAAATCGCCCGGCGATGCAATGTACACGCCGAGTTTGGCGATACGGCTGATCTTATTCAGCGACCCCAGGTGCGCTTTCGCCGCGGCGAGCCCACTGAGGCAGGCAGCACGGGCGGCGTCGTATCCTTGAGGAACCGAAAGACCCTCGCCGACGCGCCCATGGTAGATCGCTTCGTGTCCAATCACCGGGAGCATGCCACTGAGGAAGAGAAGCGGGCCGACCTGGACCGCCTCGACATAGGCGCCGAAAGGTGTCGGCGGGGGAGGGAGCTTGATATCAAGATCCCGCAATCGTGCGTCAGCGCCAGGGACTACCATTTCCCCAAATGTGCGCCGTTGTCGACGTGCAGCACCTCCCCGGTAATGTTGGTAGATTCCGTCAGATAGACGACACCGTTGACGATCTCCTGGACGGCGGTGATCGTACCGATCGGCGAGAGAGACTTCAGAAAATCCTTCGGATCCTTTTCATGCATCGGCGTGTCGACGATGCCGGGAGCGACGGCGTTCACCCGGATGTTGTCCTTGGCGAATTCCATCGCGAGGCTCTTCGTGACCGCATTCAGGCCGCCCTTGGTGATCATGGCGAAGGACGCGGTCACACCGGCAATCGGGTGGTCTGTCAGCGAAGTCGTAATCGTAACGACGCTTCCGCCGGATCCCTGGCGGAGCATCTGCCGGATCGCGTGTTTGGTGAAGTGTATGAATCCTTCAACATTCGTCGCGGTAAGCTGCCGAAGGTCGTCGATCGTGTATTCGAGGAACGGCTTGGTGAAGAAAATGCCCGCGTTGTTCACCAGCGCGTCGATCGATCCGAAGCGTTCGATCGCGCGGTGCGCCACCCGTTCGGCGGTTACTGGATCTCCCACATCGCCATCGACCAGTTCCAGGTGTTCCGGAGCGTCCGGCAGCGATGCTTCCGTGACACGGCGCGATGTGCCGACGACATTGTAGCCTCGTTCGAGGAACGATCTGACCAGTCCTGCCCCGATCCCCTGCGACGCGCCGGTGATCAAGATTGTTTTACGCGTGCTCATTAGCACCTCCATTGTTGGACCACGCACGATCCTCCACCCGCCGACGCGCGGCAGGTTCGCTAGGATCTTCAAAGTCATGTCTCTGCTGTTGGGGGTGGGAACGATCGTCGCCACCCGCCCTGACAACACCATCTCGCGGTTCAACGCTTCTAACTATTGTACGAAGGTGTCCCCGATACCTTTGGATCGGGTGCCAGATCATCAGGTGCAATAGACCCGCCACGTGCAACGATCTAACGAGTGGTCGAGCCACACGAATGGGATGGTATCTGATATGACGCACTGGCCAGACCGACGCATTCTCGATCTTTTCGGTATTGAGCTTCCGATCATCCAGGCGCCCATGGCGGGAGCCACGACAATCGAGATGGTGGTCGCCGCAGGGCAGGCTGGCGGACTAGGCTCGCTGCCGAGTGCGCAGTTGACCGTCGACCAATTGGAAGCAGCGATCCGCAACATACGTGGCTTGAGCAAGGCGCCGCTGAATATAAACTTCTTCGCGCATCAAACGCCTCCGGTCGACGCGGTCGCTCAGATGCGATGGAGGGCGTTGCTGGCGCCCTACTATGTCGAGTTCGATCTCGACCCTGCTGCTCCTGTTTCAGGCGCGGGTCGTGCGCCATTCGATGAAGCTTTCTGCCAGGTTGTCGAAGAGCACAGGCCGGAGGTGGTGAGCTTCCATTTCGGATTGCCCACAAAGCCGCTCGTAGACCGCGTGAAGGGAGCCGGGGCGAAAGTGGTGTCTTCGGCAACGACTGTGGCCGAAGCCGTGTGGCTGGAGGCGAACGGGGCCGACGCCGTGATCGCGATGGGTTCGGAGGCCGGAGGGCATCGTGGCAACTTCCTCACGCAGGACATGTCCACACAGGTCGGAACGATGGCGCTCGTTCCGCAAGTTGTCGATGCCGTAGCGGTTCCTGTGATTGCTGCCGGCGGTATCGCCGACGGGCGGGGCGTCGCCGCAGCCATGATGCTGGGCGCTTCCGCGGTTCAGGTCGGCACTGCCTACCTATTCTGTCCGGAGGCGAAGATCCCGGCGGTACACGCGCAAGCGCTCGCCAAGGCAGATGACGATAGTACCGCGATCACGAACGTCTTCACCGGTCGTCCCGCCAGAGGTATCGTCAACCGCCTCATGCAGGAACTCGGTCCCATTTCAGAGGCCGTGCCAGCGTTTCCAACCGCAGGTGCCGCACTGTCTGCCGTGCGCGCCCAAGCGGAAAAGGCGTCCCGGAACGACTTCACGAACCTGTGGGCGGGCCAGTCGGCGAGGCTTGCGCCCAGGATGGGCGCCTGCGACCTCACCCGAAACCTATACGAAGCAGCGTTGATGGTGATCGAGCGCCGAGCTTGACTGCTTTCGAACATGTCGTCGGTCGGTTCGCATGCACACACCGCTCTTTTGTCGCGATGATAGTTCACTATCCATCCGAAAGAGTCGAAGTGCGAGGAAAATCGGCTGCCGCGATAATTGGTCTGCTGAACGTTTCAGTCTGTCTCGACACTTTCTCCGAGGCGGAGCTTTGCAGCCATGTTCACCAGTTCCGGTAGGGTGCGCGCGTCCATTTTACGCATCACTTGGCCGCGATGCGCCTTCACGGTAATCTCGCTTATGTCGAGGTCGAAGGCGACCTGCTTGTTCAAGAGACCCTTGACCACGCGTATCATCACCTCGCGTTCCCGCTTGGTCAGCGTTTCGTACGAGCGCTGCAGCCGTCGAAGCTCCTCGTCGTTGCGCAACATTTCTTCGCTCCGCGCCAGTGCCGATCGGATCGCCTCCAGAAGCGCCATCGTGTCGATGGGTTTGGTAAGGAAATCCATCGCGCCCCCCTTGAGCGCCTTCACAGTCATCGGGACATCACCAAAGCCGGAGACGAAAATGATAGGCATGCGATTGCCGCCCATATTGATCATGGTCTGCAAATCGAGGCCGTTCAGGCCAGGCATATTGACATCGAGTACGAGACAGCAGGGAGCTGACGAAAGCGGTGTTGCAAGGTAGGCTTGGGCGGATTCAAAGAGCAGTGGCCGCCATCCCGCAGATAGTATCAGGAGCTCGAGGGATTCCCTGACTGATATGTCGTCGTCGATAACTACGACTGTTGGTCGCTCGACATCCCGGCTGTCGGGAAGCGCTGCGTTCGTCATTGCCGAGATCATCCGATACATGTGCTTCGTCCCCAGAGAAGACAGCAGGCTCGTCGTCCAATCGAAGTATGTATATCATAACTCTCAATTTGCGGCGCGGGCAGCGCAATGCGCCTGCTCCGACCGCCTGGCGAGGATGCGCCGTTCTGGCGAGAAGTCCATTGTACAATGGTATCGGCTGAGTCTTGTCGGGGTTAAGCGGCGTTGGGTTTGCGCCAACACCATCGTACAATGGATTACGCCACCGCCGCCGCGCATGCTGCCTTCGCTGGCTTGGCAACCCGAATTTCTCTGTGGCGCGTTCCCACGTCCGTCAAGTCGGCCGATCGACGCAGTGGGTTGGCGTAGCGCGCCAAGATTCCGGAGAGAGGTTTAGACATGAACGAACGTTTTGAAGAAATTACGGGTGTTGAACAGAGGGCGGGGGATGATAGCGCCCTGGATGCGCTGATCGAATTCTACAGGGCATTCAATTCGGCCGATATCGTGGGCTTGGAAGCGGTCTGGTTTCCTGGGGCGGCTCCTAGCATGGACAACCCTATCGGCGGAATTCGTCGTGGGTGGAACGAGATCGCTGAGGGTTATGCTAAGCTGTTCGGTGGCCCCGCCACCGTAAATGTGACGTTCCATGATTTCACCAGCCAAGGTGGACGCGAGTGGCATCTGTTCGTCGGTCGGGAGCGGGGTACGTGTAGAACTGCCAGCGACAGTCTCGATGTCGCCTTCCGAACAACCCGCTGGTTCGTTCGGATGGATGGCGCCTGGAGACAACTCCATCATCATGGCTCCGTCGAGGATCCGGAGATGCTCGCCGCCTATCAAAACCTCATTTTCGGCAGCAGCGATTGATAACAAGGCCAGTTATCTTCCTTGAACCTTGCGTCGTTCAATGACGCACTTAACCTTGTCCGCGAACAAGAGGCGCGACATCAGTGCCGAGAAGTTCGATAGAGCGGCGCATCGCCTCGGTTTCCAGTGCAGCGGTACTCATCTGGAAGGTGATGCGAGAAACTCCGCGCAAGGTGTTGTTAATATGCAAAATCTTGGCCGCAACCGTTTGCGGACTGCCAACCAGGAACGCGCCACCCGGACTGCACATGTGGTCAAATTGCGCCTTTGTCGGCGGCGGCCAGCCCCGTTCCCGTCCAGCGTCCGTGAACATCTGGAACCAGCCCGGGAAAAACGCTTCCCTGGCAGCCGCGTCGGTTTCTCCGACGAAGCCCAGGGCATGTACACCGACCATTTGGTCCTTCGGGGGATGGCCGGCGGCATCCCATGCGCGACGATAAAGATCGACCAGGGGCAGGAAACGCTCGAAGCTTCCGCCGATGATGGCGACCATCAACGGTAATCCGAGTGTCCCCGCGCGGACAAACGATTCAGGTGTGCCACCCACGCCCAGCCAGATTGGTAGTTTGGGCTGGTGTGGACGGGGAAAGACACCCTCGCCATTGATCGCTGGACGAAAGCGGCCCTGCCATTTGACACTGGGTTGCTCCCTGATCCTCAGCAAGAGGTCCAGCTTCTCGGCGAACAGTGCGTCGTAGTCCCGCAGGTCGAATCCGAACAGAGGATAGGCCTCGACTGATGAGCCGCGACCGACCACGATTTCGGCTCTTCCGCCGGATATCAGATCCAGTGTGGCGAACTCCTGGAAGAGCCGCACGGGGTCGGCGGCACTGAGGACTGCTACGGCACTAGTCAGTCTGATGGATTTTGTGCGTGCGGCGGCGGCCGCAAGGATGACAGCAGGGGCTGAATCAAGCGCGTTCTCACGATGGTGTTCGCCCATTCCGAAGATATCGAGCCCGACTTGATCCGCGAGCTCTATTTCCGCAAGCACACTCTCCATGCGGTCAATGGCTGACTGCAATCGCCCGGTGGCAGGGTCGGTCAAAAGCATTGCGAAACTATCGATACCAATTTCAATCATAGATCCTGCCGGGTTTGAGCTGGTGGTGTCGCCTTACTAAAGATCCTTCCAGCTACGAACGCTCCTCGCCGTCCAATCGCGCAGAAAAGCTGTGCTATCTGAAAGTGCCTTCCACCATCACACGACCAGCGGGTGCCGCACCAGCCGCCATTTTTTGATCGATTTCATCTAAGGATTCGATAGGGTGTATTTTGATGGGTCACCATTGGACAGGCGTCGAGCCCGGACAGACGTGCGTGAAACCTGTCGGATGTTCCGTGCTCCCTGAAAAAGGCCGGGGCCTGCGCTAATGCGGAGCTACACCCAGCCGTCCACATCAATCACGGCGCGGGCGAAAGATTCCGGGGCTTCTTGTGGGAGGTTGTGACCGATCCCACCTGTGATGAGGCGGTGCTCATATTTCGCCTTGAACTTCGCTGCATAAGTCTTTGCATCTGGGTGGGGTGCCTCGTTGGCGTCACCTTCCATGGTAATCGTGGGCACGTGTATTTCGGGGCCGACTGCCAGCTTGCTTTCCAACTCGTCGAACCGCTTCTCGCCTTCGGCCAGTCCGAGACGCCATCGATAGTTATGGACGACAATCGCGACATGGTCTGGGTTGGCGAACGCCGTGGCACTTCGCGAGAACGTTTCTTCGTCGAATTTCCACTTTGGGGAGGCGAGCTTCCAGATGAGCTTGGCGAAGTCGTTCGTATATTTCTCATAGCCGTCGCGACCGCGATCTGTGGCGAGATAGAATTGGTACCACCACTGGAGTTCGGCGGGCGGCGGCAGGGGGGCCTTTCCGGCGGTCTGGTTTCCGATCAGATAGCCGCTGACCGATACGAGGGCCTTACAGCGTTCCGGCCAGAGGGCGGCGACTATGCCGGCTGTCCTCGCTCCCCAGTCGAAGCCAGCGATTGTAGCCTGCTTGATTCCCATGGCGTCCATGAGCTTGATCGTATCAACTGCAATCGCCGCCTGCTGGCCATTGCGTTTCGTCGCGGCTGATAGGAAACGCGTGCCGCCGTAGCCTCGGAGGAAGGGCACGATGACGCGGTGGCCTTGGCTTGCAAGGAGAGGTGCGACCTCCGCGAAGCTGTTGATGTCGTACGGCCAGCCGTGCAGTAGCAAGACTGGTGATCCGGACGCTGGTCCGACGTCGGCATAAGAAACTAGCAGGTCACCTGCCTCGATGGTCTTGTTTGCTTCGAGTATGGCTCCGGCAGGAGCCGGCGGTACCTCCGCACGCGTGGGCGCATGAGAGGCTTCCGCCATCTTCTCGCCGAGCACACCCGCCGCAGTAATAGCGAGTGCGACGCTGCCTAACGATCGGCGTGTGAAATTTGCGGGTACGCCTTTGGACATTGCGCCAGTCTCCAATGGTGATTGCTGGGTAAAGGCTGCACTCACGCTCCGGATTCCGAGAGTGTTTGCGCTGCCTTCCGTATCGAGATCCGTTGTCGATCCGTACCCGAGAACATTGAGACCGGCCCCTGGGGCGCGATACTGCACGATGGTATCGCCTATACGAACGTATCGCCTATACCAAGGTGCAAATGCCTTCCTGACGGTCCGCCGACATAGTCTCGGTCGAAGCCGGCGGCTGCGGATCAGCCACAGCCAAAAATCGGGAGCAGACGATGATCTATCGCGACCAGGAACCTCGTAGCTCAGGCTTTCCGCTTGTTGTGATCGCAATTGCCATGGTGGCGATCGTTGGGGCTCTGATTTCCATCAGCGAGCGGCCGGCACCGACGCGTGTCTGGGTGCCTTCTGCTTCCGTCGGTTCTGGAGCGAGCGCCGCTCTGTAGGATCCCGTTTGACCTGTCGAGGGAAATACAATCATGCCAGGCCCAATAGACAGGCGATGCCTTCGCCCGCTCATGCCGGAGGAGGTGTCGATAGCAGCAGACGTACTGAAGGAATACTGCGAAGCTCGACACTGGAACAGAAAGAGCGAGGAAGCGGAGGCAGTAGCACGAGACATCATTCGGTGGCTCCAGTCAGGAGCTCCGAGCCGGGAGCGGCTTCAGGAGATCCTCAGAGCAAGATGTTGAGATGGGTCATTCCATGCAGTCCGCTGACCTGGCACAGTATTGGGAAGCGAAACTCTTCAGGTACGCTCAAGCTTGCCGCCCCAAAGGCTACCTACGCGCCGGAAACGCGCGATTTACAAGTAGATGTTACGAATTGGGGATTTCATGACGACTGCGACTGACACTTCACCGCTTACCCAGGTGCTCAACAAGGCGTTCACCAAGTTCGATCGCAACGGGGACAACAAGCTGACCGGGCAGGAACTTGAGAACTTCGATCAAATCCTAATGCCTGGAGTTGCCGTCGATGACAACGGGCGTCCCAAGGTGGACATGAAGCAGCGGCTGGACCACGACGCCGACGGTGCTGTCGGCCGTGATGAAATGCACTCCACTGGGATACTTATGCCTGCGGAGATGACCGATCCGTCGTTGACTTCGCTTCTCAATTATCTGCATGCCAAGAATGATCCGGCGGCGTTGCAGGCAGCGGCGATACTGGAGCTTGATGACTCCACGGAAAGTTGAGCATCGAAAAACGGGAGCCATAGGGGGCGCCGACACACCATAGTATCGGCGACACTATGGTCCAATGGTTCCGGAACAAGATGATGTTTAACCTCCGTCACGTCGCCGGCTGATCGACGGCGACTTAAACTAAGGAGCCGGACATGAACCATCTTGAACTTGAAACGAAAGTCACGCAAGCCGCGCCAAAGAACACTCCAGTAAGGATGAACCTAGAACTCCTCGTGATACCTGTGTCGGACTCCGACCGCGCTCGGAAATTCTACGAGAGCATTGGCTGGCAAGTCGACATTGATCACTCCGTTGGAGACGACTATCGCATCGTTCAGATGAGCCCGCCTGGGTCCGGTTGCTCGATCATGTTCGGAACAAACATAGCACTAGCGCCTCCCGGTTCCGCTCAGGGAATGCATCTCGTGGTCTCCGACATCGAGGCTGCCAGGACCGATCTGCTATGCCGAGGCGTCGCTACCAGCGAGCCTTTCCACGACGTTGGTGGGATATTTCATCATTCGAACGGCAAGGGGATTGTTTTCGGACCCAATCCTGATCGGAAGAGCTATGCATCGTATTTCACATTTTCCGATCCGGACGCAAACGTTTGGACAGTCCAGGAGGTCACAGCACGACTTCCGGGTACAAAAGGTGACACCCGCTTCACGACACAGCTTTATGAAGCAGTTTGGGGCGCCTCAGGCCCCGCCTCGGATGCGTGACACCGAGGCCAAACAGCAGCGTGCCGCGCTCGGCGCTCTCCTGAAGGTTTACGGCGAGAGCTATCACCCCGAGCGCTGCTTGGATCCGCTTGAGACGGCCTCCTTCTTCTAAAGAAAGGCGAAAGAGCTGCACGAGGCGGCTCTGGGTGCAGGAAACGGTGGTCGTCAACTGGGATTTCTTGGTCGCCGGGTAAGGTGCTTAACTTTAGGTCGGTTTAGGTCACTCGCCACGGTCGCCTTATCACGGGACAAAACCCAGCATCCTCGACAGCCGGCGCGCAACACCTGGTAAAGCTGCTGACAAGTGGCCACGCCTTAACGCGGCGTGACTACCGATCAGCCCTTAGCTAATCCCGATGCCAAATCAGCAAGAACCGGAGTGCCGAGAAATAATAAAGGTTCTGATGGCAAAGTCCGCGGTCTTGTTTAGCCCATCACCATGATGCCGCCTGTTGATTGTCTGAATTCCGCGTGGCGGAGCAGTGATCATGCTGTGCGTCCACTTAAATCGATACTTAAGTACAAGTGCACAACTGCCTAAGTAGCGGCAATGTTGTTCACTGGGCGAAGCAGTGCCGAAAGCCGCGGGAGTTGCGGCGCGCTTCGATTCAAGCATGAGATAGGCAGGCAGGCCTCGACCGAAATCCCGCTCACGATTATTGTCCCGGAAGCAGATGACGAAAGGTGGAAGAATAGATCGAGGGCAATATGAGAGCCGCTGGTGATGGTTGAAGGCGCAGGCGAGTCGGTCTCAGGCTACGAACTGCGTCCGGTTAGGGAGAGCGAGCAGCACGTTCTTTATCGCGGTATCGAGCGACGTTCTCGAAGAAGGGTGCTCGCCGTTTCGGCGCCAGGGGGGCGGGACGCGGAACACGCGCTCCGCCGCGAGCACTCGATGGCCGACAGACTTCTCGAACATTGGGCGGTTCGCCCCTTGGAATTTGTCCACTATCAAGGCCAAGAAGTTTTAATTCTTGAAGATCCCGGTGGGATGCCTCTTGACTTGCTCGTGAGCCAACGACCCGGTCGGTTGCTCCGGGTCCGTGAATTCCTGGAGATTGCGGCGAACCTGGCGGCCATCCTGTCCCTAGTTCACGAACGAGGGCTCATACATAAGGACATTAAACCACAGAATGTCTTCGTTTGCGAAGATGGGAGCGTTCGTCTGTCCGGCTTCGGTTCCTCGACGGAGCTCCCCAGTCAGAATATAAGCCCAACCGGGTCTCAGTCATCTGGTACTCTAGCCTACATGTCGCCCGAGCATACGGGGCGGGTGAATTGGCCGGTCGATGCCCGAAGCGATCTCTATTCGCTCGGAGTCACGCTCTACCAGATTCTGGCAGGCTCGCTCCCCTTCAACACAGACGATCCTCTTGAACTTCTGCATTGCCACATAGCACGCGCGCCTGCATCGCCATCTACCCTGCGCCCGGAAATCCCGGATGTTGTTGCGTCAGTTATCATGAAGCTTCTCGCAAAATCGCCGTATGATCGGTATCAGACGGCCTCTGGGGTCGAAAATGATCTCAGAAGATGCCTGGCTCAATGGGAAACTCGAGGCAAGATATCGCCTTTCCCTCTAGCGGAGCATGATCTTTCCGCACGCCTCACCATCCCTACGAAATTCTACGGACGACGTCGCGAAGTCGACGCTTTTCAAGCTGCGCTGCGAGGTTTCCTCCAAAACGGTTCATCGCGCCTGGTGCTAATCGGCGGTGAACCTGGAACGGGTAAGACGCACCTCGTCCGGGAGCATTTGTCGGGCCTGGACGTACAAGAAATTCTGATCGCAACGGCTAAGTACGAGCCTCACCTTCGCGACAGTCCGCTCGCTTGCATGGTCCCTGCACTTCAATCTCTGACCCGAATGGTTCTGAGTACGGGTGCATCGGAGTCGGAGGAATGGGCCAAGAGGTTTAGGCATGCCTTAGGCGCCAACGCTGCGCTTTTGACACATGTTGTTCCTGACCTGGAGATAGCACTGGGCTCTACTTCGGCCGACGTGGAGCTGCCAGTCAGGGAATCGAGAAGACGCATCCAGGCTGCATTGCGCGATTTTATTCAGCTATTTGCGCTTCCCAAGCGCCCGCTCGTTCTAGTCCTGGACGATCTGCAATGGGCCGACAGGGCCAGTTTGGATCTAGTCGAGCAACTTCTCCTAACAGAAAGGGCCGGCGGGCACGTCCTTGTCGTGGGAACATGTAGAAGCCGCGACCTTGCTGACGATCATCGGTTGATGCGCCTACCAACTACTTTACGCGGGGAGGGGGTCGATGTAACCGAGATAGAGATTCCGGCGCTCACCCGCGAAGACCTCGGTGAAATGATCAGCGACGCCATGAAGTGCTCGCCGAGCAAAGCGCAACAATTGGCGAAAACCATCCATGCGAAGACGGGCGGGAATGCGCTGTTCGCGACGAGATTGCTTTACTCCCTCGAAAATGAGGGAGTCTTAAGAGCCGACGGGGCACTTGGGCGTTGGACCTGGGACGAGGGCGGCGTCAACGCGAGAGAGCATAGCGACAACGTGGTTGACATGATGGTCGCTGATCTTGCCAAGCTCCCTCGTCCGGTCCTGGATGTCCTTCGCTGGCTCGCTTGCTTTTCTATGGCGAGCAGCAGCCGACTGCTCGCCGAAGCGACCGAAATGGCCGTCGAGGAAATGCAGGGACTGCTCAATCGGTGTGCTAAATCGGGGTTCATAGCCTGCTTCGACGATGACTACGCGTTCGTACACGACAAGGTGCGAGATGCGGCCTATTCCATGCTTCCGCCGGAGGAGAAGGCCCGACGACACGAGCGGATAGGACGTATTCTTGAGCGCGCTCGAACCCTTCAGGATTTCGACGTCGGAATCTTCCAGATTGTCGATCAGTTCAATCGCGGGTTCAGGACGATCGAGACTCCCGCTGATCACCTTCATATCGGACGCCTGAACTTCGAAGCTGGGATGGCGTCGAAAGCCGCGGGTGCGTATGAGGACGCACTAACATACCTCCGACGAGCAGGGGAGCTATTGGCGTCCGGTTCCGGGTTCGCCGAGCCTCAAATGTTGTTCGAGTGCGATCTGGCTCTTGCACAGAGTGAATTCGTATGTGGCCACACGTCGGACGCTGAGAGGCGTCTTCTCGACCTACACCGACGCGCCCCCGACATTACTTCCCGCGCGGCCGTCGCCTGTCAGCGGATCGACCTCTACGTTTTTATGGCGCTTCCAGACCGAGCCGTTAAACTGGGCATCGAATTTCTCGCCGAAGCAGGACTCGACGTATGCCTTCCCCCTTCACGCGATGATGTCGCCACTGCCTACAGCCGGGTTTGGAAGCTCTTGGAAGGTAGGATGGTGGAGGACTTGGTCGATTTGCCGATGACGAGCTCGGCGGACGCCGACGCGACTTTGGCTGTCTTGAACAGGATGATCCTCTCGGCCTTATACGAAAACCCCACTCTCCATCAATTGCTCATAATCCTGATCGTTCAGTTCAGCATCGAGCACGGCAACAATGCGGCCTCGGTCCTGGGCTACGTGCTATTTGGTCGACAGCTTATCACCGAATTCGGCGACGTTGTCGCGGGCCGCCGTTTTGGAGAGCTTTCGCTTGCGCTCGTCGGCAAAGGTTTGTCGACCTTCAAGGCCCGAGTGTATTTCAACTATGGAACCGGTATTAGCTCGTGGTCAGAGCACCTCTCGGTTGGTAGGTCCTATATAGAAGCAGCACTCGAAACCGCACGACGGAACGGCGACCTGCTTTACGAAGCCTATTGCCGAAGCAATCTCATCGGAAACGCGATCTCTTCCGGAGAGAGTCTTCCCGCCGTCTACAAGATGGCAACCGATTCACTGAATTCCATCGCTTTCGACTTCAAGATCGCGCTCGCGTTCGTCGTAGGGCAGCTTAGGCTAGTTGGCTCGATGATGAGGTTCGGGGGCTACCTCGACGGCCTTGAAGAGATGGGCGTCGACGTTGAGGAGGTCGAGCAATCTTTGATCCGAGGAGACCACCCAAGTACGGTTCAGGACATCTACTGGAGTAGACGCCTACAGGGCCACGTCTTTCTGGGCGAGTACGAATTGGCAATCGAGGCGGCGCGCAAGTGCGAGACGATACTCGTCTCCCCTTGGCCTAACATAGAGGGCGCCGAGTTTCACTTTTACTCTGCCATTGCCTATGCAGCATTCCTCGCCGACGCCAGCAAGGAAGCTCCTCGTTTTGTAGATCACAGGGATCGTGTGCGGGAGCACGCAAACAGACTGGAAGCATTCGCAAAAAAATCGCCGAAAAACCTCATGTGCCGGGCTGCGCTGGTTGAGGCCGAGATCGCTCGGATTGAAGGTCGTCAGATCGAGGCGGACACTTTATACGAGAAGGCCATAAGATCGGCGCAAGCCAATGGTTTCCTTCAAATCGAAGCGCTCGCATGTGAAGTGGCGGCTCGATCGTACCGCGGCAGAGGACTTGAGGAGATACACGACCTCTATATCAACAGAGCGAAAGTGGCGTACCGCAAGTGGGGGGCAAACCGTATACTTCAAAGACTAGGGGAGTACCATTCTGGTGACGCTCGTGCCAGCCCCTTGTCGCAGACGCTCTCACTGGATACGCAGTTAGATGTCGCCGCGATCGTCAGGGCATCTCAAGCAATTTCCCGCGAAATGAGGCTTCCCGAGCTGATTGATCGGGTTATGCGCCTGGTGATAGCGCATGCCGGGGCAGAGCGTGGATTGCTCATGCTTCTTAAGGATAACGTGCCGCTTCCCGTCGCGGATGCGCGTGTCGTCGGAGGTGCGATACAGGTCGACACCATCGAAGCGACGGTTGATGGCGGCCTCCTGCCACAAACCGTCCTGCAGTATGCGATACGAACAGGGCGCCCCGTCATCCTCGAGGACGCTTGTCTCGATAGTGTCCACTCGAATGATGCGTACGTTCGCGAAAACCGTTGTCGATCCATCCTTTGCATGCACATCGGTGGCCAAGGCCGATACGTAGGTGTGCTCTACTTGGAGAATAACCTCACGCCTGGAGCCTTTACGAAGGAACGCATGAGCGTGCTGGATCTGCTCTCATCCCAGGCAGCAATCTCGCTGGAAAACGCGCGGCTATACAGAGATCTACAGCGTAGCGAGACTTTCCTCCTTCAGGGACAAACTGTTAGCAATACCGGGAGCTTCGGGTGGAGCGAGGCAACTCGCGAGTTTTTCTGGTCGCGGGAGCTCTACCAAATCCTCGAGTACGAACCCGACATGAAGGCATCTCCCGAACTGGTATTGACGCGAGTGCATCCAGGGGATCGCCCTCGGGTTACAAAACTGCTGGAGCAAGCCATCGAGAGGGGCACTGATTTCGATAGCGACCACCGGCTACAGATGATGGATGGCCGGGTCAAACATGTTCAAACCATTGGCAGATCGGTTCGTAATGAAAACCTGGATTTTGTGGGCTCTATTCGAGATGTCACGGAGAAGGTTGCGAACGAAGAGGCTCTTCGTGAAGTTACAACCAACCTTGCGCATGTCGCGAGGGTGACGACACTCAATGCCATGACTGCATCGATCGCGCATGAAGTCAATCAGCCCCTCTCCGGGATAATCACCAACGCAAGTACAGGGATGAGATTCCTCTCATCGGATCCGCCAGATCTAGTAGGAGCAAGGGAGACCATAAAACGGACGATGCGGGATGCGAACCGCGCATCCGACGTCATCGCCCGTCTGCGTGCAATGTTCCAGAAGCAGGCGCCTGCCATCGAGCTCGTCGATCTCAACGAGCTGGCCAAGGAGGTCGTCTCCTTGACGAGCAGTGAGATCCTGAAGGCGGGCGCGAGCATAGCCACCGATTATTTCGACGGTCTACAGCTCGTTCGAGCTGACCGCGTGCAATTGCAGCAAGTGATATTGAACCTTCTCATGAACTCCGCAGAGGCGCTGACCGGATATGACGGTCCAAGGAATATAACTATTCAAACCAGCGTCCATGTTGACGGCGGAGTGCGGCTCGACGTCAAGGATACCGGTCCCGGCATTGACGACCAGATTATTGATAGGCTGTTCGAGCCCTTTTTCACCACCAAAGCGAATGGCCTGGGCGTAGGTCTGTCGATCTGCCGATCAATACTTGCAAGCCTTGGCGGCCAACTTTGGGTAGATTCGAGAAAGGGAGTTGGAACTTCATTCAGCTTCCACATTCCAGTCCTCCCTCAGGAGGCGTCCACATCATCGGGTGACGAGCGATGAAATTCTGGGATCGAAAGATCAACCTGTTCGGACGGACGGCCGACGTGGCTGCGTCCAGGCCGGAGCAAACGACCTCTTTCGTTAGCACGATAGGCATCCTGCTCGCGCTCGCGATGTTCATCAACTACGTCGACCGAGGAAACCTCGCCACAGCCGCGCCGCTTATCAAGGATGAGCTGCGGATCACGAATACGGAGTTCGGCGTCCTCATCTCTGCGTTCTTTTGGATCTATGTGCCATTCCAGCTTATTGCAGCTTGGTTCGTGACGAAGTTCGGTGCGTATCGGGCTCTCGTCGGCGGGTTGCTAGTCTGGTCGGTCGCTACTGTTCTTACCGGGCTAGCCGGGGGCTTCTTCAGCCTGTTGGTTTTACGCGTGGTATTGGGGCTCGGAGAAAGCGCAAGCTTTCCGGCGACCTCCAAGCTGCTCGCGCAGAACCTTCCCGTTGAGAAGCTCGGTTTTGCGAACGCTCTGGTCAGCACCGGTATCATCTTGGGACCTGCCGTTGGGACCTTCGTCGGAGGTTTGGTGATGGCCCAATACGGATGGCGTATGCTTTTCGTTTTGTTTGGGCTGGTGTCACTGCTCTGGCTCGTTCCCTGGCTAGCTGTGACCCGGTCGTGGGTCGCTGCAAAGCTCCTCGAGGTTAGATCGGTGGAGCAGCCGAGTTTTCGGAAGATGCTCCGAAGACGTGAATTGTGGGGCGCGGCCATTGGGCATTTTGCGAACAACTACACGTTCTATACCATCCTTACTTGGCTACCTCTCTATCTAGTGAAGGTGCAAGGTTTTACCTTGGCCGAAATGGCTCGAATGGGAGGGGTTGTCTATATTGCCGCGGCTTTCTTCTCTCTGACTTGCGGCTGGATAGCGGACCGGTGGATGAGTTTCGGTGCGAGCTCCAATCGAGTTCGCAAATTCTTCATCGGTAGCGCTTGCGCGATCGCAATAATGTGCATGCTTTTGTGCGCCACCGGCAACCCGAGCCTCGCCATAGCAGGGCTGCTCATATCCTCAATCGGCCAAGGCATGGGAGGTTTCAACCTCTATGCGATCGGCCAAACCCTTGCGGGACCCGCTGGCACGGCGAAGTGGATCGGTCTTCAAAACTGCATTGGGAACATTGCGGGGATTGTGGCCCCTGTGATCACGGGTGTAATCGTTGATCTCACAGGTACATATCAGGCAGCATTCCTCGTAGCGGCAGCCGTTTCGACAGTCGGGCTCATATCTTGGACGATCGGCATATCCAGGATTGAGAGAATAGATTGGAGCGAATAGGTGAACGCTGCCAGTTTGGCGTACAGAATAACTGACAGCCGTTCCATCCGGAAAGGGAGGATGCTGTCGCAGAGGTCCTTCAGGGCGATGTCGTTGTCTCGGACTGCACAGATGTCGTGGTGTCAGGCGAAGACCAGATCGCGGCATATGGCTTACTGGGACAGTTGAACGCTCTGGGCTAAGGAAGGCGTTCTCGGTATCGAAAAGGCCACCGTCATGCCTGGCCCGTCATTAGGCATCGCCCACATGCGGCCTCCATGGGTTTCGACGATCGATCGGCTGATGGAAAGTCCGATCCCCATTCCGTTAAGTTTCGTTGTGAAAAACGGTTCAAACATCTTGTCCGTAGAGTCAGCCGCGCTGCCGACGCCCGCATCCGAGATTGACAATGTGAGCATGTCCTCAGCTAGTGATGTCCGCACGAACAGACGGCGGGGGCGTCCCTCGGTTTCTGCCATAGCTTCGATCCCGTTCAGGACCAAGTTCAAAATGACCTGCTGGAGCTGGATACGATCGCCCCTGACGGACGACAGTCCAGACGCCAGGCTGGCATCGAGGACGATAGATTTCTCCCGCATGTCGCGCGCTGATAACGCGATCACCTCTCGAGCTATTTCATTGAGATCTATCTCCTCCATAGTCGGAGACTGACGGTTAAACATGGCCCGAAGGCGCTTGACGACTTCGGTTGCACGCATGGTGTCCCGGATCGTTCTCCGCGCAGTGTCTGTCGCGGAGGCGATGTCCGGTGGATCGAGCGCGAGAAGGCGAACACAGGCGTTGGCATTAGCGAGAATACCCGATAACGGTTGGCTCACCTCGTGCGCAATGGATGTCGTCAAGGCACTTATAGTCATCGCGCGTGAAATGTAGGCAAGTTCTTCTCGCGCTTTCAATAGAGCTTCCTCACCCCGCCGGATAGCATCTTCCGCGCGTTTCGTCTCGGTGATGTCCTGTACAGTCCCCATGAAAACCGGGTGATCACCGATGTAATCCGTTACTCTGGCGAGACCGCGAATGAACCTGACGGAACCGTCCGTCCTGATGATCCGAAAGACAAAATCGGCGTCTTCGCCGGCCAGCCCCTTTCGCATCTCGACGTCGAAAAGTTCCAGGTCCTCCGGATGGATCCGCTCCCTGACCGCATCGATGCTTGGCTCGACCTCAGGATCGAGATCGAATATTCGATAAAATTCCTCAGACCAGATATTCTCGTCCCGCTGGATGTCCGATGTGAAGCTACCTGTCGAACTGATCCGCTGCGCTGCGACGAGCTGTGCCTGGCTCCGCTTGAACTGGGTCTCACGCTTTACTAACGCTTCTTCATGGCGGGTCCTGTCTATGGAAATCCCTGCGATATGCGCTGCTCGGTCGACAATTTGCCGTTCGCGAGGTTGAAGTTCGGTATGTTGATGACGAAGGATGGCAAAGATCCCAGCCGTGTTCCCATAGGGCGAGAGAATAGGAATTGCGTGGCAGTAATTGAGCCTGTTCGCTAACATGAACTGGCCCATCGACGTGTGGCGATAATCGCTTTCGAGGAGGTTTTGGATTTCAACAGCCTTTTTTGTGAGTGCTGCGAATGAGCACGCATTCTTGTCCAACGCCACGCTCTTTTGGTCGAAGATCTCTCGGAATTCGCTTGGCATGCGCGGAGCCGCGCCCATTCGAAAGAATTTGCGATCGAGCGACAGCTCGAGAAAACAGCAAAAGAGATCCGGGATCAGATCTTCGACGACATTGCAGAGCTTTTGGAGGACGCTTGCTGATGGCGTCCCCCGAGCCACCATATCGAGCATCTCCATTTCCTTCCCGAGCAGGTAGGCGGCATCGCGGGAGTCCTGAACGTCGTTCTGAAGTAGGCAGTAGCTCGTAAGTTCGCCTGACTTCCCGACAATCGGCACGACTTGCGCCTCAAGCCACCGCAGTGTGCCGTCGGCATGCTGTGCTTGGTACCGGAAGACCGGCGTCTGCTCTCCTTCCATGTATGCCTTGAGCGGAAGCAGGATATCGTCGAGTTTCCTCGGCTCCATGTCGGCCGAAGCCTCTTGCTCCGTCCTCTCAGGCAGAAAGCCGTACCAACGCAGCGCTGCTTGATTGGCAAACTCTAGTTCCAAATCAGGGGTGATCAGCAGCGCTGAAAGCGACAAGGAATTTAGGAAGCGCCGGAACCCGCCTTCAATTTCCTCTTGGGTTCGGTCGTTAGCGCTCTCGTGGCGTTCTGTCGCGAGCCAACAGATCTTTCCATCATCCGCTAGCGGCGACCCAGCAAGCTCGAACCAACTGAAATCTCCATCTTTTCGTCGCAAGCGGGCATTGATCACCCTGTGCCCTTCGGTCCGCCGCACGTTTTGCCAGTACCCGACCGCGAAGACTGCATCATCCGGATGCAAAACACTCACCCAGTGTGATGGGCGGCTCAAGCCGAAATCTATACCAGCATACTCTCCAAAACGGGAGTTGCAGTATGAGATTGTGCCCGTTTCGTCTGTCGTCCAAACCAGACCCGGTAGGTGGTCCAGGATCAGCGCCGCATCGGCCTCAACCGGGGTCGCCTCCTCGTTGAGTGAAATGGACATCCTGACGTCCCGTTACCTTCCTTGCCCGCTCTCACCGGGCATTTGGCGCTTTGGCTAATCTGGTACGCTCTGCGTGCGCGCCGCGGACATGCGCGGCCCGACGATCAAATCCTGCACTGAAATCATTCCCAGCACAAAAAAGGAGCAACCATATCGCTGCGCTCAGCGTTAAAGAGACAGATGTCCAACCAAGCATCGATGACGCCAATATCGTCCCAACCGAGGTGGATATCTTCAGCACCGAGAACGTTTCGGCCCTCATTTCGGGCCTTGCCAATCTATTGATCTGCAAAGAGTAGTGAATACCGAGTGACGGGGCAAATAGTCCCACCAACGCGCAGCCGATGATCGACAATCCAAAGGAATTTTGAAGTACGAGCGCGATCCCAATGAGGATTGCCGCCAGCATTCCGGCGACCTGGTGCCTCGAAAAAGCTCGGTTAAGGAAGCTATTTCCAATGGCGCCAATCAGGGAAGCCGCACACAAGGTTCCAGTGAATACTGCTCCATATCCCGCTTGGAACCCAAATCCCATAGCAAGCGATACCGCGCCAACCTCGATCGCACTGATTGCGGCAGAACTGGCGCAAGCGCACGCTAACCAAATAAGGACATCTGGAGATATCGCTCTTCTCTTCTCCGCCTCCTCGACCCTCGCGTCGGCGGTCGGTGCTGACGGCAAGATGAGGGCAGGAAGCGCACCCAGAGCTGCGATAGCAGCTATCGCCAATGATGCGGAGACGGTCCCCAACGCCGCCGCCAAAATCGGCGTGACTAGAAAAGTGAGTTCGGTTGCGAAGGCTCCGAATGCAAGGAATCTGGTCATTTGCGTCGGTAAGACCAGATAGTTCGCTGCGTTGCGCAAATGGCCGAAGGCTGCTCCTTGCACCAGCCCGGACGCAACTGCCGCAGCAATGAAAACTGAGTATGGCGCCCTAGCGCTGCACGCTACGGCGCAGCAAAATAGCGCCACGGTCCTAATGACAATGAGGATCTTGAAATACGCGATCGAGTTTGATCCGCGTCCCAGTCGGGCAACGGGTATAGCTCCTGCCAGTTGCGCAGCGGTCATAGCAGCGAGCGCTGTAGTCCCGCCCGCTGCGCTACCAGTGATCGAAATAGCAGCGATAGCAAAGGCTATCGACGCCCCGGAACGCGGCACGCCGAACAATCCGTATGCGACCACCCAGCGGAGAGACCGATGACACTTCAAACTGCCCCCGTTCATTTTCCCGTCAAACTCTGGTCAGTCACGTCCGAACCGACGGACGTTGTCGATCTATACCAAAACGCCCCCGGCACTGATGCATCACGTCCTTGATCTTGCCCGATGCCCCGACCGTGTGAAGGTGAGCTTACCGCAAACTGGCACCAAGCACATCATACTATGGTATTGCCCAAAGCGTGGCTCCGGGCAGCAGCCGATGGCGGCCGCCATAGAGACGCCTTGGTCCAATGGACGAATTCGAAGCCGGCTGTCATCAAAGCGAAGATTGGATCTGTCAGCTTCAGTACGCCAAGCGTCGGTTGCCTATCGGAAGTTTCCGAACTCGGATCCTCACCTTTCGGATCGTAATCATCTCTGGCAGTGAGCTGCACTTCGATACTTTGGTATCGCCGATACTAACGTCCAACTGCGCCATCCAACCATCGAGAGCATAGTCCCCGCCGCGGTCTCTTTCGGCTGCATAACCTGGAAGGAGATACTCCGATGAAGATACTAATGGTTTTCACCTCTCATGACACCCTCGGCAATACGGGGCGCAAGACCGGCTTCTGGCTCGAGGAGGGCGCGGCTCCTTACTACGTGTTCCGTGACGCCGGCATCGACATTACTCTTGCGTCACCCAAAGGAGGACAGCCACCTGTCGATCCAAAGAGCGATCTCCCTGGGAACCAGACACCTGCGATGGCCCGCTTCAAGAAGAATCCCGATGCGCAAAAGGCTTTCGCCCACACAAAGCTGCTAAAGGACATGCGGTCGGAGGACTTCGACGCCATATTCTATCCGGGCGGCCACGGCCCGATGTGGGATCTGGCAGAGGATCAGGATTCCATCAAGCTGATCGAGAACTTCTACAATGCCGGAAAGCCTGTTGCTGCGGTATGTCATGCACCCGGGGTTTTGCATCGGGTGGCCTACAAAGGCGCTCCTATCGTGAAGGGCAAGCGTGTGACGGGCTTCACTAATACAGAGGAGGAAGAAGTTCAGCTCACCAACGTCGTTCCCTTCCTCGTGGAGGACGAACTCAAACGGCTCGGCGGCCTCTACGAAAAGAGAGGAAACTGGGAGAGCTTCGCCATTACCGACGGTCATCTGATCACGGGGCAGAATCCAGCATCCTCCACAGCAGGCGCTCAGCATCTGGTAAAGCTGCTGACCAGTGGCCATGCATCGACCGCAGCGTGACCACCGTGCGCCCAGCCTTGAGGGCGCAGAGCACTATCCTGCGGGCTTTGACGTTAGATGGCGGCTATTGCGGGCGGAATGCCTTCTTAGCCTCCATATCTGCTCCCGGTCGGTTTATTTCAGTGTGTGAAGCTGTGAATCAGCATCGACGCGACCCCTGAACCGATTGCCCATTAAGTACATGAGTTTGCTGACAAATTTATAGCGTGGGTGGGTCATCATCGGCGTGACCCCATCCAATTTCCATTTTCTGCATGTAGATCAAATGGCTCACGTCACGAGGGGGCAGCCTTCGGCGCCGATTCACATGAAATCAGGATGACCGCCGGAAGTATGTGACAAGTGAATTGCTGAGCCGTCCGAGGGCCTCCGCGATTGACACAGGCAAAAAGTGTCTCCAGCCTTTCATAAGGACAAAGGAGGTCCCGATGATCGTCCAGCAAACGGCCACCGCAGAGGGCAGCCTAGAGATGCTATTAATCGAGCATGTGCGCAGGCTGGCTCGTTGGGAGCATGTATTCGGTCCGGCCACCGCGTTGAGTTCATTCGGGCGCCTGTACACTTCGATAGCAAACCGTCCCCGTTGGCTGCTCTCGGGCCAGGCGAAGCAATGCTTCCTCAACGCTACCGCGTTTGCTCTTGTCCGGGATGACGTGACGTATGTGGAAGGATTCGCGCTCGATCCGGGCATTCCCATCCCTGTGGAGCACGCCTGGCTCGTTGATGACAATGGACACGTCATCGACCCTACCTGGGACGAGAACCGTGGGCACCTCTACTACGGCGTGCCCTTCGAAAAGGATTTCGTTGCCACGATGATGAAACAGTCTGGCGGTGAGTGCGGGGTGCTAGATCATAGACTAATGCGCCAGTACGCGCGGTCGGAGCAGCAATTTGGGCGAGGCGTGCGAGGCAACTTGAAGTCATCGGCCTGATCGGGAGTGTCTTCATCGACTTTGACACCATAGTCGCACTCTATCGTGGGGTCTTGCCCTTCCTGATCGAGACTGCTCTTGGGTATTCGCACTGAGCTGGTAATCGGTGGCGACAATCCTGTCCGGACTGCGCCGCTCGCGGCATGCAAGACACTCCCATCCCTGTGGAACACGCCTCATGGCAACAGGCACGTCGCGATTACCGCAAGCCGTTGGGGTGTGCTGTGATTTCTGTCCGTCGTCGAATGATTTGAGACTTTTTGGGCTTTGGAAGACAGGGGTTTCCGGCTCGGTTTGCGGGTCGATTTAAGCCGCTTTGGCTTGGTGGTTCAAGCGGCGCTGTCTGATTGTGTCTCGTTTAATCCTTTCGCGTTCGAGCAGTATGGCCTGGCCTCGCCCGAAGTAGACGTCGGCGGGGGTGAGGTTGTCGAGGCTCTCGTGATATCGGCGATGATTGTAATGCTCGACCAAGGCCGCGATCTGGGCTTCGAGGTCCTCCTGGAAGAAGTAGTTTTCCAAGAGAATGCGGTTCTTCAGCGTCTGGTGCCAGCGTTCGATCTTGCCCTGCGTTTGCGGATGGCCGGGAGCGCCATGGACCTGGTCGATCTTGTACTTCTCCAGCCATTCGCCGAGATCGGAAGCGACGTAACAGGGGCCATTGTCGGACAGCAGGCGCGGCCGGTGTTCGACCTTGACCTTGTCGCAGCCCGAAGCGGCCAGTGCCAGGTCGAGCGTATCGGTGACGTCATCGACCTTCATGCTGGTGCACAGTTTCCAGGCGACGATGTAGCGGGAGTAATCGTCGAGGATAGTCGAGAGATAGAACCATCCCCAGCCGATGACCTTCAGATAGGTGAAGTCGGTTTGCCACATCTCATTCGGCCGTGTGGTCTTGTCCTTGAACGCGTCATGGGCCTTGATGACGATATAGGCTGGCGACGTGATCAGGTCATGGGCCTTGAGCAGGCGGTAGACAGAAGCCTCTGATACGAAATAGCTTTCCTTGTCGGTGAACTTTACCGCCAGCTCGCGCGGCGACAGATCGGCATGATCCAGCGACATGGTGATAATACGGTCGCGGATGTCCTCGGGGATGCGGTTCCAGACCCGTGATGGCGCGGATGTCCGGTCTTCCAGCCCCTCGACGCCGTGGGTCAGGAAACGATCATACCAGCGATAAAAGGTCGGTCTTGGAATGCCGAGCTTGTCGAGTGTCTGACTGACCGACAGATGCGACTGCTCGACCAGCCGGATGATTTCCAGTTTCTCGGAGGCGGGATATCTCATTCTTCGTCGCCCCCATCCGCGATCATGCTTTTTTTGAGCAGGCGGTTCTCCAGGGTGAGGTCAGCCAGCGCCTCTTTCAGGTCGCGGCTCTCCTTACGCAGCGCCTTCACCTCGTCACTGGTCGCCGCACGGGTGGTGTCCCCTGCGAGCCGCTTCTTGCCCGCTTCGAGGAATTCCTTTGACCAGCTATAATAGAGGCTTTCGGCGATCCCTTCACGGCGGCATATCGCGGCAATGCTGTCTTCACCGCGCAGGCCCTCCAGCACGACGCGGATTTTGTCCTCGGCTGAATGATGCTTGCGCGTGGCGCGGCGGATGTCCTTGATCGTCCTCTCGGCCGACGATGTCTGCGGCCCGGTTTTCTGTCTCATCTTCGCTTCCTTTGATAGAGCTACGATGAGCCGAAAATCCTCTCTTCTCAATTAAGCCAGTTTCGTCTCAAGGGCGTTGATCCGGGACAGCAATGATGCCGCCCGTGATATGATCATGAACTGTCGTTCCATGCTGGTCGGCAGACCGGCGACATTGGAGTCCACGCGCCGATGATCTTAACGGCGCCGCCGCAACAGGAGCAGCGGTGCCGCAAAGGCGGTGGCTTTGCGTCCGGTTCTTCGACCGGGTGTTCCGGCGGCGGGACGTCGAGCAGGCTTCGGCACAGGTCCAGCTTCAGTTGCCGATGGCCATTGGCAAGCAGGCCGTAATGACGAATGCGATGAAAGCCGTCCGGAACGGTGTGAAGCAGGAAACGGCGGATGAACTCATGGGCATCGAGTGTCATTACCTTTTGCTTGCCGCCCGTTCGATAATCCTTCCATCGGAATGTGACTCGATCGCCATCGATGCTGACGAGGCGGGAATTGGAGATGGCGATGCGATGGGTATAGCGACCGAGATAGGCCAGCACCTGTTCGGGTCCGGCAAAGGGCGGCTTGGCATAGACGATCCAGCCGACACGCCGCGCTTCTTTGACCATGCGGTTGAATGCGGCCGGACTGGCCAGGCCGGCGATGTCGCCGAAGAACTGAAGCTGGTCCAGGTCGTAGGCCTGCTTCAGCTCTTCAAGAAACAACCGCCTGAACAGGCATGACAGGACCCGCACGGGCATGAAGAAGCTTGTCCGGCAAGCCACCCAGCGGGACTGGTCCGCCGACAATCCACCGCCCGGCACGATGCAATGGATATGCGGGTGATAATGGAGGTTCTGCCCCCAGGAGTGTAGCACCGCGATGAAGCCGATCTCTGCACCCAGATGCCTGGGATCGGCAGCAAGCTTGCGCAACGTCTCGGCGACGGCGCGAAACAGGATCGCATAGACGACCGCCTTGTTCTGGAAAGCGATAGCCGCAATCTCTTGCGGCAAGGTGAACACGACATGGAAATAGCCGACCGGCAGAAGATCGGCCTGCCGCGCGGCGAGCCAGTCACGGCTCGCCTGTCCCTGGCACTTCGGGCAATGCCGGTTGCGACAGGAATTATAGGCGATGCGCAACGCCGCGCAGTCCTGACATTGCTGGACATGCCCGCCCAGCCGAGCGGTCCGGCACATCTCGACGGCGCTCATCACCCGGCGTTCGACACGCCCGAGATGGGTGTCGTGGGCTTGACGATATCTTTCCCCGTGGCGGCGAAAAATGTCCGCCACCTCCAGTCCCGCCGCCATGGCGAAGCTTACTCAGCTTGGCGGCACCACCTCCAGTGTCAGCCGGTCGAGCGGGCTGGTCGTGCTGCGGATCAGGGTATTGGAAACCTTCGTGTAGCGTGCCGTGGTAGACAGATTGTTGTGGCCGAGCAAAACCTGGATGATGCGGATGTCGGTTCCGCTTTCCAGAAGATGGGTGGCAAAGCTGTGGCGCAGCGTATGCACCGTTACCCTTTTGTCGATACCGGCCGCGGCACACGCCGAACGGCAGGCAGAATACAGAACCTGGACGTCGATGGGCTTGGTCTCGTCCCGGCCCGGGAACAGCCAGACCTCGGGTCTCGCCAGCCGCCAATAGACCCGCAGGATCGCGAGCAACTGCGCTGACAGCATGACGTTGCGATCCTTTCCGCCCTTGCCATGCTCGACGCGGATGATACCGCGTTCGCCATCAATGTTGCGGACTTTGAGATGGACAGCTTCCGAGGCGCGCAGCCCCGCCGCATAAGCGGTCGTCAGTGCGGTGCGGGTCCTCAGGCTTGGAACCGCTTCCAGAAACCGCACGATCTCGTCGCCGCTGAGGATCGTCGGCAGCTTGGCCGGTGTCCGGGCATAGGCAATGCGCTCCGGTATCTCGGCATGACCAAGCGTGACGCCAAAGAAGAACCGCAGGGCACAAACTGTCTGGTTCAAGGCCGGCCATGATAGGCCCGACGACACCAGATGCACCTGAAACGCGCGCACGTCTTCCAGTCCAAGACGGTCTGGCGATCGCCCGAAATAACGCGAGAACTTGGTCACCGCATGCAAATACGATCGTTGCGTCGCTGGCGAAAGATTGCGGATCGTCATGTCATCGATCATGCGCCGGCGTAGCGGGCTTATCTCTGTCATCGTCATCTCCTGTTTAAAGGTTGGGCTAAAACAGCCCAATCCTTCAAATCAGAAGCGCATCATGCAAATCCCACGCTCCAAATGCCGCGAAAGCGGCTTCGTTCAATCTCTTTTTTGTTCGTCGCCTGAATCGGATTTCTGACACTATCTCGTAATTTCAATAAGATAGTTGAATCCGTTTGTTTTGATTGCATACTACGTCTTTGGTCTAATGCCGCCCGTCAAGGAGGCGCCGCGACTGTCGCCAGAGCGGCTTGTGACGGGTTCTGTTCAAAAACGAACAGATACTGTTTGGAATTAGATGTAAACCGCCAGTTGCCTCATGGAGGAAATTCCGTGATCGTAAGGGCGGAGTGGCCGCTTTGAGGAGGGCGGGTCGCCAAATTTGAACAGATTCGCAATCTGGCCAATCTCTGGGAGGAGAGACTATGCGAAAGAATTTCATTGCGTCCGTTGCATTTTTGCTTGCAAGCAGCACTGCCGTGTTTGCCCAGAGCGCAGCCATTTCCGATGGAAAGGTCAAGATCGGTATTCTGAACGACCAGTCGGGCGTCTATGCCGACTTCGGTGGCAAGTCTTCTGTCGAGGCTGCGAAGATGGCGGTCGAGGATTTCGGCGGTAAGGTACTCGACATGCCGGTCGAGATCGTCGATGCCGACCATCAGAACAAGCCTGATATCGCCTCCAACATTGCGCGTCAGTGGTATGACACCGAACAGGTGGATGCCATTATGGAGCTGACGACCTCTTCGGTGGCGCTTGCCGTGCAAGCTATCGGCAAGGAAAAGAAGAAGATCGATATCGTTACCGGCGCTGCGACGACCGATCTCACCGGCAAGGCCTGCTCGCCCTATGGCTTCCATTGGGCCTATGACACCCATGCTTTGGCCGTCGGCACCGGCGGTGCGCTGGTCAAACAGGGCGGTGACAGTTGGTTCTTTCTGACGGCGGACTATGCCTTCGGCTATTCGCTGGAACAACAGACCACCGATTACGTGAAGGCGAGCGGCGGCACGGTTGTCGGGTCGGTGCGCCATCCCCTGTCGACCCAGGACTTCTCGTCCTTCCTGCTCCAGGCGCAATCATCAGGCGCCAAGGTCATCGGCCTTGCAAACGCCGGCCTCGACACGTCGAACGCCATCAAGCAGGCCGCTGAATTCGGCATCACTCAGGGCGGCCAGCATCTGGCGGCGCTGCTTTTCACGCTTGCCGAAGTCCATGGCCTCGGCATGGAGGCCGCGCAGGGCCTGACGCTGACGGAAGGCTATTACTGGAACCGCGATGACGAGAGCCGGGAATTCGCCAAGAAGTTCTTCGCTCGTACCGGCAAGATGCCGAACATGGTCCACACCGGCACCTATTCGGCCGTTCTGCAATATCTGAAGGCGATCCAGAAAGCTGGCACGGACGAGACGGAAGCCGTTGCCAAGCAGTTGCACGAGATGCCTGTCGACGACGTCTTCGGCCGTGGCGGCACGGTTGGCCCGAACGGCCGCATGATCCACGACATGTACCTGCTGCAGGTCAAGAAGCCCTCGGAGAGCAAGGAGCCGTGGGACTATTTCAACGTTCTCGCCACCATTCCGGGCAAGGAAGCCTATATCGACCCCGCCAAGAGCGGCTGCGATCTGGTGAAGTGAACAATGGCGGTTTCCGCAAATGAAACTCAGGCCAAGCCGCGGGTGGTGCTTTCCGCCCGCGGCCTGCAGCGCGATTTCGGCGGCTTCACGGCCGTCAAGAATGTCGATCTCGAAGTGCATGATGCGAGCGTCCATGCGCTGATCGGGCCGAATGGCGCCGGCAAGACGACGGTGTTCAACCTGCTCACCAAGTTCCTGCAGCCGACATCGGGCACGATTACGCTGATGGGCACGGATATCACCAGGACGCCGCCGGACAGGGTGGCGCGCATGGGCCTCGTCCGCTCCTTCCAGATCTCGGCGGTCTTTCCGCACCTTACGGTGCTCGACAACGTGCGGGTCGCCCTGCAGCGGTCGAACAATCTTTCCACGCAGTTTTGGCGGCCGCTTTCGGCGCTTGACAGCCTGAATGAGCGGGCCGAGCAATTGCTTGCCAGCGTCGGGCTTTCCAAGGAGCGCGATCATATCGCCGTCGATCTCTCCTATGGCCGCAAGCGGGTGCTTGAGATTGCCACCACGCTGGCGCTCGATCCGAAGGTGCTGCTGCTCGATGAGCCGATGGCCGGCATGGGGCAGGAGGATGTCGGCGTCGTCTCCGCCATCATCCGGGATGTTGCACGCGATCGTGCGGTTCTGATGGTCGAGCACAATCTCTCCGTTGTCGCCAATATCTGCCAGCATGTCACCGTGCTGCAACGTGGAGAAATCCTTGCCGAGGGCGACTATGCGACCGTCAGCCGGGACGAGCGTGTGCGCCAGGCCTATATGGGTACGGAGGAGCACGACTGATGGCACCGCTTCTCGAAGTCCAGGGCCTCAACGCCTGGTACGGCGAAAGTCACATCCTTCACGGCATCGACATGACGGTCGGCGAGGGCGAGATGATCACCATTCTCGGCCGCAATGGTGTCGGCAAGACGACGACTTTGCGCACCATCACCGGCATTGTGCGCGCTCGAAAGGGAAAGATCAGCTTTGCCGGCACGGACATGATGCAGGTGCCGCTGCACAAGACGGCGCACAAGGGCATCGGCTTCGTCCCCGAGGAGCGCGGCATTTTCTCGACGCTGACGGTTTCGGAAAACCTGCTGCTGCCGCCCGTCGTGGCGCCAGGCGGCATGAGCCTGGATGAAATCTACGAGCTTTTCCCGAACCTCTACGAGCGGCGCACGAGTTCCGGTACCAAGCTCTCCGGCGGCGAGCAGCAGATGCTGGCGATCGCCCGCATTCTGCGCACCGGCGTGCGCCTGTTGCTGCTCGACGAGCCGACGGAGGGACTGGCGCCCGTTATCGTGCAGCGCATCGGCGAAGTTCTGAAAACGCTGAAGGAGCGCGGCATGACGATCGTGCTGGTCGAGCAGAATTTTCGCTTCGCGAGCCGTATTGCCGATCGCTTCTATCTGATGGATCATGGGCAGATGGTCTCGGAATTCCCTATCGGCGAACTGCCGCAGCGCATGGATGTGCTGCACAAGGTTCTGGGAGTGTGACGCGATGACGATGATCTTCGGCATCCCCCTGCAGGCGTTGTTCGGCCAGTTGCTGATCGGCCTGATCAACGGCTCGTTCTATGCGCTGCTGAGCCTCGGTCTTGCGATCATCTTCGGTCTTCTGCGTGTCATCAACTTCGCGCACGGCGCCCAGTACATGCTCGGCGCTTTCGTCGCCTATCTACTCTTGAATTATCTCGGTATAGGTTACTGGCCATCGCTGATCCTGGCGCCGGTCATCGTCGGGCTTGCCGGCGCCGTTATCGAGCGGCTCTTCCTTCGTCGCCTCTATGATCTCGATCCGCTCTACGGCCTGCTCTTCACCTTCGGGCTGGCGCTCGCCGTCGAAGGAACGTTCCGTTATCTCTACGGCTCATCCGGCCAACCCTATGCGACGCCACCGGCGCTCGCCGGCGGCGTGAATCTTGGCTTCATGTTCCTGCCGATCTATCGCGGCTGGGTGGTGGTTGTTTCGCTCGTCGTCTGCATCGGCACATGGCTGCTGATCGAAAAGACCAAGCTTGGCGCCTATCTGCGCTCTGCAACGGAAAATGCCACTCTCGTCCAGGCCTTCGGCGTCAATGTGCCGGTTCTCTTGACCTTCACCTATGCGCTCGGTGCCGGCCTTGCCGCTTTTGCCGGTGTATTGGCAGCACCCATCTATCAGGTGTCGCCGCTGATGGGCTCGAACATGATCATCGTCGTCTTTGCGGTGGTCGTGGTCGGCGGCATGGGATCGATCATGGGCGCCATCGTCACCGGCTATGTACTCGGTATCGCGGAAGGTCTGACCAAGGTCTTCTATCCGGAGGCTTCCAATATCGTCATCTTCGTCATCATGGCGATCGTGCTTCTCATCAGGCCCGCGGGCCTCTTCGGACGGGATGCGTGACATGGCTGACATCACCGAAACGATCCGCACGGAAAAGAGCCGCACCGCGATGTCGGTGCAGACCGGGTTCCTGATCATCGGGCTGCTGCTTCTGCTGCTTGCTCCCTTCTTCTTCTACCCGATCTTCCTGATGAAGCTCTTGTGCTTCGCGCTCTTTGCCTGCGCCTTCAACCTCCTGCTCGGCTATACCGGTCTGCTCTCCTTCGGTCATGCGACCTTCTTCGGGGGAGCGGCCTATTTCACTGCCTATACGGTGAAGTCCTGGGGCTTTCCGCCGGAGCTCGGAATTCTCGTTGGTGTTCTCGGGGCAGCATTTCTCGGCCTCGTCATGGGCTTCTTCGCGATCCGCCGGCAGGGCATCTATTTCGCGATGATCACGCTGTCGCTGTCGCAGATGTTCTTCTTCTTCTGTCTGCAGGCGGAATTCACCGAGGGCGAGGATGGCATTCAGTCCGTGCCGCGCGGCCATCTCCTCGGTTTCATCGATCTCAACAGTTCGACCAACATGTATTATTTCGTGCTGGCGGTATTTCTGATCGGCCTTTTGATCATCTGGCGCTTTATCAACTCACCCTTCGGCATGATCTTGAAGTCGATCCGCGAGAACGAGCAAAGGGCGATCTCGCTCGGCTATTCCGTGGCGCGTTACAAGCTCGGCGCTTTTGTCATGTCTGCAGCACTTGCCGGCCTTGCCGGATCGGTCAAGGCGCTGGTTTTCCAGTTTGCGACGCTGACGGATGTCGCCTGGCAGATGTCTGGCGAGGTGATCCTGATGACGCTGCTTGGCGGCATCGGCACGCTGATTGGCCCGGTCTTCGGCGCCGGTCTGGTCGTGACACTGCAGAATTATCTCGCCACCTCGGAATTTCCGGTGACCATCATTACCGGTGTGGTCTTCATGATCTGCGTGCTGATCTTCCGTCGCGGCATTATCGGCGAATTCTACGCCTCTCGGCTCGGGCGTAAACTGGGCTTTGTCTATCGCCGCTGAATGGGCGGACCGCTTTTCCTGCAACGGGAGAAGATGTGCAGCGGCGGCGCGAAATCCCGCTTCCCCGACCCCGGGGAGGCGGGACGCAGCCATTTCGGAGTGCACGATCCATGGATCGCTACGACTATATCATCATCGGCGCCGGCAGCGCCGGCTGCGTGCTCGCGAACCGGCTGTCGGCCGACCGCAACACCAGGGTTCTTCTGCTGGAGGCGGGCGGCAACGACAACTACCACTGGATCCATATTCCCGTCGGTTATCTCTACTGCATCAACAATCCGCGCACCGACTGGTGTTTTACGACCGCGCCCGAGGACGGGCTAAACGGACGGGCGCTGAACTATCCGCGCGGCAAGGTGCTTGGCGGCTGCTCGTCGATCAACGGCATGATCTACATGCGCGGCCAGGCGCGCGACTACGATCTCTGGCGGCAGATGGGCTGCACCGGCTGGGGCTGGGATGACGTGCTGCCCTTTTTCCGCAAGTCGGAGGATCACTACCAGGGTGGGGACGATATGCATGGCGCCGGAGGCGAATGGCGCGTGGAAAAGGCGCGGGTGCGCTGGGACGTGCTCGACGCTTTCCAGCAGGCCGCCAAGGAGGCCGGCATTCCCGAAACGGCGGATTTCAACCGCGGCAGCAATGAGGGTTCGGGCTACTTCGACGTCAACCAGCGCTCCGGCATCCGCTGGAATGCGACGAAGGCCTTCCTGCGCCCCGCGATGAAACGCGGCAATCTCACTGTCATGACAAAGGCACAGGTGCGCCGGCTGCTTATCGAGGAGGGCGCTGTTGTTGGTGTCGAGTTCCAGCATGGCGGCACGGCGAAGCGAGCCTATGCGGCGAGGGAGACCGTGCTATCGGCCGGCTCCATCGGTTCGCCACATATTCTTGAACTCTCCGGCATTGGCCGCGGTGAGATTCTGCATCAGGCCGGCATCGATGTGCTGACCGAGGTGAAGGGTATCGGTGAAAACCTGCAGGATCACCTGCAGCTTCGGCTTGCCTACAAGGTCACCGGCGTGCCGACACTCAACGAAAAGGCCTCCAAGCTGATCGGCAAGGCGGCGATCGGGATTGAATATCTCCTGCGCCGCTCCGGCCCGATGGCGATGGCGCCAAGCCAGCTCGGTATCTTCACCCGTTCCGGTCCTGACAAGGAAACGCCTGATCTGCAGTATCATGTCCAGCCGGTTTCGCTGGACAGGTTCGGAGATCCCGTCCACCGCTTTCCGGCGATCACGGCGAGTGTCTGCAATCTCCGGCCGGAAAGCCGCGGTTCCGTGCATGTTTCCAGCCCGGATTTTGCCGCCCAACCCGTCATCGCGCCTAAATACCTCTCGACGCAGCGCGATCGCGACATAGCTGTTCGTTCAATAAAGCTGACGCGCCGGATCGTGGCGCAGCCTTCCTTTGCCCGCTTCCGCCCGGAAGAGTTCAAGCCGGGGCCGAGCTATCAGAGCGAGGCGGAACTGGAGAAGGCAGCGGGCGATATCGGCACGACGATCTTCCATCCCGTTGGCACCTGCCGCATGGGTGTGGACAGGGACAGCGTGGTTGACCCGCGGCTCAGGCTGCGGGCGCTCGCCAAGCTCAGGATCGCGGATGCCTCGGTGATGCCCGCCATCACCTCGGGCAATACCAATTCGCCGACGATCATGATCGCCGAAAAAGCAGCGGCCATGATCATCGAGGACAAGAGATAGGAGATGAGCATGGCAAGGATCGCATTTATCGGCCTCGGCAATATGGGCGGGCCGATGGCCGCCAATCTCGTCAAGGCCGGTCACGAGGTGCTGGGCTTCGACCTCGCTGCTCCTGTACTCAAGGCAGCCGAAGAAATTGGCGTGAAGCCGGCAAGCCATGCCAGCCAGGCGGTCAAGGATGCGGACATCGTCATCACCATGCTGCCGCAGGGTAAACACGTGCTGACGGCCTGGACCGATATCCTGCAGTCGACCACGCAGGGCACGCTCGTCATCGACTGCTCGACGATCGATGTCGAAAGCAGCCGCAAGGCGCATGAGATGGCGAAGACCGCAAGCTGCCTGTCGCTCGACGCACCGGTTTCCGGCGGCACGGGCGGGGCAAGCGCCGGCACGCTGACCTTCATGGCCGGTGGCTCCGACGAAGCCTTCGACAAGGCAAAGCCAGTCCTCGAGGCCATGGGCAAGAAGATCGTCCATTGTGGTGAGGCAGGCGCTGGTCAGGCTGCGAAGATCTGCAACAACATGATCCTCGGCATTTCCATGGTCGGCGTTTGCGAGGCCTTCGTGCTGGCCGAAAAGCTCGGCCTCTCGCATCAGGCGCTCTTCGATGTCGCCTCCACCTCATCGGGCCAATGCTGGTCGATCAATACCTATTGCCCGGTGCCGGGGCCGGTGCCGACCTCGCCGGCCAATAATGACTACAAGCCGGGCTTTGCCGCAGCGCTGATGCTGAAGGATCTCAGGCTGTCGCAGGAAGCGGCGCTGGTGAGCGGTGCGTCCACGCCGCTTGGGGCGGAGGCAGCACAGCTCTACGCGCTCTTCGAAAAGCTCGGCAATGGCGGCAAGGATTTTTCCGCCATCATCGAGATGTTCCGCGAAAAGATGTGAGGAGCGTCTAGCGCTCCCAGTAAGCGCCGATGCTCATCTTGTGGCGATCATGGGCGCGTTCGGTCTTGAGAAAATCGCGAATGCGTTTGGCCTCGGACCGCTCGCAGCCGGCCCAGACGAAAGTGTCCGTAGCGGCATCAGCCAACGCATCCTTGATGGCATTTTCGATGAGACCCATAGTGCCGGCAGGCGCGCCGTTGCGATGCATCCAGGTCAGATCGACCGTACCGGCCGACGGCAGGGGCAGCTCTTCCGCAGGGCCATCGACTTCGAGGAAGATGCGCAGCCGTGTTCCGGCCGGGACTTCGGCGGCGATGCGCGAAATGGCCGGCAGCGCCGTCTCGTCTCCGGCGAGGATCATCGTGGTTGCATCGGGAACGCCGCCGCCGCCAGGCCCCAGAGCACCGGCGATATCGCCGGGCTTCGCATTCATCGCCCATTCCGCGCCGGGCACGTTTTCGCCCTCGTGCAGCACGAAATCGATGTCGATCTCGCCACGCTCCAGATCGATGCTGCGGAACGTGTAGATGCGCACCGTCAGCGCATCCTCGTCTTTCGCCCATTCGATACGCCCATCCGCGAGCAGTTTCGGCCAGACAGGCACGCGACCCTTCGGCGGGATGAGCAGGCGGAAATGCAATCCGCCATGAGCGAAATGCCTGGTGTCGTCGCAGGCAACAGTTACCCGGCGCATGTGCGGGCTGATATTGCGGGCGCCGATGACCCGGATTTCTCGCAAGTCCGGCAGCCGGTCGGCTTTCGGCGCGTCCGACCAGGTGAGTTCCAACTTATCCTCGCCGGCAAACTGGAAGAGGTGCTCGGCAAGCACTGAGCGGACATTTTGAAGTGCGCGCGCACTCTTGCAGGAGAGCTCGATCGCAAGCGAGCGGCCTTCATGGCGGATATCGGCCTTGCCGATCATCATCTCCAGGGTCACCTGGTCGCCATCGCGCCTGACGGTGCTGTGTTCGACAAAATGAGTGCAAAGCTCGTCGAGCATCCTACCGGGATCGACGGCGATTGCGATGCCGGATGTGGTAAAAGGTGCAGCCATCATTATTTGATGTCCTTTCTCGAAAGCAGCCAGATGAGATAGGGACCGCCGATCAAGGCCGCGAAGAGGCCGACCGGCACCTGATAAGGGTAGATAACGACGCGCGAGAGCCAGTCGGCTGTCATCAGCACGCTAGCGCCGAAGAGCACGCTTGCTGCAAGCTGGTGACCCGGCCGGTGGAAGCCGGCAAGCCGCGCAAGGTGCGGGGCGATGAGCCCGGCCAGGCTGAGCGGCCCGACGAGGAATGAGGCGATTGCCGTCATCAGTGCGGCGAGAATGGCAAGTGTCAGGCGGCTTGCGCCGACGCGAAGACCGAGAGACCGGCTGGAATTGCCACCGAGCGGCAGCATCGTCAGCCAGCGGCCGAGGAACGGCAGCGGCGCGACGAGGATGGCAAGTGAGATGATTGCGGTCCAAGCTTCAAAAGCACCGGCGCGATTGGTCGAGCCGGAGAGCCAGGTCAAGAGGATGTATCCGCGCATATCGCCCTGAGCGAGCACCATGCTGACGATCGCCATGGCGAACGCGCCGATGCCGACGCCGGCAAGCAGCATGCGTTCCGGCGAGAATTGCGCTCGGGCGGAAACGGCAATCATCGCCCCGAATGCGGCGAGCGCGGCAAGCGCCATGGCGAGCAGCATGATGGCGGGTGAGGGGAAGCCGAACAGGAAGAGAGCCACCGTCAACCCAGCCCCGGCGCCACTGCTGATGCCGAGCACTTCCGGACTTGCGATCGGATTGCCTGTCATCCGCTGCATGATGAAGCCGGCCGCCGCGAGCATGCCGCCGGCGCAGGCCGCGACGATGATGCGTGGCAGACGAAAGGGCAGGAGGCCGGTGAAGAGGGTGCCGGTCGCGAGATGCCAACCGTCATCGGCCGGGCCGAGCGTGAGGAAGGCGATGAAGAGCAGCACAACTGTGGCGCAGAGCACGGCAAGGGCAACAAGCGGCTTTGATAGTCTCGTAAGCGGCCGCGTTGATTGAGCCGCCGTGGCCGCAACGGAATGTACGCGCGGCAGCAGGAAAATCAGCGATGGGCCGCCGAGCAATGCTGTCGCAGCCCCTGTTGGCACGAGATCTGTGAAGCCGGGGCCGAGGATCTGGGTCAGGCAATCGGTGAGAAAAAGCAGACTGGCGCCAGTCAGCGGTGCCGCGATCATCAGGCTCCCGGTGCTGCGTGCGCCGAGAAGTCTCGCGATTGCCGGTGCTGCCAAACCGAGGAAGCCGATGATGCCGACCTCTGCCGTGACCGAGGCAGCGAGCCAGACCGCGAGCGCAAGGATGGCGAGGCGGGCAGAATGCAATGCGAGGCCGAGGCTCCTGGCACTGCCGTCATCCAGTGTCAGAATGCGCAACGGCCGCACCAGGATCAGGGTGGCGGTAAAGCCGAGGACGAGGCGGGGACCAAGCGAAAGCACGCCGTTCCAATCCTGCTGGCTCAGCGAACCGGCGCCCCAGATATAGATCGACATCGCATATTCGCCACGCTCCAGGATGAGTGTGACGCTGAGCGCGGCAGCGATCATGCTGACGATCATGCCCGAGAGCGCGACGGTGACCGGATCGAGCCCGCGCCGCCAGCTCAAGGCGAGCACGATCGCGACGGCACCAAGCCCGCCGCCAAAGGCGATGATCTCTCGCGAAAAACCAGGTAGCAGCGGCGAAAAGCTGAGCGCCGCCGTCATCGCCAGTTCCGCGCCGGAGGCGATACCGAGCGTTGAGGCGTCGGCGATGGGATTGCGCAACACCCGCTGCAACAGCGTGCCGGAAAGGCCAAGCGCTGCACCGGCAATCAGCGCCAGTACGGCGCGCGGCATGATGCTGTTCCAGAGCAGAACGCCGTCAAGCATGGTGGCTTGAGCGACGTCGCCGGGAACCTGCGGGCGTGTTGCGATCAGTAGCGCGAAGGCAATGATGCAAAGCACCGGCAGCGCAACAGTGGCAAACGGAATGTTGAGGCTGCGGGCGGGCCTGGCGAGACTAACCATTCCATGCATGGTCAAGACCCTCCTGCAGAAGATCGGCAAAGCGCATGGCAGCCGGGAGCGCACCATAGGGATTGATGGAGCCAAGCATCAGCACACGCTTCTCGCGCACGGCCGGCAATGCGTTCCAGAAGGCGCTGGTCGAAAGTTCCTCGATCGCATCGGCCGGATGGGGCGGGATCATGACGATCCAGGCATCCGGCATAGAAGCCAGCGTCTCGATGCCGACGGGAGCGGTCGCCGAATAGCTGGTCGCTCCCTGCCAGGCATTGGTTAGGCCGACACGCTTCAGCACCTCGCCGAACATGCTGTCGGAACCGAAGACGCGGAAATGCCTGGCATCGCCGAGATTGATCGGGATGACCGGCCTGCCATCGCCCGCAGCAAAGGCCGTCTTATAACCGTCGAGTTTGGCGGAAAGCTTTTCGGTAAGCTGCCTTGCAGCAGCAAGCTGTAACCGCTCGCCGATCGCGAGCGTTGTCTGTTCGGCAAGCGCATAGGGGCTTTCGCCGGGCTTGTAGATCGCATGGCTTTCGACAGGGGCGATCGGCTGCATGCGCGCATCAGCCCAGGCGTAGAAATTCGAATTGAGGATCAGTTCCGGGCGAGCGAAGCGCAGCACCTCGAAATTCGGCGTGCCACGCAGGCCGAGATCGGTGACGCCGCCGGGAACGACAGGCGTGACCGCCACCTTACGGAACTGCCGCAGTTCCGTTCCGGCGACCACATTGGCGCCGATCGCCAGCAGGGTTTCGAGCAGTGCCCAGTCGAGGGTCGCGACGCGCGGGCTGTCGGCCGCCCGCAGGAGTGCAGGGGCAGACAGCGTGGCTGCGGCGCCGGCCAGAAAATGCCTGCGGGGGAATGATGCCATGGCCTACAGCAGGTAGCTGACCGGCTCGTTGCGAACCGGATGCGGGAAAACGCCCATGCCGACGCCGAAGATCGACTGGAGCTTATCGGCCTGCATGATATCGGCTGGCGCACCTTCGGCGGTGATCTGGCCGCGATTGAGGGCTATGATGGCATCGCAATAGCGCGCCGCGAGATTGATGTCGTGCAGGACGATGATGACGGTGAGGCCGCGCTCGTGGCTGAGTTCCTGTACCAATGAGAGCACGCTTGCCTGATGTGCGAGGTCGAGCGCGGACGTCGGCTCGTCAAGCAGCAGGCAGCGGGCATTCTGGGCAAGCATCATGGCGATCCAGGCGCGCTGGCGCTCGCCGCCGGACATGCTGGCGACGAGACGATCAGCGAAATCCTCAAGCTCCGTGCGGACGATCGCTTCTTCGACCATCTCACGGTCTGTGGCGCTGAAGCGACCGAGCGTGCCATGCCAGGGGAACCGGCCAAGGGCCACCAGTTCCCGCACGGTCATGCCGTCGGTCGCCGGCGTGAACTGCGGCATATAAGCGACATGGCGGGCGAAGGCGCGGCTGCCCCAGTCGGCGGCGGCTTTGCCGTCGAAGTCGATCGCACCGCACTTTGGGGCAATCTGTCGGGCGATGATCTTCAAGAGCGTGCTCTTGCCGGATCCGTTCGGGCCGACCAGGCCGTAGATGCGGCCAGCCTCGAGCGCTAGATCAATGCCGTTGAGGATGGGTCTGGTGCCGATGGCATAATCGATCCCGGTAAGGGTCAGGAAGGACTTGGACACGAGGAAACTCCGGCTTGGCTGCAAAAGGGCTCAGGAGGGCCTTAACCCTCCTTTATCGCAGCTTCCTGAAAAACTAAACTATATTTGTCAACTTACCATTTCTTGCTGAGCTTGAAAGTGACCGTGCGTGCATCGCCATAACCGCAGACCGTAAGGCCTTGGCAACTGGTGACATATTCCTTGTCGAAGAGGTTGGCGACATTGAGCGATGCGGCCCAGTTTTCCTTCTCGTAGCGGATAGCTGCATCGAAAACCGTCGCCGATGGCACTTTTTCGGTATTCTGTTCATCCGCCCATGACCAACCTTGATGTCGAATGCCGGCGCCAAGGCTGAGACCCTCCAGCGCACCCGTCGTGACCAGATAATCGACCCAGAGCGAAGCCTTGACCTTCGGTGTGATATAGGGGGATTTGCCGACCAGAAGCGGGTTGGCGGCGTTTTCCAACACTTCCATGTCGGTATAGTCGAGACCCGCCGTGACCTTCCAGTTGTCGTTGACGTTGATCTTGCTTTCGAGTTCGAAGCCGCGCGAACGTACCTTGCCGAGCTGGCTCTGTTCGAAGGTGATTGGATTGGTCACGGCATTGTTGCGCTTGTCGATCTGGAATACGGAGGCTGTGATCACGCCATCGAAGAAGGCCGGTTCATATTTGACGCCGCCTTCGATCTGATAGCCTTCTTCAGGCTTGAGGGGGCCAGAAATGCCGGTGCCGATCAACGGGTTGAAGAAGCTTGCTGCGCTGACATAGGGGGTCAGGCCGTTGTCGAACTCGTAGGCGAGGCCGGCACGGCCGCTGGCCGCGCCGTCATCGAAACCGTAGCTCGTGCCGATCGCGGCATCGGAGTCGATGTCGACATGATCATAGCGGCCGTTCAGCGTCAGAAGCCAGCCGTCGCCGAAATGGATCTGGTCCTGAGCGTAAATGCCGATCTGCTTCATGCTCACGATACCATCGGCGTAAACGAAGTTGGCACCCTGTGGCGTGCCGTAGACCGGGTCGGTCGCGCTAATCGGGTTCGAGCCGCAGCAAGCCTGCCAGTTGTCCAGACGGTAATATTTGTAGTCGATACCGGCGAGCAGGTTATGGGTAGTGCCGCCGAGCTCTGTCTCGCCCTCTACGCGGTTGTCGATGCCGACGGAATCGACGCCGGAGCGGCCTTCGAAACCGATACGGGCAAGGTCGTAATCTGGAGCCGTTGGAACACCGCCCTCATAGCCGTTGAGGTACGGACCCTGCTCATGTTTATCCAGGCGGCCATAACGGAAATTCGAGGTGAATTTCACGCCATTGTCGAATTCATGCTCGAATTCGTAGCCGACCATCTTCTGCACATAGCTGCCGTCGTCGATATCAGGCTCGCCATAGAAGGCGTCGCGTGGGATCTTGCCGAAGGGCGCGTCCACGACCGTGCCCTCATAGGGGAAGAAGCCGTTGCCTGTGTGGACCTGATCGAGGCCTGCGAGATAACCCCAGACGGTGAAACTCGTCGCATCGTCAGGGGCGACCTTCAGCTGCGGCATGATGAAGCCGCGGAAATCATGAGAGAAATCGGAGTAGTTGTCGCCGCCGGAGACCTTGCCGGTGATGCGGTAGGTCATCGTATCGCTGGAGCCGACCTTGTCGGAGATATCGAAACCGGTAAAGGCGTTGCCGTTACTGTTGATGCCGATATCGGTGTAATAAAGCGGCTCATCGAGCGGGCGCTTGCGTACGAGATTGATGATGCCGCCGGGATTGGCGCCGCCGTAAAGAACCGAGGCCGGCCCCTTCAGAACCTCGACACGCTCCAGCATGAACGGATCGATCTGGAAACCGCCGAAGCCGTAGCTGAAGAGGTTCAGGTTGTCGAAGAAGACGCCGGTCTGGGTCGCGTTGAAGCCGCGGATATAGAACCAATCGGTATCGGGATCATTGCCGAAGGGCTGGGTTGTGACGCCGGGCGTGTAAAGGAGTGCTTCGTCGATTTTGTTGGTGATGCCGTGATCATCCATTTCCTGCCTGCCGATAACGGAGACCGACTGCGGGGTTTCGTTGATCGGCGTATCGCTCTTGGAGCCCGTGGAAGAGGTTTTCGCGACATAGCCTTTGACGGGGCTGGTGGCGGTTTCATCGCCGCCCTGGATGACGATCGGCGCCAGTTGCGTCGGATTGGCATCTTGAGCAAGGGCGGAAGAGCCCGCCATGATCCCGGCGAATGCCGTTCCTGCCAGTAGATATGTCCTGAAGGTGAGCCCCTTGGTCTGCGCTCGCATAATTTACCCCACTCATGCCGCGGCCTCGCTTGCCACGGTTTGGCCTTGAATAAGTCGAGTGTTTAACTCAAATTTAATCGGGCGGATTGTCGCGATCGGGTGGAAATTGAACGTTCTTGGGCAATTTTCCGCGCTGCACGCAAATGCCCAGGCGTGTTGCAATCAGGCAATCTGCGCCTTTTTCCAGTTCGCCGGTGTGGTTCCCAAATTCTTACGGAAGACACGGGTGAAATGGGCCTGATCGGCAAAGCCGGTTTCCACAGCGATGGTCGTCAGCGGATATTCGCTGCCAACGAGCAGATGTTTTGCGCGGTCGAGGCGGACATTGGTCTGATATTGATGCGGCGCAACGCCGGTCGATGCCTTGAAGGCATGGCTGAAATGCGATTGCGACAGGCCGGTGACGGATGCAAGTTCCTCCAGCCGGATATTGCGCAGGCAATTCTCCTCGATGAAATCGGTGGCGCGGCGCAATTGCCAACCTGCAAGCTTGCTGCGCTTGCGCGGCTGCACCTTGGTAAGCTTTAGCACATCGATGATGAGGGAGAGCGACAGGCCGTCTCCATAGAGATCATGCAGCGGCTGCGGATTGACGCATTCGGCAGCAATCAACTGGGCAAGCGACAAAAGGCGCTCGTCGGAAAACAGGAGTTGAGCATTGGCGAGGCGCTGCGGATCGAGATCATCGCCGAGCCTTCGGCTGATGGTCTCGACATCGAAATGGATATCGAGATGGCGCAGCGAATGCACACCCACCAGATCGGCCCAGACCTCCATATCGGCCGGCACATAGGAGATCGGCCGTTTTTCGGTGTCTTGCACTGTGCCATGGGCACGCGGCGAGAGCTTAACCCGCGAATTGCCAGGCCCGCGCTTTTCGAGGAGGATGAAAAGCCGCGGGTCTTGCGATACGTAGTAGCCGCCGCAATGGGAGGCGCATTCGACATCCCAGACATCGGCCACGATGCCGTTCCACACCCGGCGATTGACGCCTTTGGTGACGGAAAAACCGTGAATCTTGTTCTGCATGCGCGGTTGAAACGTCATTCCCACTTCCGCCTCCGGCCAGATGGCCAGAATAAACCTTCGTATTAAACTCAAGTTTAATACAGGAGGCAGAGTGGTATGACAATCACCCAGATTCGTTGTGCAAAAAAGCCGATATCAGACGACGGACAAGGTCAGCCGCGCGCTGTCGCCGAAGCGGATATCGATCTCGCCGGGCTCGGTGAGTTCGACGGCGCCGCTGAGCGTACCCGTGGTGACGAGCGCGCCTGACTTCAGCGAATCGTCCGGCCGCAGCGGGTCGTTGATGTAGTCGAGGAGCCAGAACAGGACGTCGCCCTTCGGATGCTTGGCAAGCCCATCATAGATCACCTTGCTGCCATGGGTGACCTTCACCGGCGTGCTTGCGGCCGTATCGATAAAGCTCTTCGAAATGGATGGGCCGAGCACATAGCCGCTATTGCCGAGACGGTCTGCGAGGAAGAGAAGGAAGGAGACAGCACCGCTTTCCTTGACCGCGCTGACCAGCAGTTCGGCGCCGAGATAGGCGCTGGATATTGCTTCCAGCACTTCGGCGCGGCTGTAGGGTGCGCCCTTGCGATACGGCAGGTCCTTGCCGAGGCGCACCGCAATTTCGGCCTCGAATTTCATCCCCGGATACCAGGGGATCGTCGCGCCGGAGACGGCTTCAGCATAGGGATGGAGGGGCGCAGTAACCGGCTGGCCCTCGGGGGAGGCCGTAACCTTCCAGGCATTGCTGGCGACAGCTTCATCGGCCTTCAGGAAATTCTGCGCTTCCATGCCCTGGTGAAAATCGTTCGGCAGCGGAAAGGCGCTTGTCGGCTCCTGCTTTCCGTCCTGGCGCAGGCTGTAAAGCTTGGCGGCCAGCGCCCGCGGGTCGAATGGATCAGTCATGCTGTCTCCTCCATCAAATCGAGAGGTGCCACAGTAGCGGCACAGCCGGTCTGAACAAGGGCACCGTTGGAAAGACTGTTATTCCATCGCGGCGTACCAGTGCTCCCGGTAGTCGGAAAGCCCTGGGATTGCCGAGGGTGCGAAGTGTTTTTCCGCGCTGGAAACGGGTCTGATGCCGGCAAGCAGCGCGGCACCCTGGCTGGTGCCCGTCGAGCCCGGCAGCGCCATCGTATCCCGGCCGGTCAACGCAGAAAGCAGGGACAAGTAGGTCTCGTTCAGCGCGAACGGACCTTCGACGATAACGGGGCCTTTTGCACCGATCAGCCCGAGACAGGCCTGTGTCATCAGCGCCAGATAGAGGCAGGCCGCGGCATATCGCTCTTGGCGACTGGCGCCCTCCACACCCACCCAGCGGCTGACCTTGCCGGGGAAGGGACCGGAGCCCGTCGCCACGTTCGGCAACAGCATGATACCCTTGGCAATGACATCAGCGACGGCAGTTCGTGCAGCGGCATCGCTGACCTCGCCGATTTCCGCCGAGAGAATTTCGAATTCGCGACCGCCCATGAAACGGGAGGAGGGCACAGCGCGGCCATAGGCGTCGACATTGGCAAGCGCATCGCGCTTCGCGTCGAGATGGTCGAGATCGCCGCCGACACCGAAATTGATCACCCATGTACCGGTCGAGACTACGGCGAAGGGCGCTTCACGGCCGACGAGATGCGGCAGTAGCGAGGCATTTGAATCATGGATACCGCAATAGACAGGCACGGAAAGCCCAATTTCATCGGCGATTTCGGGCAGGACTGGGCCAAGCGCATCGAAAGCCGAACGGATCGGCGCCATCCGGGCGCGAATGGCCAGCGTGTCGACCAGCGAGGAATAAGCGCCGGTTT